>NZ_JBHUGH010000011.1:0-159862 GCF_042681825.1 Halodurantibacterium flavum
CCGTCTGAAGGATTGGCGGCGCGTCGCCACCCGATACGACCGCTGCCCGGAAACCTTCTTCTCCGCGATCATGCTCGCCGCAACCGTCTTGTTCTGGCTGTGAAATTCAATGAGTCTGGACCCTAGCAGACAGTCCGGCCCTGTGGGAGCCTCGGAGCTTCTTCCGTCCGGGACCAACCGATCTTGGCGTGGCCTCCAGCCTCTTGAACTTCGCCCCGGCATTCGGGGTGCGAGAGGCGCTCTTGCATTGCCGGAGCGGGCTTGCACGGCTGGAGGGGCATCCTGCGCCTTCGCCGACCTGATCCAAAAGAGCGATGCGTCAGCCCGGCGCCGCATGGCAACCGGGCCTTCGAATGCGTTTCTGGTGAAGCCCGGCCTGGTCAGGACTCCCGCAAGCGCAAGGGGGCGCGGCTCCGGTCGTTGACCCCGTCAACGGCCTTCTTCAGCAACACAAGGAAGGCTTGCTGTTCGCTCTCGTCCAGTCCGGCGAGGATCTCGCCCTGAATCTTCACGATCAGTGGGTAGAGGCTGTCCAGCACGGCCTCGCCCGCATCGCTCAGGCGCAGCTCCCGTGCGCGGCGGTCGCGTGTGCTCACCACACGTTCCATCAGGCCCTTCTGCACCAGCCGGTCGATGACCCCGCCTATCGTCGTGCGGTCGTAGGCGATCATTCCGGCCAGCGTTGCCTGGTCGGTTCCCGGATTGAATCGCGTTGCGTTCAGCGCTGCGAACTGCACGGGCGTCAGGCTGTGCCCGACCTCGCCGAGATCCTCCACGAAGATCGACACCGACGCCTGATGCAGGCGACGTATCAAGTAACCCGGCAATTCGCTCAGATCTCTCAAGATTCTTCTCCGGTTTTCCTCGCAAGGCTGGCTCGTTCTTCTAGCGATTTGACGCCTGATCGCCAACCATCAAGCGGTTACCACCATTTGACAGGTATGCTGATGATCGGTATACTTCCTAAATTGCCGGAAAGCCACGGGATCGTGGCGCGACGGCCAGGGTTGCTCTGGGACGGAGGAGGAGACGATGCAATCTGCCGGGGATACGACGGAACATCCGCTGTCGAATGACGAGGCTGCCGCGCTGCGCCAGCTCTATGCGGATTTCGAGGCGAATCATCTGATGCCGCTGTGGACGCAGACCAACGATCTGATGCCGTTCCACCCCAAGCCCAAGGCGGTGGCCCATGTCTGGAAGTGGTCCGATCTCTATCCGCTCGCGCAGCGTTCGGGCGACCTCGTGCCGGTGGGGCGGGGTGGCGAGCGCCGGGCGATCGGACTTGCCAATCCGGGTCTCGGCGGCAACGCCTATGTCAGCCCGACGCTCTGGGCCGCGATCCAGTACCTTGGCCCCAAGGAAACCGCGCCCGAGCACCGGCATTCTCAGAATGCATTCCGCTTCGTCGTCGAGGGCGAGGGCGTCTGGACCGTCGTCAATGGCGACCCGGTGCGAATGAGCCGGGGCGATTTCCTGCTGACGCCCGGCTGGCATTTCCACGGCCACCACAACGAGCTCGACAAGCCCATGGCCTGGATCGACGGGCTCGACATTCCGTTCTCGCAGCAGAACGACGTCGGCTTCTTCGAGTATGGATCGGAGCGCGTGACCGACTACGCCACCCCCGATTTCTCGCGCGGTGAGCGGCTTTGGTGCCATCCCGGCCTGCGTCCGCTTTCCGGCCTGCGAGACACCGTGTCGTCGCCCATCGGCGCTTACCGCTGGGAATACACCGATCGCGCCCTGACCGAGCAACTGCTGCTGGAAGAGGAAGGCCAGCCCGCGACCTTCGGGCCGGGCCATGCCGGGGTGCGTTACGTCAACCCGACAACCGGCGGCGACGTGATGCCCACGATCCGCGCCGAGTTTCATCGGCTCCGGGAAGGCGTCGCGACCCGACCGCGGCGTGAAGTCGGATCCTCGGTCTTTCAGGTGTTCGAGGGCCGGGGTGCTGTCACGCTTGGCGAAACCGAGCACAAGCTGGAGAAGGGCGATCTCTTCGTTGTGCCCTCCTGGGTGCAGTGGTCGCTGCAGGCGGAAACGCAGTTCGACCTGTTCCGCTTCTCCGACGCGCCGATCATGGAGCGGCTGCATTTCCACCGCACCCAGGTGGAAGAAAAGTGAGCGGCCTCGCAGAGGCGCGGGAGGCGCTTCGTCAACGGCTTGGCAAGGGGGCGCGCTATGACGATCCCGCGGCGCCTGCGCGCGAACTCGCGTTGGCGCGCATGGGGACGGCGTATTTTGCCCGCAAGCTCAACGAGCTGTCGGATGCGGCCCTTGCCCTGCCGGCGCTGCCTGCCGGGTTGACCCGACGCCATGTCATCGCCGGGATCAGCTACGAGGCGCGGGCGCTGGCCCAACTCGCCGAATGGGCGCGAACCGGGCAGGATGTGGCGGAGGGGGATCCCTTCGCCGCCATCGCCCCGGCGGTCGAGCTGGCGGTGACCCTGCCGGCCGAGGCGTTGCGCCACCTTTTCCGCCATTCAGAAGTGCATCTCAATGTCGAATGGCGGGATCTGACGGCAAAGGACTGGGATGCGCCGGTGCGTTTGCCCGGCGGCAGGGTCGTGACAGCGCGCGGCATGGCCTCTCGCCGGGCGCGATCCATCTGGCTGGGCGCGATCGATCTGGACAATGGCGGCGCCTTCGATGACTTGCCGCCGGACCTGATCGACGCGCTTCTTGCCGATCCGACCGGTGCCGCGGGCCATCCGTCACCCGTTCTTCGGCCGGATGATCGCCCCGCCCCGTCGCAGCTCGATCCCGCCGGGGGCGACGTGACGGTCTCGGGATCTGCTGGCGATCTGGCGCGCTGGATCACCGGCCGGGGCATTCGCCAGATTGCCTTCGACGGCGGGCCGGCCTTCGAGCCCCCGCTCCGTAAATTCTACAACGATCTCGAACATCAAGGATAACACCATGTCCGCAGCACAGAACGCCTCGGAGAGCCCCGAGGCCAGACTGTTCGCCTCGCCCACCTACCCGGTGGTTCCTGTCGAAGGGGAAACCGCCGCCTATCCGGTGCACCGCATCTTCTGCGTGGGCCGCAACTATGCCGAACACGCCAAGGAAATGGGTGTCGAGGTGGATCGGGAGGCGCCGTTCTACTTCCTCAAGGATGCGCAGAGCCTCGTCCTGACAGGCGCGACCGTGCCCTATCCGCCCGGCACCTCGAACTATCACTACGAGATGGAGCTGGTCTTCGCCATCGGCAAGCCTGTGTTCCGCGCCTCGGTCGAAGAGGCGGCGGCGGCGATCTATGGCTACGCGACCGGGCTCGACATGACGCGCCGCGACCTTCAGCTCGAGGCGCGGGCGAAGCAGCGGCCCTGGGATCTGGGCAAGAACCTCGAGCAATCTGCGATCATCGCACCGATCACCAAGGCGGACGCCTTTGGCGAAGTCGGCCCGCAGCGTATCTGGCTTTCCGTCAGTGACGCGGTGAAGCAGGACGCGCATCTGTCCGATCTGGTCTGGTCGCCGGTCGAGCTGGTGGCCCATCTTTCGCGGTTCTATCATCTGGCGCCGGGCGATCTGATCTATACCGGCACGCCCGCCGGAGTCGGGGCGGTGGTCGCCGGCGACCGCATCCATGGCGAAATCGACGGGCTCGCGCCGGTCGATCTGACGGTCGGGCCGGCGGAATGAAGTTCCACGGCTATTTCCGCAGTTCGGCCGCCTATCGCTGCCGTATTGCCTTCAACCTCAAAGGCCTTTCGCCCGACTTCGCTTCGGTGCATCTGCGGCGCGGCGGCGGCGAGCAGAAGTCCGAAGTCTACCGCACGCTCAATCCCCAGGGCCTCGTTCCGGCGTTGGAGGTGGACGGGCTGGTGCTGACCCAGTCGCTGGCCATCATTGAATGGCTGGACGAGACCTGGGCCGAGCCGCCGCTGCTGCCGGCCGACAAGGATCTGCGGGCGCGGGTGCGCGCCTTTGCCCAGGCCATCGCCTGCGACATCCATCCGCTGCAGAACCTGCGGGTGCTGGCCTACCTCAAGGAGGAACTCGGCCACGGCCAGGACGTGGCCGATGCCTGGTGCCGGCGCTGGATCGGCGACGGGCTGGCGGCCTGCGAGGCGCTGCTCGCCCGCGAGGAAACTCAGGGCGACTTCTGCTTCGGCGATGCGCCGGGGCTGGCTGATATCTGCCTGGTGCCGCAGATGTTCTCGGCCATCCGCTTCGGGGTGAACATCTCGAACCTGCCGCGGCTGGGCGCGATCCTTGCCGCATGCGAGGCGCTGCCTGCCTTCGCGGATGCCCGGCCCGACCGTCAGCCCGACGCTGAAGCGTAAGCGGGCCGCAAAGATGTCGAGGTCGGGCGCCAGTTTGCCCGGCCCCGACATAGCTTGTGGGGCCGCCCGCGAGAACTATGCCGGTAGCTGGCGAAACTGCCGGGGCACGAATGTCTCGGCATGCTCGATCATCGTCCGGTATCCGTCGGAACCAACGGCCAACGGTTCCGGCCGGTTCGAGACCAGGGTGATGACGGCCTCGGCATAGCCCTGAACATCGAGGACCGGAATCGCCAGCGCGTAGAGTCCGGGGATGAAGGTTTGCAGCGCCTCGGTCACCACTTCGCGCCTGGCCGCTTGCCGCAGGTCCGAGAAACTGCCCGGATCCATGTCGGGCGCCTCGATCGCCAGCCGCTCGATCGCTAGGCGCTCGGGCAGCCAGGCCATGAAGCTGCGACCCGTCGCCGAATGCAGCATCGGCAGGGTGGAGCCCACCCCCAGCGCGGTGATCAGCTGCGCGGAGGATTTTTCCCAGCGTACTACCGTCGCGCCAAAGGCCCCCCAGACCGACAGCATCCCCGTGCAGCCCGAGTGCTCCACCAGATCGGGCAGGGCGTCAGCAGCGCGGTTGACCACGTCGATGCGGGCGATCGCCGCTGTGCCGATGCGCGCCGCCGCCGCGCCCAGATCATAGGTTCCGCTTTTGCGGTGCTGCACCATGCCGGTTTCGACAAGACTGGCCAGATAGCGGTGCGCCTTGGCCGGCGCCATCTCCACTGCCACCGCGATCTGCGAAAGCGTCATCGGCCCCGAGGCACCCGACAGGGCCAGCAGAATTCCTACCGAGACCTCGACCGACTGTACCCCGCGACGGCGCTCCGTTTCATTGTCCATCACCGAACCGCTCAAGCTCCATCCTGATTGCCGCAGGGATGTCGGCCTTTTGCAAAGCCGGGGGCTTGCCCGCGACGAAGGCCCGCACCTCGCGGCCTTCTGCAACCGTCACCGTGTCTACCGCGAAGGCATATAGCAAGGTGAGGCTTGTCCGGGTCAAGCCATCGATCCGCGCGGCAATGGTCAGCGGGTCATAGAAGCGCGCCGGGGCCAGGAACTGACACTTCGCCTCGATGAGCGGCGTCCCCAAAAGGTCGTGTTCTGTCGCCAGGCTGTTCTGGTCGAAACCGCATTCCTGAGAAAGAAGGTGAAATGTCGCGTCCATCCATCTGAAATAATTTGGATAAAAGACGATACCCGCAGCATCGCATTCACCCCATTCTATGATCCTTCTGGTCCGGAAAGCTGGCATGGGCACCTCCTGAGGCTTGACAAATTACGCATTGCGAAACTAATTACGTCATACATCTTTGGCAAGTGGCCGCGAGGGGGAGCCGATGGGAGAGACCGGACATATGAAGATCACCATTGCCGGGGCGGGGCCGGCGGGGCTCTATGCGGCAATCCTGATCAGGCGTCACAGGCCGGACATCGCTCTGCGTGTCGTCGAGCAAAACCGCGCCGACGACAGCTTCGGCTTCGGGGTCGTCTTCAGCGAACAGGCGCTTGGGTTCCTGGAAGCCGAGGATCCCGAGACGGTGGCGTTGATCGCGCCGCATATGCAGCACTGGTCCGATATCGCCGTCGTCCACCGTGGCGAGCGCATCGTGATCGACGGCGTCGGCTTCTCGGGCATCGGGCGGCTTCAGCTGATCCAGCTTTTCCAGAAGCGGGCGGCCGAGCTGGGGATCCACCCTGAATATTCGACCCGCATCGAAGACCCGGCGGCGCTCGACAGCGATCTGGTGATCGGGGCGGACGGGCTCAACTCGGTGGTTCGCGCCAGCGGCGATCATGGGGAAAGCGTGGTGTCGCTCGACAACCATTTCGTCTGGTATGGCGCCGACCGCCCGTTCGATGCGCTGACCCAGACCTTCATCGACACCGAATTCGGTCCGATGAACACGCATCACTATTCCTACATGCCGGGCCGCTCGACCTTCATCATCGAGATGCGCCCCGAGGTGTTCGCGCGCACCGGCTTTGCCGATATGGCCGAGCCCGAATACCGCGCCGTCTGCGAGCGGCTGTTCGCCGGAACGCTGGAAGGCGCGCGGCTGATCGAGAACCGCTCGGCCTGGCGGCGGTTTCCGAAGCTGTCCTGCGCTCGCTGGCACGACGGCAACCGGGTGCTTGTGGGGGATGCCCTGCATACCGCACATTACTCCATCGGCTCGGGCACGCGGCTCGCACTCGAGGATGTCGTTGCCTTGATAGCGGCGCTGCGAGAGCATGACTGGAATGTCGCGGCGGCGCTGCCGGCCTATCAGGCCCGGCGCGCGCCGGTGCTGGCCAAGATCGTCGATGCCGCAAACCGCTCGGCGGATTGGTATGAGGGGTACGACAGGCATATGGCGCTGGAGCCATGGCCGTTCGCGTTGTCCTATATCCGCCGGGCCGGCAGGCTCGACGCGGCACGGCTGCGGGCGCTTGCGCCGCAGTTCAGCGCCAGTGCCGAAGCGCGGGGCCTCAGCCTCGACGCGGAGGTCGCGGCATGAGCGTCGAGGCCCGGACCCGCACCCCCGATATCGAAAGCCTTGCGGCGGAGGTGGGCTTCGATCTGCCCGCGGATTACAATGCCGGCCGCATTCTGTGGGACAATCTCGACCGCAACCCGGACGCGACGGCGATCATCCACGATTCCAGGAACTGGACCTATGCCGAACTGATCGCCGAGGCGGCGCGGATCGGCAATTACCTGCGCGATCGCGCAGCACCCGGCGACAGGGTGCTGCTGTTCATGGACGACGAACCGGCCTATCCGGCGACCATCATGGGGGCGATGCGCGCGGGCCTTGTGCCGATGCTCATCAACACGCTGTCGCCGCGCGAGCTGATCGACTTCTTCCTCGAGGACAGCGGCGCGTCGTTGGTCGTTACCTCCTCTGCCTTCCGCGCGGCTTTCGACGCCGATGCGCCGGTGATCGATGCCGGTCAGCGCCCTTGGGCCGGCGCGCCCGACACGTTGGCAGAACATCCCACCACTCGGAACGACATGGCGTTCTGGATGTACTCCTCGGGCTCCACCGGCCGGCCCAAGGGCGTCGTCCACCGGCACGAGGATGTGCCCTACATCAACGCGACCTATGCCGCGCATGTGCTGCGTCTGGTGCCCGGCGACATCTGCTTTTCCGTTCCCAAGGTCTATTTCGCCTATGGATTCGGCAATTCGGTGGTGTTTCCGTTCTCGGCCGGCGCGGCGGCGCTGCTGCTGTCGGGGCGTCCTGACCCGGCGGCGATCTTCGACCAGATCGGTCGCCATCGCCCGACCGTGTTCTTCGGCCTGCCGACGCTCTATACCGCGCTCATGCACCACAAGGGTGCGGACGGGGCCGATCTGTCGTCGCTGCGGCTCTGCCTTTCGGCGGCCGAGGTGCTGTCGGCCGATATCGCTTCCGCTTGGCGCAAGCTGTCCGGCCTGCCCATCGTCGAAGGGCTGGGCTCTACCGAGATGCTGCATATCTACCTTTCCAACACCGAGGCGCGGCAGGTCATCGGCTCGTCCGGCCGGATCGTGCCGGGCTATGCCGTGCGGCTTGTAGCCCCGGACGGTCGCGAACCTGGTCCCGGTGAAGAGGGTGTGATGCAGGTGCGTGGGCTATCGTCGACGCAGGGATATTGGAACCGCCCGGACAAGACGGCCGAGACCATTCGCGACGGCTGGCTGGACACCGGCGACCGCTTCGTCAGGGATGCCGAAGGATACTACTTCTACAAGGGCCGCGCTGACGACATGGTGAAGGTCTCGGGCCAGTGGGTCTGGCCGATGGAGATCGAGCTTGCGCTGAACGAGCATCCCAAGGTGCGCGAAAGCTGTGTCCTGGCGGTGCCCCTGGCCGATCAGCGCCTGACCATCCGGGCCTTTGTGGCGCTGGTGGACGGAGTTTCCCCGGACTCTGAACTGACGCGCGAGCTCCAGGCGCACGCGCGGCGCAACCTGCTGCCGCACAAATATCCGCGCGAGGTATTCTATCTGCCGTCGCTGCCCAAGACCGGCACCGACAAGATCGACCGCCAGGCACTGCGGCGCGATCCGGCGGCCGCGGGCGCATCGCAGGGATAGCAGTTTCTCCCGGCGGCGATGGTTCGCCGCCGGGGCTGCGACAGGCCGCCGCCGCATCAGTCCTTGCGGCCGCTCACGACGTCGATGTCCGGTGCATCCACCGCCTTCATCCCGACCACATGGTATCCGGCGTCAACATGATGCACCTCGCCGGTGACGCCGGTTCCCAGGTCCGACAGCAGAAAGAGGGCCGCGTTGCCCACTTCTTCCTGGCTGACGTTGCGGCGCAGAGGGCTGTTCAGCTCGTTCCATTTCAGGATGTAGCGGAAATCCCCGATACCGGCTGCCGAAAGCGTCTTGATCGGCCCGGCCGAGATCGCGTTGCAGCGGATGCCCACCTTGCCCAGATCCTCGGCGATATAACGCACGCTCGCCTCCAGCGCGGCCTTGGCTACGCCCATCACATTGTAATGCGGCATCACCTGTTCAGCCCCGTAGTAGGACAGAGTCAGCAAGCTACCGCCCTCGGGCATCAGATCCGCGGCGCGGCGGCAGACGGCGGTGAAGGAATAGACCGAGATGTCCATCGTCACCCGGAAATTGTCGCGGCTGGTATCAACGTAACGGCCGCGCAATTCGGCTTTGTCGGAAAAGACGACAGCATGGACGACGAAATCGAGCTTGCCCCAGATATGGCCGAGATGGTCGAAAAGCGCGTCGATCGAGGCCTCGTCAGTCACGTCACATTCGTGGATCTCGGTAGCGCCGATCTGTGCCGCCAGCGGCTCGACCCGTTTTCTGAGCGCGTCGCCTACATACGAGAACGCAATCTCTGCCCCGGCATCGGCAAGCGCTTTGGCAATTCCCCAGGCAATGGACTTTTCATTCGCCAGGCCCATGATCAGCCCGCGCTTTCCCGCCATCAATTTGTTCGACATTCGCTTTTCCTCACCGATCTCATCAGTCCTCGGGTTTTCCTAAGTCAGATGAGAGTCATAGGCAAGCATGTGAAACATATTGGAAATATTCGTATATCTCCGGCATTCCGTGCGAAAATCCTGTGCCAAAGGGCACAGCTGAAAAGCCACGGGTGAGCGATTGATCGAGACAATTCAGGCAAGCAGTTGAGCCGTGACTACATGTCTCAAGGCAGACGCCTGCCGCGTCATCCTTTGCGCAAGCCCGGTGATCGACAATGTCTTTATTTTGCTTATGAAACTTGCCTTCATCCCGTAACGGTAATCATCGTACCCCACGGATCGCGCAGTTTGAGCGCGGCGCCTTCGGGGGTGATCTCGACGCCATGTGCCGCTGCTCGGGCAAGGATTCCCGCGCGTTCAGCCGGATCGCGGAGGACGATCTCGAAGGACTCGAGCCCCGCCATATGCTCTGGCCGCGCTCCGGCGCCCCGGCTGTTCCAGGTATTGCTGCCGATCTGGTGGTGATAGCCGCCGCTACCGAAGAAACTTGCGTTGGGGATGCGGGCCGTCACATCGAAGCCGAGAACATCGCGGAAAAAATCTTCGGCCACCCTGGTATCGCCGACCTGAAGGTGGATATGGCCAACGATCCCGCCTTCGGGAAACCCTGTCCAGCGCGTTCCGTCTGCGGCGCGCAACAGGTTCTGTCCGTCCAACAACCTGCTGGAGAGGCGTAGCCCCCCATCGGGATTGCTCCAGCCCGACGGCGGTCTGTCGGCGTAGATTTCGATCCCGTTTCCTTCTGGATCCGCCAGATAGATCGCCTCGCTGATCGTGTGGTCGGTGGCGCCTTCCAGTGCGACGCTATTTTCCGTGGCGAAGGCAAACCAGCGGGCGAGATCGCTCCGACTGGGCAGGAGGAAGGCGGTGTGAAACAAGCCGGCTTGCCGGGGGTCGCGCGGTGCAAGCCCCGGGTCGCCGATCAGTTCGAGCAGTGGTGCCGTGCCGGTTCCGAGCACTGTCCGGTCGCGACTTTCCCCGATCAGAGACAGGCCGAGCATGCTGCGATAGAACGTCGACACCAGCGCCAGGTCGCGCACCCGCAGACGAACCCTGCCGATCCGCATCGGCGCGGCGGACATCTCGAACCTGTCGGCGACCATGCTGTGGGATACGGTCATGCTCGATCTCCCTCATGAACCGATGGGTGGGGCAGGTCGCTTGCGACCGCCGAGACTGGATCAGTCCCTTTTGCGACGAAGCGCAAAGGCGCCATCGCCCAGCAGCGCCTGCACGATCAGCGTGATGGCCCAGAAGGCGGGAAACTCCCAACCACCCCCCTCGTTTGAGAAGAAGAAACCGGCGGCCCAATGCGGTGCATAGATCGACCCAAGCAGAATCGGCAAAAGTGCGAGCGAGACCCAGCGTGTCCATACGCCGAGGATCAGGGCGATACCGCCAAGAAGCTCCGCGGCGATGACGATGTAGGCAAGCGCTGCAGGAAAGCCGAGGCTCGCAAAGAAACCGGCCGCTCCTGCGGGCGTGAAAACAACGATCTTCAACAGGGCATGTGCCAGAAACAGGATCCCCATCGAGACGCGCAGAATGGTGGCGGCCAGGTGGGCATTGTCGACTCCGGCGATCAGGGGCCGGTGAGGCTCCCCGGTTGAAAGCGCAAAGGTCATGTCAGGTCTCCATGAAGGATTCGCCTTGAAGCGGCACGAGAAAAGACATGGCCCTGTTCTGACGACATGATAATGCCGCTTTCGAGAAGATAATTGCATCCAGAATGGAAGCAATCGCACGACCTTCTCTACCAAGACGCCGTGCTGCGATAGCGTGCAGTCAGGAAGTCCACCAGCACGCGCACCTTGGCAGCCAGATGCCGGTTGTGCGGATAGAGGACATGGACGCCGTAGGCTGTGGGTTCAAAAGGCTGCAAGAACCTCTGCAACTTGCCCGACCGCACAGATGGACCGACGACGAAACTCGGCAAACAGGCGAGGCCCAACCCGGCCTCGGCGGCCCGCAGGCAGGCTTCGGCGTTCGAATAGCGTATCCGGCCAGTCACGGGTGCCAGGAAGTCAGCACCGTCAGCAGTCCGGAACGGCCAGCGGTTGGGTTCACGGAAGTTGGTGTCGATGATGCAGTCGTGCCCAGCCAGGTCGCCGGGTGCGTGCGGCTCTCCTCGCCGCGCCAGATAGGTGGCCGAGCCGACGACAAGCAGCCGGACATCGCAGAGCCGGGTAGCGACCAGCGACGAGTCCGCAGGCCGCCCCACCCGCACGCCCATGTCGAATCCTTCGTCGACCAGATTGACCACCCGATCCGTGAAGTTCACGTCGAGTTCGATTTCCGGGTAGCGGGCCGCGAAGTCGTTCAATGCCTGAGCGAGTTCGAGCGTCCCGAAAGTGAGCGGTGCGGTGAGCCGCAACAGGCCGCGCGGCTCCTGCGAAATGTTCCGCACCGAGAGGTCGAGTGCGGCCAGATCATCGAGGATCGGACGGATGCGAGCATAGTATGCTTGGCCCGCCTCGGTAGGGGAAACCGCCCGCGTGGTGCGATTCAAGAGGCGCACACCCAGTTCGGCTTCCAACCTCGAGACAAGCTTGGAAGCCTGTCCTGACCTTGTGCCAAGCCGCTCGGCGGCAGCCGTGAAGCTGCCAGCCTCCATCACCGCCACGAACATTCGATCCGAATCCAGTCGGTCCATCTATTCACCACGTTTTCGCAAGGTATCAGTGCCAAAACTGGCGCATTACATCTGCTTTGGCATAAATGGAACATCCATTTCTGGATGCCGATCAGACTGTGGCAAGGCAGCTATCCAGTTCCCCACGCCCGAAGTTCATGCGGCCACCTATGCGAATAAAACCACCGGGCAGCTATACGGCCGAGGCGAAGCACAGGACACTCTGATGAAGTTCGGTTCGGGCGGTAGCAACGGAAGGCGCGGCCTCCAGCGCTGTGACTTGTGGCCCAAACGTGTGTGAAACTGTCGGCCCACGATCCGACGGTCGTCCGTTCGGCACCGCGTTCGGATCTACGCCAGACTACCCTACGATACGAATCGAACTGCTTACACAGTGCTTACATTGTGATGATCGGTTCGCTCTGTAAGCAGATGGCGCCCCTTGGGGCGCCATCTATGCTTTTGAAAAGTCTACCGAATATTGGAGCGGGCGAAGGGATTCGAACCCTCGACCCCAACCTTGGCAAGGTTATGCTCTACCCCTGAGCTACGCCCGCATCCTTGGGTGAGCGGTGATTTACAAACTCGGCCCGGGACCCGCAAGGGGGAAATACGCATCGCCGCGGAAATTTTCCCCCAATGCCGGACCGGCGCGCGAGACAGTACCTATTCCAACTCGACCAGAAGATCCTTCGCATCCACCTGCGCGCCCGGTGTCACATGCACGGCCTTCACCACGCCTTCCCGGTCGGCATGTATCCCGGTTTCCATCTTCATCGCTTCGATGGTCAACAGCAGATCGCCGGGCCTGACCTTCTGACCCGCCGCAGCCGCGACCGACGCGACCGATCCCGGCATCGGTGCCCCGATATGCGCGGCATTTCCGTCGCTCGCCTTGGGTCGTGCGGCCGTCTTGGCCTTGACCTGCCGGTTGGGAACCCGAACCACGCGGGGCTGGCCGTTGAGGTCGAAGAACACGCGCACCTCGCCGTCGTCGCCGGTTTCCCCGACGGTCTGCAGGCGGATTTCCAGCGTCTTGCCCGGGTCGATCTCGGCCGTGATCTCTTCGCCCGGCGTCATCCCGTAAAAGAAGGTCCGCGTCGGCAGCGCGCGCACCGGGCCATAGGTCGCATGGCGGGCACGGTAATCCATGAAGACCTTCGGATACATCAGGTAACCGTTCAGATCCTCGTCATCGACGATGACTTCGGCGCCGTCTTCGGCATCCTTGGACAGTTCGGCCGCAACCTGCGCCCGCGTCGCTTCCAGGTCGACGGGCGGCAGATGCGCGCCGGGACGGTCGGTTATCGGTGCCTCACCCTTCAGCACCTTGCGCAGGATCGGTTCGGGCCAGCCGCCATGAGGCTGGCCGAGATTGCCGCGCAGCATGTCGATCACGCTGTCGGGAAAGGAAACCTCGACCGCCGGGTCCTCGACCTGTGCGCGGGTCAGCCCCTGCGCGACCATCATCAGGGCCATGTCACCCACGACCTTGGAGCTTGGCGTGACCTTGACGATATCTCCGAACATCCGGTTCACCTCGGCATAGGCTTCGGCGACCTCGTGCCAGCGTTCCTCAAGGCCCAGACTGCGGGCCTGCGCCTTGAGGTTGGTGAACTGCCCGCCCGGCATTTCGTGCAGATAGACCTCGGATGCCGGGGCCTGAAGGCCGGATTCGAAAGCCGCATAGTGGGCGCGCACCGATTCCCAGTAGTTGGAGATTTCGCGGATCGCACCGATATCGAGCCCCGTATCGCGTTCGGTGCCCTTCAGCGCCTCGACGATCGAACCGAGCGTGGGCTGCGAAGTATTTCCCGAAAGCGCGTCCATCGCGCAATCGACCGCGTCCACACCCGCCTCGGCGGCGGCAAGGATCGTCGCCCCGCCAAGTCCCGATGTGTCATGGGTGTGGAAATGGATCGGCAGGCCCACCTCTTCTTTCAGCGCCTTCACCAGCAGACGCGCGCCCGCCGGTTTCAGAAGGCCCGCCATGTCCTTGAGGCCGAGCACATGCGCCCCTGCGTCCCGCAGCGCCTTGCCCATCGTCACATAATAACCCAGGTCGTATTTCGAACGCGCGGGATCAAGCAGATCGCCGGTGTAGCAGATCGTGCCCTCGCATACCTTCCCCGCCTCGACCACCGCCTCCATCGCCACGCGCATGTTCTCGACCCAGTTCAGGCTGTCGAAGACGCGGAACACATCGACGCCCGTCCGGGCGGCCTGTGCCACGAAGGACTGGACGACATTGTCCGGATAGTTCGTATAGCCGACCCCGTTAGAGGCGCGCAGCAGCATCTGGGTCATGAGGTTGGGCATCGCGGCGCGGATATCGCGCAGCCGCTGCCACGGACATTCCTGCAGGAAGCGGTAAGCCACGTCAAATGTCGCGCCGCCCCAGCATTCGACGCTGAAAAGCTGCGGCAGGTTCGCGGCATAGGCCGGCGCGACCCGGATCATGTCGATCGACCGCATCCGCGTCGCCAACAGCGACTGGTGACCGTCGCGCATCGTCGTGTCGGTGATCAGAAGCTGCGTCTGCGCCGCCATCCAGTCTGCCACCGCCTGCGGGCCCTTCTCCTCCAGCAGGGTGCGTGTGCCGGGGGCGGGGCTATCGGTGCGCAGCGTCGGGGGGCGTGGTGTCTTTATGTCGGCGGCAGGCAGCGGGCGGCCCGAGGTCTCGGGATGCCCGTTCACGGTGATGTCCGCGATATAGGTCAGGAGGCGCGTCGCACGGTCGCGCCGCTTTCTGAACGTGAAAAGCTCGGGCGTCGTGTCGATGAACTTGGTCGTGCACTCGTTCGCAAGGAAGGTCGGATGCTTGAGCAGGTTTTCGACAAAGGCGATGTTGGTCGAAACGCCCCGGATACGAAACTCGCGCAGCGCCCTGTCCATCCGGGCTATGGCCATCTCCGGCGTCGCGGCCCAGGCCGTCACCTTGACCAGAAGCGAGTCGTAATAGCGGGTGATCACGCCGCCTGAATAGGCCGTTCCGCCATCGAGCCTGATCCCCATCCCGGTCGCGGAACGATAGGCCGTGATCCGGCCATAATCGGGAATGAAGTTGTTCTGCGGATCCTCGGTCGTCACGCGGCATTGCAGCGCGTGGCCGGAGAGCGTGATCGCGGACTGGTCGGCGGCGCCGGTAGCGTCAGCCAAGGTCGCGCCCTCGGCAATCAGGATCTGGGCGCGCACGATGTCGATGCCCGTGACCTCCTCGGTCACGGTATGTTCGACCTGAATGCGAGGGTTCACCTCGATGAAATAGAACTTCTCCTCATCCATATCCATGAGGAACTCGACCGTGCCGGCATTCTGATATCCGACCTGACGCGCGATCTTCAGGCCGAGCTCGCAGATCTCCGCGCGTTGCGCGTCGGTCAGATAGGGGGCGGGTGCCCGTTCAACCACCTTCTGGTTGCGGCGCTGGACCGTGCAATCCCGTTCGAACAGGTGATAGATCTGGCCATGCGTGTCGCCCAGGATCTGCACCTCGACATGGCGCGCGCGCTGGATCATCTTTTCCAGATATCCCTCGCCATTCCCGAACGCCGCCTCGGCCTCGCGCCGCCCCTCGCGCACCTTGTCGGCCAGTTCCTCCGGATTCAGGATGGGGCGCATCCCGCGCCCGCCGCCGCCCCAGCTTGCCTTGAGCATCAGGGGATAGCCGATTTCCGCCGCCTCGGCCCGGATCGCGTCAAAGTCATCGCCCAGCACTTCGGTTGCGGGGATCACGGGCACGCCCGCCTCGATTGCCACGCGGCGCGCGCTCGCCTTGTCGCCAAGGGCGCGCATCGTATCGGCGCGTGGCCCGATAAACGTGATACCGGCAGCATCGCAGGCCTCGACGAAATCCGGATTTTCGGACAAGAGGCCATAGCCGGGGTGGATCGCATCGGCGCCCGACATGCGGGCGACGCGGATGATTTCAGGGATAGAGAGATAGGCGCCCACCGGCGACAGACCTTCGCCGATGCGATACGCCTCATCGGCCTTGAAACGGTGGAGGCTCAGCTTGTCTTCTTCGGCAAAGACGGCGACGGTTTTCTTGCCCATCTCGTTCGCGGCGCGCATCACGCGAATGGCGATCTCGCCCCGATTGGCGATCAGTATCTTTTTGAACGATGTCATGAAAACCCCTCCCGGCACCTCGGCGCTCCTGCGACAGGTTGCCTCATTCGTGGTTTATTTTGCAACTGCAGAAATTTTACAAAGATGACCGGCGGCGCGAACGGAAGTGGAACAAACCTTTCCCTTTCCGAGCGAAGCGTCTAGATTGCCCGGCATGAACGATTTCGACGAATTCGATGCTTTCGAGGCCGGGGCGCACCAGTCCCTGTCGGCCCGCGCCCTGGGCGCGCGTCAGGTCGCCTATCTGGATGACCTCAACCCGGCACAGCGCGCCGCAGTCGAGGCGCTGGACGGCCCCGTGCTCATGCTTGCCGGGGCGGGGACGGGCAAGACCAAGGCGCTCACGACCCGAATCGTCCATCTGCTGAATACCGGCCGTGCCCGTCCGAACGAAATCCTCGCCGTGACCTTCACCAACAAGGCAGCACGCGAGATGAAGGACCGGGTCGGCCGGATGCTGGGCCACGCGGCCGAGGGGATGGGCTGGATGGGCACGTTCCACTCGATCAGCGTCAAGCTGTTGCGCAGACATGCGGAACTTGCGGGCCTTCGTTCCAACTTCACCATCCTCGACACGGATGACCAGATCCGGCTTCTCAAGCAGTTGATCCTGGCCGGGAATATCGACGAAAAGCGGTGGCCGGCCCGCCAGCTTGCCGGAATCATCGACAACTGGAAGAACCGGGCCTGGACCCCGACGCGTGTCCCCGCGTCCGAGGCGTCGGCCTTCAACAACCGGGCCGTCGAGCTCTATGCGGCGTATCAGGAGCGTCTGCGCACCCTGAACGCAGTCGATTTCGGCGACCTCCTTCTGCATGTCGTGACGATCTTTCAGGCGCATCCCGATGTGCTGGAACAGTATCAACGCTGGCTGCGCTACATTCTGGTGGACGAATATCAGGACACGAACGTCGCGCAGTACATGTGGCTGCGGCTTCTGGCGCAGGGCCATTGCAACATCTGCTGCGTCGGCGACGACGATCAGTCGATCTATGGCTGGCGAGGGGCCGAGGTTGGCAACATCCTGCGGTTCGAAAAGGATTTTCCGGGCGCGCAGGTGATCCGGCTGGAGCAGAACTACCGCTCTACCCCCCATATCCTCGGCGCGGCGTCCGGTCTTATCGCCTCGAACAAGGGTCGGCTTGGCAAAACGCTCTGGACCGACGCGCCCGAGGGTGAGCGGGTGCGGCTTATCGGCCATTGGGACGGTGAGGAAGAGGCGCGCTGGATCGGCGAAGAAGTCGAGGCGCTGCAGCGCGGAACGCGCGGCCTTGATCCGATCAGCCCCGATCACATGGCGATCCTGGTGCGGGCCAGCCACCAGATGCGCGCCTTCGAGGATCGTTTTCTGACCATCGGTCTTCCCTATCGCGTAATCGGCGGCCCCCGGTTCTATGAGCGGTTGGAGATCCGCGACGCGATGGCCTATTTCCGCCTCGCCGTGGGTCCGACCGACGATCTTGCCTTCGAGCGGATCGTGAACACCCCGAAACGGGGCCTTGGGGACAAGGCCCAGCAACTGATCCAGCGCGTCGCGCGCGAGGCGGGCGTGCCCCTGCTGGAAGGCGCGCGCCGGGTTGTTTCCGAAGGATTGCTGGGCGGCAAGGGGCTGGCCGAGCTTCGCAGGTTGGTGACGCAGATCGACCAGTGGCACGACCGGGTGCGCCGGGGCGAGCAGAACCACATCGAACTTGCGGAACAGATCCTCGACGATTCGGGCTATACCGCCCATTGGCAGAACGACAAGACGCCCGAGGCCCCGGGCCGGCTCGAAAACCTCAAGGAGCTGGTCAAGGCGCTGGAGCAGTTCGAGAACCTTCAGGGATTTCTCGAACATGTCGCGCTGATCATGGATAATGAGACCGAGGACACCGCCGAGAAGGTCAGCATCATGACGCTTCATGCGGCGAAGGGGCTGGAGTTTCAGGCGGTCTTTCTGCCGGGATGGGAGGACGGGCTTTTCCCCAGCCAGAGATCGATGGATGAAAGCGGGCTTTCCGGCCTCGAAGAAGAACGGCGCCTTGCCTATGTCGGGATTACCCGGGCCGAGGTGATCTGCACGATCTCGTTCGCCTCCAACCGCCGCGTCTACGGGCAATGGCAATCCGCGCTTCCGTCGCGCTTCATCGACGAACTGCCCGAAGACCATGTGGAGGTTCTGACGCCGCCGGGGCTTTACGGCGGTGGATATGGCGCGGCCGGCATGACCTCTGGCGTCGAGGCGCGGGCGGCCTCGGCCAATGTCTATAATTCACCGGGGTGGAAGCGCCTTCAGGAACGCGCGGCGACGCGCCCGGTCGCTCAGCCGCGCGAAAGCCGCAACGTGGTCATAGATCTGGAGGCCGCGTCGAGCTTCACGCTGGGCGACAGGGTGTTTCACCAGAAATTCGGCTATGGAACGGTGCAGGGGATCGAGGGCGACAAGCTTGACGTGTCTTTCGACAAGGCCGGGTCAAAAAAGCTGGTCGCGCGTTTCGTGGTCGCAGCGGATCAGGCTGACGACGTCCCCTTTTGATTGGCCCTTTTGACCGGTCTTGAGGGGGTGCCGGCGGGTCCGCAGTAGCGGGCATGTCGATGTGCACGCCCGACCTTCGCGCAACAGGAGCGCGGTCTTCGCAACACAGGGCCTTCCCGACACAGGGCGATCTTCGCCAACTCGGATCAAGCCGCTGCAAGCGTCCCGCGATCAAGCTCATCTCTGGGGGTTGGGGTGCGGCGACCTCCAGGGAGGAGGAGGGGAGGTCGCCGCTTGTAGCGTGGCCCCAGGGAGGAGGAGGGGGCCGTCGCATACCGTCTGGACCCGAAGGTCCGAAATTCAGGTGCGGTGACCTCCAGGGAGGAGGAGGGAGGTCACCGCCTGTAGCGTGGCTCCAGGGAGGAGGAGGGAGCCGTCGCATACCATCTGGACCCGGAGGTCCGAATTCAGGTGCGGCGACCTCCAGGGAGGAGGAGGGGAGGTCGCCGCCTGTAGCGTGGCCCCAGGGAGGAGGAGGGAGCCGTCGCATACCATCTGGACCCGGAGGTCCGAATTCAGGTGCGGCGACCTCCAGGGAGGAGGAGGGGAGGTCGCCGCCTGTAGCGTGGCCCCAGGGAGGAGGAGGGGGCCGTCGCATACCGTTTGAGCCAAAGGCCCGAATAAAAGGACGGCGACACAGGGAGGAGGAGGTATCGCCGTCAGTCAGAAAGCCCTGGGAGGAGGTAGGGCCCTCTGTAGGAAACTTACTTGCGCCAGGCTGCTTCGAGCGCGACGCGGGTGATCATCGACCGGCTGATGCCGAGGTCGTTCAGTTCGCGGGTTGACAGCGCACTGAGTTCGCGCACAGTCTCGCGGTAGATGCGCCGGCGTTCGAGCGTCTCACCGAGGCGAGCAACCAGTGCTTGGGCGCGTTCTGCCAGACCGATGTGGCCGGCGCGGATGTTCGATGCATATGCCATTTCAGGCCTCGTCTTTGAAACTCTGTGCGAAGGCGCTTGGGCGTCAGCATTTCCGTTCGCTGTTAGGGCAAACATAGCCAATTGCTGCGAATGCACAATGCGGCAAACCGTCAATGCTGCCATGCGGCAAATGCATAACGTTCGCTGACCTATTTTCATCGCCAATTATCGCCTTTGCCGATTTTGCGGGCAGGATGCGAATGACCTGCGGGCGCCCCTTGTGTCCCCCGCAATAACTGACAAGTAAGGTGGCGTGTTTGCGCAAGGAGAGAACCATGACCATTTCCCGCGAGGCTGTTCTTCAGGCACTCGAATCTGTTTCGGTCGCCGGCGGCGGCACGCTGGTATCCCGGGATCTGGTTCGCGCCTTGTCGGTCGAGGGCGGGACGGTCAGATTCGTGATCGAAGCGGCCACCCCGGAACAGGCGCGGGAACTGGAGCCCGCGCGCCTTGCAGCGGGTGACGTCTTGCGCGCCCTTGCGGGCGTCGACAGCGTGTCCGTGGTCATTACGGCGCATGGTCCGGCCCCGCGCCCGAATCCTGCGCCGCAGCCCGCTGGTCCTGCGCCCAGCCTCAAGATCGGCCAGCACCCCACGCCGCAGGCCGGCGCGCAACCGGTCGCCGGTGTCGCGCGGATTCTGGCGATCGCTTCCGGCAAGGGCGGTGTGGGCAAGTCGACCGTGTCCAGCAACCTTGCCGTGGCGCTTGCGCGTCAGGGGCGTCGGGTGGGCCTGCTCGACGCAGATATATACGGTCCGTCGCAGCCCCGGATGATGGGCGTGAACAAGCGTCCCGCCTCTCCGGACGGCAAGACGATCATTCCGCTTCAGGCGCATGGCGTCACGATGATGTCCATCGGTTTGATGCTCAAGGAAGACGAGGCGGTGATCTGGCGCGGCCCGATGCTGATGGGGGCGCTGCAACAGATGCTGGGTCAGGTCGCCTGGGGCGAGCTTGACGTGCTGATCGTCGATCTTCCCCCGGGGACGGGGGATGTTCAGTTGACGCTGTGTCAGCGGACGCGGGTGACGGGGGCCATCGTGGTGTCCACGCCGCAGGACGTGGCGCTGCTGGACGCACGCAAGGCGCTCAAGATGTTCGAGACGCTCAAGACGCCGGTCCTCGGCCTGATCGAGAACATGTCCACCTATATCTGCCCCAAATGCGGCCATGAGGAGCACATCTTTGGCCATGGCGGCGTTCAGACTGAGGCGGCCCGTCTCGACCTTCCCTTTCTGGGCGCGATTCCCCTGAGCCTCGACGTCCGGCTCGCAGGTGACGCTGGCACACCGGTCGCCGCCGGAGAGGGTCCTATAGCCGACGCCTATGCGCAGCTTGCGAAGGGTCTGGTGCTGGGCGGAATGGCCTGACTTCGACACCCCTCCGGGAATTCATGGGAAAAGATGCTGGACGCGCGACGCGCGCTCGAATCACGGGCGCGTGTGGCGCGTGTGAGAGCCGGAAAA
Source organism: Halodurantibacterium flavum (assembly GCF_042681825.1). Lineage (NCBI taxonomy): Bacteria > Pseudomonadati > Pseudomonadota > Alphaproteobacteria > Rhodobacterales > Paracoccaceae > Halodurantibacterium > Halodurantibacterium flavum. The sequence goes on from NZ_JBHUGH010000011.1 coordinate 20,937, forward strand.
TCTCCCTAATCGAGCGACGCGCACGCCAATCAGGCGGACTTTCTGTTGCCTGCCTGCATCACCTGAGGATCGATGTTTCGGGGGCGCCGGGAATTCTTGGAAATTCTTTCATCTCACCGCCCCAACTATATATGGGGACCTCCTGCCCAGATGACGCAATTTATGCGCCTCTGCTCCCGATCTGTTCTCCCGAGCGCTCGCGTTTTCGCGAGCAATCCCGCCAATCCTCCCGAAAATAACCGTTGCTTCCCATGATTTCCCATGGCATTCCGGTTCCAGACGATGGGACGGGCAGACAAGGGGCGACAAAGAACCCCGAGGCGACCAAGCAGGCTTCATACAGGCACCCCGCTTCATCATCACAACGAAGAAGATCCGGCCCGCGCGAGCAGCATCCCCCAAGGTGGTAAGCGTAACCGGACGAACCCGATTGACGGGACGAGGGCGGCGGATCGGGCAGTGGCAGCAGCCCGATCCGCCGTTTCATTTCCGGCGGGTCAGGAACGGAAAAAGCCGGAATACCGGCATAAACGGGACAGTTGAAAGGCCGCAGCAAGTGGCGCACACGTTCAGAGGCGAGTTCAACCAGAAGGTTGATGCGAAGGGCCGGGTCTCCATCCCCGCGCCCTTCCGCCGCGTTCTGGAGGCAGGCGACCCCGACTGGGCCGACGGGCACCGCCCGCGCTTCGTGATCGTCTATGGCGATGAGCGGCGCAAGTTCCTGGAATGTTACACGATTTCCGCCATGCGAGAGGTCGAGGCGCAGATCGCCCGGCTGCCGCGCGGCTCGGGCACGCGGCGGCTGCTCGAACGGGTCATGATCACCCTGTCGCATTCATCCGAGGTCGATGAGGACGGGCGCATCGTTCTCCCGCAGAAGTTGCGCGACAAGATCGGTCTTTCGGCCGAAGCCGTCTTTGCGGGGGCACTCGATACATTCCAGATCTGGCAGCCGGAAACCTATGAGGCCGATCTGGTCGAGGCGGCGCAGGCAGAGCTTGAGGCCCTGCCCGAAGGCGCGGATATCCTGTCGCTTCTGGGCGACCTGCCGGGGGATTGACCCATGGCGGATGGCAGTCCCCATATCCCGGTTCTGCTGCGCCCCCTCCTTGCGGCCGTGGCCCCGGTTCACGGCATCTGGCTGGACGGAACTCTGGGTGCCGGCGGCTATGCAAAGGGGCTGCTGGAGGCCGGTGCCGCGCTTGTGATCGGAATTGATCGCGATCCCCTGGCGCTGGAACTGGCCGGGGCCTGGGCGCAGGGGTTCGGGCCCCGCGTGCAGCTTGTTCAGGGGACTTTCAGCGAACTTGATGCCCATGCGGCGGAACCGTTGCAGGGCGTGGTGCTGGATCTTGGCGTGTCCTCCATGCAACTCGATCAGGCAGAGCGCGGCTTTTCCTTTACCCGGGAAGGCCCCCTCGACATGCGGATGAGCCAGTCAGGCGAAAGCGCCGCCGATCTGGTGAACTCCCTGCCCGAAGGTGAGCTTGCCGACATCCTGTTCCAGTTCGGCGAGGAGCGCGCCTCGCGCCGGATCGCGCGCGCGATTGTCGCGGCCCGCGTGGTCAAGCCGTTCGAGACGACGCTCGAACTCGTCCGCGTCATCGAAGGTTGCCTGCCCCGCCCCAAGCCCGGCCAGAGCCATCCGGCGACGCGCAGCTTTCAAGCCATCCGCATCGCGGTGAACAGGGAATTCGAGCAGCTTGTCGCAGGGTTGGAGGCCGCGGAACGCGCGCTTGCACCTGGGGGCAAACTTGCTGTCGTGACCTTCCACTCGCTTGAGGATCGCATCGTGAAGCGGTTCCTCCAGGTGCGGTCGGGGCAGGGCGGTAACGCCAATCGTTATGCCCCCGAACAGGCCGCGGATGCGCCGCGTTTCCGCATCCTTACGCGCAAGGCGGTGGGCGCGGATGAGGAAGAGCTTGCAGCAAATCCGCGCGCCCGCTCGGCGCTTTTGCGGGTAGCCGAACGGACGACGGCACCGGCGGGGCCGGTGGACCGTTCCGCGCTCGGCGTGCCGCGTCTCGCAGGGGGGGCAGGCTGATGCGTTCGGTCCTTTATGTGCTGACGGCCCTTTCGGTGATGGCGCTGGCCTACTGGGCCTATAGGGAAAACTATCAGACCCAACAGGCGCTGCGCGAAATCGGGGCGCTCAACCGTGAAATCCGCGCGCTGAATGAGGCGCTGAGCGTTCAGCGCGCCGAATGGGCCTATCTCAACCGGCCCGAACGCCTGCGCGAGCTGGCCGATCTCAACTTCGACCGACTGGGCCTTTTGCCCCTGGCGCCCGAGCAGTTCGGCACGGTCGAAGGCGTTCCCTTCCCGCTGCCACCCGAAGCCGTGATCGACCCCGGCGCCCTGACCTCTGATCTGGAGAGCGAGATATGATCCGCACGCCCCTGCGTCCGCTGGCCCGCATCCTGCTTGCCCGTCAACGCGGTGAAAACCCCGACGCGATCGAGCGCGAGAACCTCCGCCTGCGGCACGAGGCGATGCGCGACCGTGCGCGTCTCCGGGCCGAGAGCCGTCTGTTGCTGCTGGGGGTCTTCTTTTTCGCAGCCTTCACGGTGATCGGCGCGCGCATGGGGCTGATGGCCGCCTCGGAACCGCAGGAGCCGCGCGTGGCCTCCTCGGGGGCGGATATCGTGGCGCAGCGGGCCGATATCGTGGACCGCAATGGCCGCATTCTCGCCACCAACCTCGTTACCCATTCGCTTTACGCCCAGCCGCATCAGATGATCGATCCTGAACGGGTCGCGGTAAAGCTGGTCGAGCTTTTCCCCGATCTGAACCACGATACCCTCGTGCGGCAGTTCACCGATCCGGAGCGTCGGTTCATCTGGATCAAGCGCCGCCTGTCGCCCGAACAGGTTCAGGCGGTTCACGACATTGGCGATCCCGGTCTGCTGTTCGGCCCGCGAGAGATGCGGCTTTATCCCAACGGCAGGCTTGCGGCGCATATTCTGGGCGGCGCGGGTTTCGGCCGTGAAGGCGTGAACTCGGCCGAGATCATCGGCGTTGCGGGGGTCGAGCGTCAGTTCGACGAATATCTGCGCGATCCGGCCAATGCCGCCGACCCGCTCGAACTGTCGATCGACCTTTCGGTCCAGGCAGCCGCGCGCGAGGTTCTGGAAGGCGGGATGCGCCTGATGAACGCCAAGGGCGCCACCTCGATCATCCTCGATGTCCGGACGGGCGAGGTGATCTCGATGGTCTCGCTCCCGGATTTCGACCCCAATACGCGGCCACAGCCCCTGACCGAGGGCGACGCCTCGGACAGCCCGCTGTTCAACCGGGCGGTTCAGGGGGTCTATGAACTCGGCTCCACCTTCAAGGTCTTTACCACCGCGCAGGCAATTGATGAGGGGCTGGTCAATGCCGGTACCCGGATCGACACGCGCGGCCCGATGACCTGGGGTCGGTTCCGCATCCGCGACTTCCGCAACTACGGGCCGGAACTGACGGTGACGGACGTGATGGTCAAGAGCTCGAACATCGGCACCGCGCGGATTGCCATGATGTTCGGGGGACGGCGTCAGCAGGAATTCCTGCGCACGCTGGGGTTCCTCGATCCCTTGTCGGTCGAGTTGTCCGAGGCGCCGGGTGCCCGGCCGTTGTTGCCGCGCCAGTGGTCAGACATCTCGACCATGACGATTTCCTATGGCCACGGACTGTCGGCCAGCCCGCTGCATCTGGCCGCCGGCTATGCCTCGATCGTCAACGGGGGGACGCTGGTGCGGCCCACGCTCTTGCGGCAGGATCAGCCGCAGGTCGGCGAGCGGATCATCTCGGAACATACCTCTGCGGTGATGCGCGACATGCTGCGGCAGGTGGTGACGCGGGGCACGGCGAGCTTTGGCGATGTGCCCGGCTATGCCGTGGGCGGCAAGACCGGGTCCGCCGACAAACCGCGTCCCGAGGGGGGCTATTACCGCGACCGCGTCATGGCGACCTTTGCAAGCTTTTTCCCCGCCCATGATCCCCGCTACGTCCTTGTCGTGACGCTGGACGAAGGCGTCGAAACCTCGGGGCCGGAACCGCGCCGCACTGCCGGCTGGACGGCGGTTCCTGTCGCGGCCGAGATGATCCGCCGCACGGCGCCGTTGTTGGGGATGCGCCCGGTCATTGAACCCCGAGTCGAAGATGCAGTAACACTCGTCCGCAACTGAAAGGCGGGCATATGACACAGACGAAATCCCTCGCAGAGCTTGGCCTGCGCGCGCAGAACGGCGAAGAGGCGCGGATCACCGGGCTTTCGGTCGACAGCCGCGAGGTGAGGGAGGGGCACCTGTTTGCTGCGCTGCCGGGCGCAAGGCTGCATGGCGCCGAATTCATCCAGTATGCCCTGCGGATGGGGGCGGGCGCGGTGCTGACCGATCCCGCCGGGGCTCGCGCCGCGCGCGAGGTTCTGGCGGGCTCGCCCGTGCCGGTGATCGTGACGGAAGACCCCCGCGCGGCGCTCGCCTTTGCGGCGGCGCTGTGGTTCGGGCGCCAGCCCGAGGTCATGGTGGCCGTCACCGGCACGAACGGCAAGACCTCCGTGGCGACCTTCGTGCGCCAGATCTGGACGGCGCTGGGGCATAATGCCTGCAACTTCGGGACAACGGGCATCGAGGGCGCCTTTGCCGCGCCCCTGAACCACACGACGCCCGAACCCATCACCCTGCATCGCCTGCTGGCCCAAATGGCCGACGAGGGCGTGACCCATGCCGCGATGGAGGCATCCTCCCACGGTCTGGACCAGCGCCGGCTGGATGCGGTGCGGCTGCGGGCGGCGGCCTTCACGAATTTCACGCAGGATCATCTGGATTACCACGAGACCTTTGACGCATATTTCGCAGCCAAGGCAGGGCTTTTTGCGCGGGTGCTGCCGGATGAGGGCGTCGCGGTCATCAATATCGACGATCCGCGCGGAGAGGATATGGCCGCAATTGCCCGGCGGCGGGAACAGGATGTGATTACCGTGGGGCGTGCCGAAACAGCCGACCTGCGCCTGATCGGCCAGCGTGCCGAAACCGTGGGGCAGGAACTGCGGTTCGCATGGCAGGGCCAGGCGCGGCAGGTGCATCTGGATCTCATCGGTGATTTTCAGGCCTCGAACGTTCTGGCCGCCACCGCACTGGCGATCGCGGCGGGCGAAAGGCCGGATGCGGTTTTTGACGTGCTGCCCGGCCTCGTGACGGTGCGCGGACGGATGCAGCATGTAGCGACACGGCGGAACGGCGCGCCGGTTTTCGTGGATTATGCCCACACGCCCGACGCGCTCGCGACGGCGCTGCGCGCGCTGCGTCCACATGTGATGGGGCGGCTTCTGGTGGTGTTCGGCGCCGGCGGGGATCGTGACAAGGGCAAGCGCCCGCTCATGGGCGTGGCGGCGCGGGATCATGCGGATGTGGTCTTTGTCACCGACGACAATCCCCGGTCCGAGGTGCCCGCGGATATCCGCGCCGCCATCCTTGCGGCCTGCCCCGAGGCGAATGAGGTCGGTGACCGGGCCGAGGCGATCCTGCGCGCGGTCGATGCCCTGGGGGCGGGCGACGCCCTGCTGATCGCGGGCAAGGGCCATGAGACCGGGCAGACCATCGGCGATTCCGTTTTTCCGTTCGATGATGCGGAACAGGCCAGCGTCGCGGTCGCAGCACTGGACGGAGGCTTCTGATGGGGCGGCTTCTGATGGCGCCGCTCTGGACATCGGATGACGCGGCGCGGGCGATGGGCGGCGAGGTGCGCGGCAGCTTCGACATCACCGGGCTTTCGATCGACACGCGCAGCCTGAAACCGGGCGATCTGTTCGTCGCGCTGACGGCGGCGCGCGACGGCCATGACTTCGTCGCGCAGGCGTTGGAAAAGGGCGCCGCCGGGGCGCTGGTTTCGCGCGTGCCGCCGGGGGTGGCGCCGGATGCGCCCTTGATCGTCGTGCCGGATGTTCTGCCCGCGCTCTGCGATCTGGCGCGGGCCGCCCGTGCCCGGACAAGGGCGCGGATCGTGGGCGTCACCGGCTCGGTCGGCAAGACATCGACCAAAGAGATGCTGCGCACGATGCTTGCGTCGCAGGGGCAGGTCCATGCCGCCGAGGCGAGCTTCAACAATCACTGGGGCGTTCCCCTGACGCTTGCCCGGATGCCGGCAGATGCGGATTTCGCCGTGATCGAGATCGGGATGAGCAATCCGGGCGAGATTTCACCGCTTGCCCGGCTCGCGCGGCCGCATGTCGCGATGATCACCACGGTTGCACCGGCGCATCTTGCCGCCTTTGGCAGCCTTGAGGGGATCGCGCATGAGAAGGCCGCGATCCTTGACGGGTTGGAGCCGGGCGGCACGGCTGTCTTGCCCGCCGATCTGGGCGTGACGCCGATCCTGACGGCAAAGGCGGCAGAGGTCGGGGCACAGGTCGTGCTTTTCGGCACTGGCGCTGCCGCGGATCTGCGGATGATCAGCGCGACTGCGGCGCAGGATACGCTCGTCGTTCGGGCCGAGGTGATGGGTGAGCCGCTTCTCTACAAGGTTCTCGCCGCAGGGCGCCACTTTGCCATGAACGCGCTCGGCTGCCTCGGGGTGGCCGGCGCGCTGGGGGTGGACCGGACGCTGGCCGCGCTCGACATCGGGCTCTGGAGACCGCCGGGCGGGCGCGGGTCGCGCGAAACCATCGTGCTCGATCTTGTCGAGGACGATTTGCGGTTCGAGCTGATCGACGACGCTTTCAACGCCAATCCGGCCTCGCTTGCGGCGGCGCTCGAGGTGCTTGCGGCGGCGAAACCTGCCGACGGGATCGGCCGCGTCTCGGGCGGACGTCGCATCGCGGTCCTGGGCGACATGCTGGAGCTTGGCGCCGACGAGGCCGTCCTCCACGCCGAAATCGCCAATTGGAAAGATCTGCGGGCGGTGGACCGTGTGCATTGCGTCGGCCCGCGGATGCGCCACCTGTGGCAGGCGCTGCCTGCCCGCAAACGCGGCGAATGGGCCGAACGGGCCGAAGACATGGCCGCCCGTGCGCGGCATCTGGTCGATGCCGGCGATATCGTGCTGGTCAAGGGGTCCAAGGGAAGCAAGGTCAGCCTGGTTGTTGACGCGCTGCGGAAATTGGGCCAAGCGGACGCGGAACAGAACCGGGGGACGGCCTAGGAATGCTATATTGGTTGACGGAGTTCGGTGATGGCGGGATGTTCAACCTCTTCCGCTACATCACCTTCCGTGCGGGCGCTGCCTTTTTCACGGCGCTGCTGTTCGGGTTCATTTTCGGCCGCCCCCTGATCGACCTGTTGCGCCGCAGCCAGCGGAACGGGCAGCCGATCCGGGACGACGGCCCGCAAAGCCATCTGTCGAAGGCCGGCACACCGACGATGGGGGGCGTGCTGATCCTCGGCGCGGTGCTGACCTCGACCCTGCTCTGGGCGCGGCTCGACAACCCCTATATCTGGATCGTTCTTCTGGTGACGTTCAGCTTCGGCATGATCGGCTTTGCCGACGACTATGCCAAGGTGAGCAAGAACAACACGCGCGGCGTGCCGGGCCGGGTCCGGATGGGCCTCGGTCTTGCGATTGCCGCCTGTGCGGGCATTGCCGCCGCGGCCTTTCATCCGCCGGAGCTGACGAACCAGCTTGCGTTTCCGGTGTTCAAGACGGTCCTCCTCAACCTCGGGATATTCTTTGTTCCGTTCTCGATGCTGGTGATCGTGGGGGCGGCCAACGCGGTGAACCTGACTGACGGGCTGGACGGGCTGGCGATCATGCCGGTGATGATCGCGGCCGGGGCGCTTGGCGTCATCGCCTATGCCGTCGGGCGGGCGGATTTCACGCAGTATCTGGACGTGCATTACGTTCCGGGCACGGGCGAAATCCTGATCTTTACCGCGGGGCTGATCGGCGGCGGGCTCGGGTTCCTCTGGTATAATGCGCCACCGGCGGCGGTCTTCATGGGCGACACCGGCAGCCTCGCGCTTGGCGGCGCCCTGGGGGCCATCGCGGTCTGCACCAAGCATGAGATCGTGCTTGCCATCGTGGGCGGCCTTTTCGTGGTCGAGGCGCTGAGCGTCATCATCCAGGTGCTTTACTTCAAGCGCACCGGCAAGCGGGTCTTCCTGATGGCGCCGATCCATCATCACTTCGAAAAAAAAGGCTGGGCCGAGCCGCAGATCGTGATCCGCTTCTGGATCATCTCGCTGATCCTCGCGCTGATCGGACTTGCGACGCTGAAGGTGCGGTGAGCCTTGCGGCGAGGCCGGCCCGCGTGCAGGCTCGATATCATGGGTGAAGCTTTATGATTCCCGTTCGTGGATATGAAGGGCGCCGGGTTGCGGTGCTGGGCCTTGGACGCTCCGGGCTTGCCACGGCGCATGCCCTGCGCGCAGGCGGGGCGGAACCGCTTGTCTGGGACGACAGCCCCGAGGCGCGCGACAAGGCGGTGGCCGCCGGGTTCGCGCCGCATGACCTGACGCGGGAACAGGCGTTTGACGGCGTGGCCTCGCTGATCGTGAGCCCGGGCATCCCGCATCTTTACCCGAGCCCCAATCCGATCATTGCCCGCGCAATGGCCGCCGGCGTGCCGGTGGACAATGATATCGGGCTCTTTTTCCGGTCCTGGGGGGCCCGCGGCTGGGAATCGATGGACCAGACGCCGCGCGTCGTTGCCGTCACAGGCTCGAACGGGAAATCCACGACGACCGCCCTGATCCACCACATCCTCTCCGTCTCGGGCCGTCCGTCGCAGATGGCAGGCAATATCGGGCGTGGGGTTCTGGACATCGAGCCCGCGCAGGACGGTGAGGTCGTGGTGCTGGAGCTTTCCAGCTATCAGACCGAACTCGCCCGGGCGCTGACGCCGGATATCGCGGTCTTTACCAACCTGTCGCCGGATCACCTCGATCGCCATGGCGGCATGGGGGGCTATTTTGCGGCCAAGCGGCGCTTGTTCTCCGAAGGTGGGCCGGATCGGGCGGTGATCGGGGTCGATGAGGTCGAGGGACGCTTTCTGGCGAACCAGATGGCCGAGGCGCCCGAGGACGACCGCCTGATCCGCATCTCCTCGGGGCAAAAGCTGGAAGGCGCCGGCTGGTCGGTCTTTGCGCGCAAAGGCTTTCTGGCGGAATGGCGCAAGGGGCGGCAGGTGGCATCCGTCGATCTGCGGGGCATCCGGGGCCTGCCGGGTGCGCATAACCATCAGAACGCCTGCGCGGCCTACGCTGCGGCGCGGGCGCTCGGGCTTGCGCCGCGCGTCATCGAAGAGGCCTTTCATTCATTCGAGGGATTGCCGCACCGGACCCAGATCGTGGGGGAACGGAACGGCGTCACATTCGTCAACGACAGCAAGGCGACGAATGTCGACAGCGCCGCCAAGGCACTTCAGGCTTTCCCTCGCATCCGCTGGATCGCGGGCGGGCTTGGCAAGGATGGCGGCATCGCGGCTCTTGCCGGTTATCTGGCCCCCGTGGTCAAGGCATATCTGATCGGCCATTCCGCCCGGGAATTTGCGCTTCAGATCGGCACCACCCCGCATGAGGTATGCGAGACGATGGAACGCGCCGTCGAAAGCGCCATGGCCGAGGCCGAGCCGGGCGAGGTGGTTCTTCTGGCCCCGGCTGCGGCGAGCTTTGATCAATACCCGAACTTCGAGAAGCGCGGCGAACATTTCACCGCGCTGGTTCAGTCCCGGCTCTGACCGTTCTTTTTCTGCGCGGCCAGCGCCTCGATCTGCGGGCGCAGGTGTTCCAGTTGATAGCCATGCCGTGCGGGTAAGCCTATAAGGTCATCGGTCGGCTGATCGCCCGCCTGCGACAGGGCCCAGACGGTGGATGACCGGTTGCCCGACGCGCAATAGGCCAGGATGGGGCCATCCGCCGCCGCAATCGCCTCGCCCTGGGCGATTACGTTCTCCATCGTAAGCGCACCGCTGATCACGGGATTTTCCACAAACTTGAGGCCCGCCGCCTCGGCCGCCGCGCGGATCTCGCTCGCGTGATGATCGGGCGCGACCTCGGCATCCGGACGGTTGCTGATGATCGTGGTATAGCCCGCGTCCCGGATCGCCGCGACATCCTCCGCCGCGATCTGTGGCGAGACGGCGTAACCGGGGGTAAGGGGGCGTATCTGCATCGGCGCGTTCCTTTTTTGCTCGGGTCTGGCTTGTGGGCGAGGCTTTGTCGCAGGTTATCCGCCAGCGGGCAGAGAAGAAAGTGCTGCCGCACGCCGCGATCTGCATAAAAACATGACTGCGCCGGATCGGCGGGCCAACAGCGCCTGCCTTTCTGCGACATTTTATTCAACCTTGACCTGTATCAATTCCGGAAACGGGGGAATCAGCGTATGCTTGGTCATTACAGAAGACATGCTTGGAAGAACCCCGATGGCCACGCCGCTTGAACGCCGCAGGGCACAGCTTGAACAGCGTCTGCAAGAGCTGGGTCTGCGACTGGAACGCATCGAAGAAGAGCTCGACAGTCACGACAGCCGTGACTGGCCCGAACTGGCGACCGAGCGCGAACCCGATGAGGTGCTGGAACAGATGGGAAGCGCCGGATTGCGTGAGATGCGGATGATCGAGGCGGCGTTGCAGCGGATCGAGGCCGGCGATTACGGCCGTTGCCAGCGCTGCGGTGCCGCCATCGCCGAAGAACGACTGGACCTGCTGCCTTTTACGCCGTTCTGCCAGCGTTGCGCGTCCTGATGCGGCAGCCCGGTTGACGATGTAATTTTGAACGAGAGGAGGAGACGATGCTTCACACCCCCAAGCGCATGGCCGATCTGGCTGAACAGATCGCGACCCGCGCCGAAACGCTCGCCCCCCAGGATGAAAAGCTGCGCGCCCTGCTGAGCGAAATGCAGGAACTTGCCCGCGTGCTGCCGCCGGAAACCAGGGAGCGGGCCGGTGCCGAAGACGACTGCGAATATGAGGCGATGTTCAACAACATGCCGATCTGAGCGGGGCAGGGGCTGGTGCCGCGCTTCAGCCGCCGCCGATGCGGGGGCGTAATGCGGTGCGGTTGTTGCTATGCATTCGCCTCGTCTGACCTCAGCCGAGGATTATGCCCGTGACGACCAGTGCCAGCCCCAGCGCGGAAAGGCCAAGGGACGATATGTTGATGATGACCGCACGCTGAAGCCGCGCGCGCTGCTCTTCCTCGCTCAGGGCGGCGCGGCGCAGGCGCAGCGCGATGGTTACGCACCAGCCGATCCCCGCGATACCCGCCACGGTCATTGCGGCCCCGATCCAGACAAGCCAGTCCATCATCCCTCCTTGTGATCCTTTCGCCTGCCCTAGCCCAGCGGGGACGGGGCGGCAAGTGGCTCCACCCTGAAGCGCGGCCCCTTGAAGCGCGGCGGCACGGCCGCTAGGAAGCACAAAACTTCAGGAGAGAGCGATGAGCGATGTGATCAGCGACGAGACCTATAACGTCACCGCAGAAGAGCTGCGTCAGTTCATCGAGCGCTACGAACATCTGGAAGCCGAGAAGAAGGACATCACCGAGCAGCAGAAAGAGGTGATGGCCGAGGCCAAGGGGCGCGGCTATGACACCAAGGTGCTGCGCAAGATCGTCGCCCTGCGCAAGCGTCAGCCCGACGACATCGCCGAGGAAGAGGCGGTGCTGGAAATGTACAAGGCCGCGCTTGGCATGAGCTGAGCGCGCGACCGCATCAGGGGCGCGGGGTCAGGGGCGCAGCACCCGTACCCCGGGCATCCGCGCCATCGCCTCGACATCGGCATCGTAGATCGCGTCGAGCTGGTCGATATAGTCCTGGGTCCAGTCCGGCATGTCGATTTCCATGTCGAGCGCGTCGGCCTGACCGAATTTTTCCAGATGTGCGGCGATGATCCGGTGGCGGTCGGCAGGCGCCATGCCCGGTGCGATGGCCTGTCGCAGGCTGCGCATTCCCCGCTTGTTTATCAGCGTTTCGACGAGGTCGAATGCCCCTGCCAGCTCCAGGCTATCGTCGATGCCTGCCATGTCGCGCATCACCGTTTCCCAGATCACAGGCGCGTCTTCGTCACACCAGACCGTCACGGTCGCATCCGGGCAGGCCTCGCGGATCGAAGCGACCGTATTCGACCAGCGCAGCGTCGCGGGATCAAGGAGCAACGCGGCCCCGGTCTGTTTCGGCGCGTTGCCCTTGCTGATCAGCGTCTGCAGAAAGGTCGCCGGACTGCGCATGGAGAGATAAAAGGCCGTGGGCGCGTCAGGGAAAAGCTGACGCAGGCCGCTCGTCTTCTCGCCGGCGCGGGCATAGATCTGGTTCTGCGCCAACGCCCAGTTCGGCTGGCCGAGGAAATTCTCGTTGCAAAAGATGATGCGGTCCGGGCTGTCCTCATCCATCACGTTTTCCAGCAGGAAGGCCTGCGTCTCGGCCGAGGCCGGCGCCCCGCCGAGCGTTTCCAGCGCCTCGCGCAGCACATGCCTGAACCGGGCCGGACCGGCGACGACCGTCCCCGCCTTCGAAAGCGGCCCCCGATCGCGCAGAAGGGATCGGCAAAGGCGCTCTGACTCGGTGCAATGGGCGCCGAGGTGATAGATGATCTGCATCGTGAACCGCTTTCCGGACTTCCTTTGCGCCGGTTATACCTGCATTTCTGGACAGGAAAACGCCTTTCCTGTAACCGGGGCGCCATGCAAGCGCAGGATCCGTCACAAACTTCGTTGCTGCGACCCGGTTCAGGAGGCGCGCGCGGCGTCTTCAACCTGTGGTCCCTCGGTGCGATTCTGATCGCGCTGCTTGTTCTGGCGCCCATCGCGACGGTGATCTGGCTTGCGTTCAACCCGGTCGAGAATATCTGGCCGCATCTGACGCGCACGACGCTGCCGCGCTATCTGTCGAACACGCTGATCCTGATGCTGGGGGTGGGTGCTGTCACGGCGGCGGTCGGTGCGACGACAGCCTGGCTTGTGTGCATGTACCGCTTTCCGGGCGCGCGTGTGCTGGAATATGCGCTTTTGCTGCCGCTGGCGGTGCCGGCCTATGTCGGGGCCTATGCGCTTGTTGATCTGCTGGAATATTCGGGTCCGGTGCAGGTCGCGCTGCGAGAGGCCTTTGGCTGGGCATCGGCGCGGGACTACTGGTTTCCGCGCATCAGAAGCCGCGGCTTTGCCATTCTGGTCCTTTCCGCAGCGCTTTATCCTTATGTCTATCTTCTGGCCCGGGCCGCGTTCCGCGAACAGTCCGGCGCGTCCTATGAGGTTGCGCGCGCCCTTGGCAGCGGCGGCCTGAGGCTCTTTTTCCGGGTGGGGCTGCCGCTTGCGCGGCCGGCCATCGCGGTCGGCGTGGCGCTGGCGATGATGGAAACCGTGAACGATTACGGCGTGGTCAGCTACTTTGCGGTCCAGACGCTGACCACGGGCATCTTTACCGTCTGGCTCTCTGCCGGCAATCCGGGGGGGGCCGCGCAACTTGCCACCGTCATCCTGGGGCTCATCCTGCTGCTTGTCGCGCTGGAACGGCTGAGCCGCCGTCGCCAACGCTATTTCCAGAGCGCGCGGCACAGCCGCCCCATCGAAAAGCGCCGTCTGAGCGGCGTTGCGGGTCTGGGTGCAATGTTCGCCTGCGCGGTTCCGGTGGCGTTGGGGTTTGTGGTGCCGCTGGGGGTCATCCTCTGGCACGCGCTGCAACGCCCCGATCTGTGGCTTGCGCCCGGATTGCTGCGGGCGCTGCGGCACACGCTGGTTGCAGGCGGTGCGGCGGCCTTTCTGGCAGTGCTGGCGGCGCTGTTCCTTGTCTACGGCGTGCGGCTGACGGGGCGCAGCCTGCCGAGGCTTCTGTTGCCCTTTACCACCATCGGCTATGCCGCGCCCGGGGCGGTGCTGGCCGTGGGGTTGCTGATCCCGCTGGCGGCAATGGATCATCGCCTTGCCGACGGGATCGCCGCGCTGACCGGGAACGATCCCGGGCTCATCCTGACCGGCACGGCCTTTGCGGTCGTGCTGGCCTATGTGATCCGCTTTTTCGCGATCGCGCAGGGTGCGGTCGATGCCGCATTCGGCCGGGTCTCGCCCAGCCTGCCGATGGCCGCCCATTCGCTGGGACGCGGGCGGACAGGGGTTCTGACGGCGGTCTACCTGCCCTTGATGCGGGGGACGGTGGGCACGGCGCTGCTGCTGGTCTTTGTGGATTGCGTCAAGGAACTGCCCGCGACGCTGCTGCTGCGCCCGTTCAACTACAACACATTGGCGACGCTTGTGCATGAAAAGGCCAGTACCGAGGCCCTGACCGAAGCCGCGCCTGCGGCGGTTCTCATCGTCCTGGTGGCTTCGGCCGCGGTGGCGCTGCTTGCACGCGCCAATCGCTGAAAGACTTGCACCCGCCCCGCCCCGCTTGTATCTGAGGCGCGTGCCCCTATAGCTCAGCTGGTAGAGCGTCTGATTTGTAATCAGAGGGTCGGCGGTTCAAGTCCGTCTGGGGGCACCATCTTGATCGGAAGAAATCGACCTGCTGAAGGCGCTCCCTAACCCGCTTTCCTCAGCCGCTCTGCTGCGCAATCGGCAAGGTCATTTTCGGCAGCGGTGCCGGGCTTGAACTCGGGCCGGGGCGCATCCTTGGCTTGGGTGGAAACAGGATTGCGCAACACGCTGACCTGATGCGCCGTGAGGTTCTGGAACGAGGGAAGGGCCATCTTGCGAACTCCATCAACATGAAACCGGAAAAACTCGTGCAGGCATCACCCGCAATGCGTGAGAGCGGCGGGCGATGACGCACGACGTTTATCATGAAAACGATTTCTCACAAAGGTTGTATCTTTGGTTTGAACTCGCTTTCTTTGACCGGTTGGTCAGATCAGCGTGACGGCAAAGCGGTTGATCTGCAATTCCTGCGGCGGATGGCGCAGTTGCACGATCAGCCGGCGCTGGACGTCCCCGCCGGTCACCGGCAATGGCAGTCGAAGCAACGTAAGCTCCGGATTCAGATGCCATTCGGTGACGGGGCCGTCGCTGGGCTGATCGCCCGTCATGTCCCGCAGGAACACATCCGCCACGAGATCGGAACCACCGCGCAGATCAGCCTCAATATAGCAGGTGCCTGCCGCCGCAAGCGAGGGCCCGCCCAGTTCGATCGTCATCCAGTCGGCGTGGGTCCGGCTGATGACAGTGATGGCCTGATCCGAAGGAGTCACGAGCGCGCCGATGTCCGACGGCAGGCAGATTCCGAAACGGGGTCCAAGCGCCTGAAACCCCTGCATCTGGATGCTGCGCGCGGAACCGGCCTTCGTGCCTTGCAGGTCCTTTTTCAGGTCGAATCGTTCCGCCCCAAATGTGGCGAGCATTGCGGCGGCCGCGTCGAAGTTCCGCACTGCAGCTTGATAGAGCGTTGTCACCCGTGTCTTCCTGTTCATGATTTCCAGTTGCGGCAAGCTTGCATCACGCACGCGGGGAGTGCAAACGACAACAGGCATTCTTATTCCACGCAGCATCGGAAACCGTGATCTGAAACCGGGCTTCCATTGACCTGATGATGGTGATCTGCGATGCCGGCCGCGCTTCAGATCGGAGATGCCATGCAGGACAAGACGCAGGACAAAACGCTGGACCGGGCCGAGTCGGATCTTCTTTCGGTGATCCTGCGGCTGCATGCGGCGGGCGGCAGGGTGGAGCGCGACGCCCTTTCTGTCGAGGCCCGCGGACGTGGGCTGGAGGTCGGCCGCCCACTGGCGCGCCTCAAGACGCTGGGATTCGTTGAGGAATGGGAGCG
Source organism: Halodurantibacterium flavum (assembly GCF_042681825.1). Taxonomy (NCBI): domain Bacteria; kingdom Pseudomonadati; phylum Pseudomonadota; class Alphaproteobacteria; order Rhodobacterales; family Paracoccaceae; genus Halodurantibacterium; species Halodurantibacterium flavum. The sequence continues at coordinate 36,603 of NZ_JBHUGH010000011.1, forward strand.
GCGGCCGTTCTTCCTGCGGCGCTGGTTCGGCGCGCGTGCGGTGGCCCTTGTGCGGCCGACTGAGGCGGGCCTTGCGTGGGCGCCCGCGCCTGAGCCTTCTGAAGGTGCTGAGTCCTTTGCGGACGATGCCCTCGCGGACGCTGCGGTGTCGGAAACTGCGCCTCCGGTTCCGCCTGCGGATGCGCCCGTTGCCGTCCCGTCTGTGCCGGACTCCCCCGCCGACCTTCAGTCAGAAACGCCCGCGCAGGATGTCCCCGAGGCTGTTGAAGCCCCCGAGATCACGGAAGCCCCGGCGGCGCCTGTGTCGCCCGAGGCGCCGCAGCCCACCCCTGTCATTCCGCCGCGCGCCCGTGCGCCTGTGCGCCCGCCCGTCGGCTATAGCGACGAACTCGGCGGTGTGCCGGTCGAAGTCGCCATTCGCATGCCTGTGGATGAAGAGGTTATGGAGGGGCTGCGCGACATGCTTTCGGTGGTGGGCATGGAACTGACCATGGCGGGCGAGGCGCTGATCGCCGACCGGATAGGCAAGGGCGCCTCGGCCGGTGAGGCGCTGTCGCAGGTGGTCCTCTTTGCCTTTGCCCATGCCATCCAGCTTGAGCACATGTCCGCCGGCGGGCTGGAGGCAGCTGGGCTCCGCGATTACGCGGTCGAGGTCATGCGCGAGATCGAAAAGCTGCGTGACGGCGGCGAGATCGGCGATGACCGGTTCGAGGCCGACATGCGCAGTCTCTGGTCTCTGGTCGAGGATGCACCGGATCAGGCGGCGCGGGCGGCTGCGCTGCTGCTCGATCCCGTCGGGGGGGCGGCGCCGACGGCGATTCTGCCCGACGATCTGCGTCAGGCCGATGAGGACGATACCGACAGCGAAAGCTACTGATCTCCGCAAACCGCGCTTGCCTGCGCCGCGGGCGATGGGGCAGTCTGCATCCAGGGCCGCACGGCAGCGGGACGGGGAGAACGAATGGCACCTGTGGTGGAACGGCGCGGGACGCTGACGCGGCGCGGCTTTCTGGCGGGCAGCGCCGGCGGGCTGGCTGCGGCGGGCATTTCGCGACCCCTCTTGGCCGCTGGCCCTGACCGTGCCACGGATGTGCTGTTGAACTGGTATCGGCTGGTGCTGGAACTTGTCCGTCACACCGCGACCTATTCACCCCCCGTCGCCAGCCGGTCCTTCGCCTATCTGGGTGTGACCGCGCATGAGGTCTTTGCCGCAACAGGGGCCGCAACGCAGAGCCTTGGCGGGCAATTGCAGGGCCTGAACGCGCCGCCCGCCGATCCCGGATGCGATACCGCTGCGACGCTCAACGCCGCGCTTCTGCATGGGGTCCGGGCGCATTTCGGCAATACAGGGCCTACGGGCCAGCGGGCGATGGATGCGATGGAGGCCCGGCTGGCCGCCCGCGCGCAATCGGGGCTGGGGGCAGGGTCCATCCGCCAAAGTCAGGAACTGGGAGAGGCCATCGCCCACCACATCGCCGCCTGGGCGGCAGAGGATGGCGGTGCCGAGGTGGCGAACATGGGCTTTCCGCTGGAATGGCCCCGCAAGGATGCGGCGGGCATCTGGGTTCCCACCAGCACGCTCGGCCAGCAACAGGCGCCGCTGTTGCCGCATTGGGGCGCGAACCGCAGCTTTGCGATGCCCGGCGGCGGCACCTGCGGCCTGCCACCGCCCCCGGATTATTCGGAAGAGGCGGGTTCAGCCTTTTACGCCGAGGCGCTGGAGGTGTTCGAGGTCACCACCCGGCTGACGGATGAACAAAAGCTGATCGCGCGTTTCTGGTCAGACGATCCGATGCTGTCGCCGACCCCCCCGGGACACTGGATCGCGATCCTGCTGCAGATAGCGGAGCGGGACGGTCTGCCACCCGAACGTATCGCGGCAGGGCTCGCCTTGCTGGGGGTTGCGGTGGCCGATGCTTTCATCGCCTGCTGGCATGAAAAATATCGCCACGATCTCGTGCGGCCCGTCACCTATATCCGCAAAGTGATCGACCCGGCGTGGCAGCCGCTTCTGATCACGCCTCCGTTTCCGGAATATCCATCGGGCCATTCCACGCAGTCAGGGGCGGCCGTCGCGGTGCTGGAATCGCTCTTCGGCACGGATTTCGCCTTTGTGGACACCACGCATGTAGATGATGGCCTGCCGGCGCGGTCGTTCCCATCGTTCCGCACCGCCGGGGCCGAGGCGGGGATTTCCCGGCTTTACGGTGGTATCCACTTCCGCGCCGCGATCGAGCGCGGTCTGGAACAGGGTTATTGCGTGGGCGCCTATGCCGCGGCGTTGCAGTGGCAGGCCTGAGATGACGATGCGTGTTCTTGCCGCCCTGATGATGGTGCTGCCGGGCCAGCTTGCCGCCGGCGCGCCCGCCGTTCCGCGCTTTGAAGATGCCACTGCGGCGGCCGGCCTCGTTGCCGGGTTTCACGGCGGCTGGGAATATATGGTGGGGGGCGGCACCGCGGCCTTCGACTGTTCGGGCGACCTGCTGCCCGATCTCTTCATCGCGGGCGGTGAGGGGCCGGCGACGCTGTGGCAGAATGCGTCAGAGGTTGGCGGCGCTCTCTCGTTCCGCGAATTGCCGCTGGCGGAACTCACCGGGGTGACCGGGGCCTGGCCGCTCGATATCGACGGGGACGGGATCACCGACCTCGCGGTGCTGCGGGTGGGGGAGAACCTCCTATTGCGGGGGTTGGGCGACTGCCGGTTCGAACACGCGAACGAGCTTTGGGGCTTTGACGGGGGCGATGCGTGGTCCACCTCTTTCGCCGCGACGTGGGAGCCGGGGAGCGACTGGCCCACCCTTGCCGTCGGGAACTACATCGACCGGACCGAGGATGCCTTTCCCTGGGGGTCCTGCACTGAAAACTGGCTGCATCGCCCGGGCGAGGGGGCACGTTTTGCCCCGCCCGTGCCGCTGTTGCCAAGCCACTGTGCGCTCTCGATGCTCTTTACCGACTGGGATCGTTCCGGCCGCCCCGCGCTGCGGATCTCGAACGACCGGGAATATTACAAGGGAGGTGAGGAACAGCTCTGGCATCTTCCGCCCGACGGTCCGCCGGTTGCCTATACCGAGGCCGAAGGCTGGCAGCGCCTGCGGATCTGGGGCATGGGCATCGCCTCGACCGATCTCACGGGGGACGGATATCCCGACTACTTCCTGACAAGCATGGCGGATAACCGGCTGCAGACGCTGGCGCCTCAGGATGCCGGCCTTCTGCCGCGCTATGTGGATATCGCCTTTCCCCGGGGCGTGACGGCGCATCGCCCCTATTTCGGCGAGGTTTTGCCCTCGACCGCATGGCACGCGCAGTTCGCCGACGTGAACAATGACGGCCGGGCGGATCTGTTCATCGCCAAGGGGAACGTGGACAAGATGCCCGATTTCGCCCGCGAAGACCCGAACAACCTGCTGCTGCAGCGTGCCGACCGCACATTCGAAGAGGCGGGGGATCGGGCAGGCGTCGCCAGCACCCGTGCCGGCCGGGGCGGTATCCTGGCTGATTTCAACGCCGACGGCCTGCTGGATCTGTTGGTCGTGAACCGGGGGGCGTCGGTCGAGCTGTGGCGCAACGCGGGACCGGACGGGGGGCCGATGAACTGGATCGCGCTGCGCCCCCGGCAAGAGGGGGGCAACCGCGATGCCATCAACGGCTGGATCGAGGTGCGGACGGGCGCCCATGTGCAGCGGCACGAGATCACCGTTGGCGGTGGTCATGCAAGCGGGCATCTGGGCTGGCATCACTTCGGCCTCGGGCCGCAGGAAACGGTCGATGTCCGCATCCTCTGGCCCGGACAGGTGGAAGGGGACTGGCAGAGCCTTGCCGCAAACGGACACTACCTGATCGACCGGGCCGATGGCGTGCAGCGGCTGCAGCCGGGGCGCTGAGGCGCCGCGCCCCGTCAAGCGTTGAGAGGTTACGCGTTGAAGAGGAAGTGCAGCACGTCGCCGTCGCGGACCTCGTAGGTCTTGCCCTCGACGCGCATCTTGCCGGCCTCTTTCGCTCCCTGCTCGCCGTTCAGCGTGACGTAATCGTCATAGCCGATCGTCTCTGCCCGGATGAAACCGCGCTCGAAATCGCCGTGGATCACGCCGGCCGCCTGGGGAGCGAGCGTGCCCTTGCGGATCGTCCAGGCGCGCGCCTCTTTCGGGCCGACGGTGAAATAGGTCTGAAGGCCCAGCAACTGATATCCTGCCCGGATCAGGCGATCGAGTCCGGCCTCCTCCAGCCCCATTTCCGAAAGGAACATCTCGGCCTCGTCCGGGGCAAGCTGGCTCAACTCTTCCTCGATCCGGGCCGAGATGATGACATGGGCCGCGCCTTGTTCCGCGGCCATTTCTGCCACGCGCGCCGTCTGGCTGTTGCCCGAGGCGGCGCTCGCTTCCTCGACATTGCAGACATAGAGCACCGGCTTGGCGGTCAGAAGCTGGAGCATGTTCCACGCGCGCCGGTCTTCCTCATCCACAGCAACGGTCCGGGCGGGCTTGCCATTTTCGAGCGCCGCCAGCGCCGCGCGCAGCAGCCGGTCCTGCGCCACCGCGTCCTTGTCCCCGCCCTTGAGCTTGCGCGCAAGGTTCGCAAGACGCCGCTCGATGCTCTCCATATCGGCCAGCATCAGTTCCGTCTCGATCGTGTCCGCATCGGCGATGGGGTCGACGCGCCCCTCCACATGGGTGATGTCGTCATCCTCGAAGCAGCGCAGCACATGGGCAATGGCGTCGCATTCGCGGATATTGGCAAGAAACTGGTTGCCCAAGCCCTCACCCTTTGACGCGCCGCGCACAAGGCCCGCGATATCCACGAATGTCATGCGGGTGGGGATGATCTGTTTCGATCCGGCGATGGCCGCCAGCCGGTCAAGACGTGCGTCCGGCACCGCGACCTCGCCGACATTCGGTTCGATCGTGCAAAAGGGAAAGTTGGCAGCCTGCGCCGCCGCCGTCCGGGTCAGCGCGTTGAACAGCGTGGACTTGCCGACATTCGGCAAGCCGACGATCCCCATCCTGAAACCCATTTTCATCCCCTTGCGCGGTAAAGTCGCCGCTTCATAGGCAAGCGGCCGCAGTTTCGCAAGCGCGGGCTGCGCCATGGGGCGGGGCCCTTGCCGCTGTGCCCGCGCGGATTTCCGGAGGCCGTCCAAAACTGAATCGCCGCCATTGATTTTCCGCGCTCGTTTCTGCACTACCCAGTGAACCGTTGCAGGAGGTGCAGATGACCCGGATCGACCAGAAATTCGCCGCGCTGAAGGCCGAAGGCCGCAAGGCCTTCGTCGCCTATATCATGGCGGGCGATCCGGATTACGACGCGTCGCTCGCCGTGATGAAGGGGCTGCCCGGGGCGGGGGTGGACGTGATCGAACTGGGGATGCCCTTTACCGACCCCATGGCCGACGGTCCCACGATCCAGTTGGCCGGTCAGCGTGCGCTGGAGGCCGGGCAGACGCTGGAACGGACCCTGCAGATGGTGCGAGAGTTCCGCAAGGACGACAGCACCACCCCCATTGTCATGATGGGCTACTACAACCCGATCTACAGCCGTGGCGTTGACCGCTTCCTGGCGGATGCCAAGGAGGCCGGGATCGACGGGCTGATCGTGGTCGACCTGCCGCCCGAAGAAGACAGCGAGCTTTGCCTGCCCGCGCAGGCTGCGGGGCTGAACTTCATCCGCCTGGCGACGCCCACAACCGACGCAAAGCGCCTGCCCAAGGTGCTCGAAAACACCAGCGGCTTTGTCTACTACGTCTCGATCACCGGGATCACGGGCGCCGCAGCAGCCCAGGCCGCCGATGTCGCGCCGGAAGTCGCCCGGATCAAGGCCGCAACCGATCTGCCCGTGATCGTGGGCTTTGGCATCACCACGCCTGAAAGCGCGCAGGCGATCGCCGGCGTCGCGGATGGCTGTGTGGTGGGGTCCGCCATCGTCAAGCTGATCGGCGAGGGGAAACCCGCCGCCGATGTCCTGGCAGAGGTCGCCCGGCTGGCAGGCGGGGCCCACGCCGCCTGATCGCGCGCGCGGAGCGGTAGAAAGAAATTGCCAGAAACCAGCGGCAACTGGTAGGAAAAGCTTACCAGTTTCCAGGAAGCGCCATGCCCGTCATCACCTGTATCGAAGATCTTCACCGACTCTATCGCCGCCGCGCGCCGCGCATGTTCTACGACTATGCGGAATCGGGCAGCTGGACGGAACAGACCTTTCGCGACAACACGACCGATTTCGGCCAGATCCGCCTGCGCCAGCGCGTGGCCGTCGACATGACGAACCGCAGCACCCGCACGACCATGATCGGGCAGGATGTGGCGATGCCCGTTGCGCTCGCCCCGGTCGGCCTGACGGGGATGCAGCACGCGGACGGAGAGATCCTCGCCGCCCGCGCGGCCGAGGCGTTCGGCGTGCCCTTCACGCTTTCGACGATGTCCATCTGCTCGCTCGAGGATGTGGCAGAACACACGACGGCACCCTTCTGGTTCCAGCTTTATGTGATGAAGGACACGGATTTCGTATCGCGCCTTCTGACCCGGGCCCGTGCCGCGCGGGTGTCGGCGCTGGTCCTGACGCTCGATCTCCAGATCCTCGGGCAGCGCCATCGCGATCTGCGGAACGGGCTGTCGGCCCCGCCAAAGATGACGCTGCCGACCGTCATGAACCTTGCCACCAAATGGCGCTGGGGCATGGGGATGTTGCGGACCCGGCGACGGTTCTTCGGCAATATCGTCGGTCACGCGAGCGGCGTCACCGATGCATCATCGCTCATGAGCTGGACGGCGGAACAGTTCGATCCGCAACTCGACTGGTCCAAGGTCGCGCGGCTGCGCGACGAATGGGGCGGCAAGCTCATCCTCAAGGGCATCCTCGATGCCGAGGATGCGCGTATGGCCGCCGACATCGGGGCGGATGCGATCATCGTCTCCAACCATGGCGGGCGGCAGCTGGACGGAGCGATTTCCTCGATCCGGGCGCTTCCCTCGATCCTCGATGCGGTGGGCGACCGGGTCGAGGTCCATCTGGACGGGGGTATCCGGTCCGGGCAGGATGTGCTCAAGGCGGTCGCGATGGGCGCACGCGGAACCTATATCGGCCGGGCGTTTGTCTATGGGCTGGGCGCGCTGGGACAGGCAGGTGTCACGCGCGCGCTTGAGGTGATCCACAAGGAACTCGATGTCTCGATGGCGCTTTGCGGCGAACGTGACATCCATAACCTCGGGCGGCACAATCTGCTTGTGCCGCGGGGGTTCGAGGGCGACTGGCAGGTCTGACCGGCCGTCAGGGCTTCATGCGATAGCCGATCCGGAACCAGTACCAGCAGAGCGCCAGCAGCCCCGCCGAAACGCCGGTGCAGACCACGAGGCCGAGCACGGGTGAGCTGTCGGATTGGCCGATGATCCCGTAGCGCACCCCGTCGATCAGGTAAAAGACCGGGTTCCAATGGGTGATCGTGTACATCGGCTCCGGAAGCACCTCGGCCGAATAGAAGGTGCCTGACAGGAACGAAAGCGGCGTGACGACGAAGTTGGTGATCGCTGCCATCTGGTCGAACTTGTTGGCATAGATCGCCGCGATGATCCCGAGCGCCGAGAGCATGGTCGCCCCCAAGAGAACGAAGGCAAGCGCCCAGAGCGGATGCGCGACGCCCATCCCCAGCACGAGCACCATCACCAACCCGATCACCACCGCAACCAGAAGACCGCGCGCGACGCCGCCCGCGACATAGCCCGCCACCAGTTCGCCCGCCGAGAGCGGCGGCATCAGCGTGTCGACGATATTCCCCTGCACCTTTGCGATCACGATGGATGAAGACGTGTTGGCAAAGGCGTTCTGGATCACTGTCATCATCAGGATGCCAGGCGCAAGGAAATGGAGAAACGGCACCCCCATCACCTCGCCGCGTGCCGGGCCGATGGCAAGCGCGAAGATCCCGATAAAGAGGCCGGCCGTCACCAGCGGCGCGGCCAGCGTCTGTTGCCAGACCGACAGGAAGCGACGGATTTCCCGTTCGGCAAGCGTGCGCATCCCCAGCCAGTTGACGCGCCCGAAACGCCGAATGCCCAATTCAGGCGCCGATGCGCCAAGTTCCTGGTTCATGCCATGCATCCCGTCTTCCCCTGTCCCGAAGTCGCGTGTCTTGAAATCGCGGCCCGCGCCTTGTATCTCGGACCGTCCTTACTAAAATAGGGGCTCAACAGAATTCTCCAAGGTGGTGCAGCCCTCTCGGTTGCCGCCCCGGATGGCAAGACCCGGAGGCCATGTATGTCCTGGACTGACGAGCGTGTCGAGACGCTCAAGAAGATGTGGCAGGAAGGCCAGAGCGCCAGCCAGATCGCAAAGGAACTGGGCGGGGTGACCCGTAATGCCGTGATCGGCAAGGTGCACCGGCTTGGCCTGTCAAACCGCGTCAGCGGTGGGCGACCCGAAGACGAGGCGCCGGAACCCGTCGCCGCTTCCCCGGCGCCGGAACCGGCACCCGCGGCCAAGGGTGCGGCGCCCCGTCCGGCGGCGGCCCCCCGCCCCGATCCGGTCGCGGAACCTGCCGCGGCCGTTCGCGAAGAACCGCGCCCTGCGCCCGCCGCCCAGCCCCTGCCGCCGCGCCGCATGGTGGTTCCGGCGGGCCAGCCCCTGCCGCCGCAGCCCTCCGCGAATGAAATCAGTCCCGAGGCGTTGGCCTCGGTGCGAGAGGTGGAAAAGAAGGCGCGCAAGCTGACGCTGATGGAACTGACCGAACGGACCTGCAAATGGCCGATCGGCGACCCGGCGACCGATGATTTCTGGTTCTGCGGGCTGCCCAGCCTTCCGGGCAAGCCCTATTGCGACGCCCATGTCGGGGTGGCGTTTCAGCCCATGTCGTCGCGCCGCGACCGGCGCCGCTGAACGCGCCATAAGGTGACAAAGGCCCGGCCCGCGCCGGGCCTTTTCAGTTGCGACCCAGAAGCCGTTCGAGCCCGCGCCCGAGCTCGCGTTCGATGATTTCGCGGCCCTCTTCCTCCAGCCGGCGGCGCGCGGCATCTTCAAGCCGTTCGCCTTCCTGCTGTTCCACGCCCAGCCGTTCCAGCGCGCGGCGCGCTTCCGCCTCGGCCTGCTGTTCCAGCGCCCGCCGGTCGATCTGTTCCTCCAGGATGCCCTGAAGATCGAGCCGGACCGAAGGATCGGCCCACGGCCCCGTCACGATCACCGGGACGCGCAACCCGCCGCTGCCATCGGCGCCCGTCAGGGCGGTCGGCAAAAGCCGGTAGTCGAGCGTCCGGGCGCCCAGATCGACCTGTCCCTGCCCGGTGGCGCGCAGCAGCGGCGCGCTGAACAGAAGGTCGTCGTTGCGCATGATGCCCCCCTGCATCGTGAAGCTGCCGGAAATGCCGTCAAAGATCGTCTGTGCGCCTTCGCCGACATAGCTCGCGTCGAGCCGCCGCAACATCCCCACAAGGTCGAGCCCCTGAATGGCGCCCTGACCAAGGCTGATGCGACCCTCACCCGACAGGCTGCGCATGATCGCCGCGACCGAGTTTCCGGACCCCAGAAAGCGAACCTGCCCCGAGGCGTCCGCGATCAGCCGGTCCTGCCCCGCAAGCCAGCGCAGAAGCGGCTGCATCCCGATATCGTCCGCGCGCAGGTTGCCGCCGACCGAAAGGCCGCCCCGCGCATTGATGACGAATTCACCACTGACACGCCCGTCAAACGGCCGCAGGTCACGCAGGTCGAAGACCGCGCGCCCGGCGTCGAGGCGCATCAGGATGTCGGTCGGGCCCAGTTGCAGACCCGCCGCCTCGATCCGGTTCGCCGCAAGGGCGATTTCGGCATCAACGAGGTGAAGTGCGCTGAAATCAAGCGGATCGGTCGACCAGCCGGTCGCAGCCGGGGTGGTGGCGCCAGAGGTTCCGCCGGATGTTCCGCCCGCGGACGGCCCCGCCGCTTGCGGCAGCCGCAGGTCATCGGCGTTGATCCGTGCCGTGATCCGCGGACGCTCGGGCCCCGGGCGCATATCTGCCGAGAGCCGCATCTGCGTCCCGCCCAACCGGAGATCGCCGTTTCGCAGATGAAGGCTGCCCTCGGGCGTATAGGACAGATCGCCCGCAATCATCGACGCACCGTCAACCGGCAGGGATGCACCCAACAGGGGCACCAGCGCCCGGGCGTTTTCGGCGCGCAGCTCGGTCCGGCCCTCGGCGGCAAGCGGCGCGTAGCCCGCGCGGCCGTTGAACGTGACCGAGGCCGCACCATATCGTGCCTGCAAGGATAGTGGCGCAACCGCCCCGGTCAGGGCCGCATCGGGATCGCCGATCCGCGCCTCGAAGATCGCAGGCTGGCCCTGATGCAGGGCAGAACCCCGGAGGTTCACTGTCTCGGCGCCCCGCTCCAGTTCCAGATCGAGCGCGCTGACCGTCTGTTTCTCACCCGTCCCATGGTCGATATAGGTGATCTCTCCGTCCTGCAGGGTGATCCGTGGCAGAGCCGTCGGGGTGCGGGACGTTTCGGGGGCGGGTGTGCTCCGTGCGGCTGACGGCGTGTCGGCCGACTCCAGCTGCCAGTTGACGCGCCCGTCGCGGGCACGCTCCAGCAGCAGGCGCGGTTCCACCAGCACGAGATCCCGGATTTCCACCCGACCGGACAAGAGCGCGGCAGGCTCTATCCCGACCTCCAGCCTTTCCGCCCGCAAAAGCGGCGTGTCAGCGGCCCAAGGGGCATTCCCGACCTCGACCCCTTCGACCCTGACGCCCATGACGGGCCAGAGGCTGGGGCGAAGATCGCCCGTGATGATGAGGGTGCGGCCCGTCGCGGCCTCGAACCGTGCCGCGGCCACGGCGGCCACGCGGTCGGCGGGCATCAGGATGATGACCAGAAAGGCCGCAATGCCAAGCGCGAACAGGGCAAGGATGAACCGGAACAGAATACGCATGGGCCCCCGCAGGATCTTGCCGGCCCATTGTAGCAGGGCCGGCCCGAGAATACTTGCGGTAAGCGTCGTTCCGGTGGCAAGCCCCCTGACTTGGAGACCGGGGGTTTCCGCGCAAATCCCCGTCAGGCGGCCGGCGCGGGTTCCGGCACAAGCGTCGGGCGCTGCGGTTCGAGATGCGAAAGATAATCCGCACACCAATGGGTTACGTCATGAGACAAGAGCCGTTTCATCATGTGCTCCCACCGTTCCTTCCGCTCGGCCAGCGGCATGGAGAGGGCGCGGGCGATGGCACGCCCCGTCCCCTCGGCGTCATGGGGGTTGATGAGAAGTGCGGAGTCGAGTTCGCGCGCGGCCCCGGCAAAGCGCGACAGGACCAGCACGCCGGGATTGGCCGGGTCCTGTGCCGCCACGAATTCCTTGGCCACCAGGTTCATCCCGTCGCGCAGGGGGGTTACTAGGCCCACCTTCGCCATCCGGTAAAGGCCCGCAAGCAGCGGCCGGCGCAGCGATCGGTTGATATAGCGCATCGGCACCCAGTCGAGCGAGCCGAGCGAGCCGTTCAGCCGCCCGGCAAGCGACGCGACATTTTCCTGCATCGCGGCGTATTCAGGCACCTCGGAACGCGACTTGGGCGTGACCTGCAGGTAGACCACCTTGTCCTGAAACTCGGGATTGCCCTTCAGAAAGGCCTCGTAGGCCGCGATCCGTTCGGGGATGCCCTTGGAATAGTCCAATCGGTCCACCCCGATCAGCAGGTCGCGCCCCTGCATCGAACGGGCCATCTCCCGGATGCGTCGGTCATGGGCGGCATCCTCGGCGAGTTCCGCGAATTCGGCCGTCTCCATGCCGATGGGGAAATCGGCTGCGATGAAACTGCGCCCATAGGCGCGGAACCGCCCGCCCCCGATGCGGTCGCCCGACCCTTCGCGACGCAGGCAGGCGGCAAAATTGTCCACGTCATAATCGGTCTGGAACCCGACCACATCATAGGATGCCAGTCCACGCAGGATGGATTCGTAGACCGGAACCGAAAAGAACACATCCGCGGGCGGCCAAGGGATATGCAGGAAGAACCCGATCCGGTTCTGGACCCCGCGGCGGCGCAGCTCCTCGGCAAGGGGGATCAGGTGATAGTCATGGACCCAGATCACGTCATCGGGCCGCAGCAACGGGACCAGCCGGTCGGCGAAAAGCCGGTTTACCCGGAAATACCCGGCCATTTCGCGGCGCGCGTATTCCGCAAGGTCAATACGGCAATGGCAGATGGGCCAGAGAACCCGGTTCGCGAACCCGTTGTAATATTCGGCGACGTCGCGATCGGTAAGATCGGTCAGCGCATACTGGATTGCGCCGTTGTTCATGATGCTCAGCGGTCCCGGCTCTGCCTCGCCGGTAGATTTGCCGGACCAACCCATCCAGATGCCGCCACGCTCTTTCAGGGCGGCGTGAAGGGCGACCGCAAGACCACCTGCCGGTGGATTGCCTGCCTTGTCCGGAACGGGGACTCGGTTTGAAACGACCACCAGGCGGCTCATGTCTCAGGCCTCCGGTCGTCGGATGATGCGGGCAAGGCGGGTCATGATGCGATCTCCTCCAGTATCTGCCGGAGCCGTTCCGGTGAGCGCAGCGTTGCCTGCGCGGAGGAGGGTTGTTCCTGTTCGGTAATGCGGATCGAGACCCCGCCCAGCCCGTTTGCCACGGCAAACATCGCCTCGTCGGTCACGTCGTCGCCGATGGTCAGGGGTCTGCGTCCCGTGAAGGGGCTGCTGTCCAGAAAAGCCCGGATTGCACGTCCCTTGTCCTTTGATGCAGGCCGAAGTTCCACGACCATCTTACCGTGCAGAAGCTCCCACCCTTGTCCGATACGGTCCAGCTGCTTTTCCATCAACGCGGCGACCGTGGCGGCGGTTCCCGGCGCCTGCCGATAATGAAGGGCAAGCGCGCCGCCTTTATCCTCATAAAGCACGCCGGGAAGGTCCGTGGGCACGGCCGCCAGATCGGCGCGCACGTCGTCCAGCGCGGGCGGGTTGTCAGAAGGTGTAAAGACGCCGTCGGCACCGCGCCGTTCCGCGCCATGAAGCCCCGCGACCGCGAAACGGGCCGGGTCGAAAAGCTGGTCGACAAAGGCGACCTGCCGGCCCGTCACCAGCGCCAGCGCCCCGCCCATTCGGGTGCGCAACCGTTCGAGCGTGTCGATCAGGCCGGGCGGCACGCGCACATCCTCTGGCCGTTCGGCCAGATCCAGAAGCGTGCCGTCGATGTCGAGGAAAAGCGCCCAGTCGCCGGGCGCATCGGCCAGCGCGGCAAGCAAGGGCTCGCCATCCGCGCGGGGAATGGAGGTGGGGGTTTTGACTGTCATGCAGGGGAGGGTAGGCAGAAGGCGCTGCCGCTCAACCCCCGGCGGAGAAATTTATCGGTGGGGAAATTTATCCGGCCCGACAAACAAGACAGCCGGCAAATAAAAAAACCCGGCAGCCCTGCGGCGCCGGGTTCTCGGGATCATGTACCTGAAATCAGGCTTCCGCAGCCTCTTCGGCGTCGGCCGACCGCAGACCCGAAGGCGCCGCGATGTTCGCGATGACGAAGTTCCGCTCGATCGTGGGCTTTGCGCCTTCCGGCAGGGCCACATCGCTGATGTGGATCACGTCGCCGATGTTGCGGCCCGACAGGTCCACCGTGATGTGATCCGGGATGTCACCGGCGGTCACTTCCAGTTCGACCTCGGCGCGCACGGTCACGAGCGTGCCGCCACGCTTCAGCCCGGGGGCCGCTTCGTGGTTGATGAACTCGACCGGAATGAACAGGTTGATCCGGCTCGTGCGGCGCAGGCGCATCAGGTCGAGATGCGTCGGCAGGTCCTTGACGACATCGCGCTGCACGTTGCGGCAGATGACGCGCACGTCTTCCTGACCTTCGACCTTCAGGTTGAAGAGGGTCGAAAGGAAGCGGCCTGCCTTGAGGCGCTTCAGAAGAGCGTTGTAGTTGATGTTGATGGGAAGCGGATCGACGCCGCCACCATAAACGATACCGGGTACGTTGCCCTCACGACGAGCTTGACGAGCGGCCCCCTTGCCTGTCCCCGTCCGTACCTCGGCGTGAAGATCAGGGATCTCACCAGCCATAGAGGTTCTCCTAGAATGAGGCGGGCATCCTCCAAGGGTGCATGCCCGCGTGAGCCTGCGCCTATAGGGCAGATTCGCCGCGCTGTGAAGCGGAAAAGCGGCCCGGCCCATATCCGTGCTGGACATGCGGCGCCGGGGGCGCTAAGGGCGCAGCATGATCAACAGCGCCCCCCATATCCTGACGCTGCGACGCCGACGCCCTGTCTGACGTCTGATCCCGCGCGCCTGCGCATTTCCTGCATCTTTCCGAAATCATGACGCCGATTGGGTGCGTTGACTTGGCCCTGTGCCTTTGGCACGTCTTGTGGCCTGACAAAAGGATGTTTCACATGATCCCCTCCGTTCTGCCGACCTATAACCGTGCGCCGCTCACCTTTGTCAAAGGTGAGGGAAGCTGGCTGATCGCAGAGGACGGGCGCCGATACCTGGATCTGGCGGCGGGGATCGCGGTGAATGCCCTGGGCCACGCCCATCCCGCGCTTGTGCAGACGCTGACCGAACAGGCCGGGCGGGTCTGGCATGTGTCGAACCTTTACCAGATCCCGCAGCAGCAGGCGCTGGCCGACGCGCTGGTGGAAAAGACCTTTGCCGATACGGTCTTCGTGACCAACTCGGGCACCGAGGCGGCCGAACTGGCGATCAAGATGGCCCGCAAGTTCTGGTATGAGCAGGGCGCGCCCGAACGGGTCGAGATAATCACCTTTCAGGGGGCGTTCCACGGCCGGTCCAGCGGCGCGATCGCCGCTGCCGGGTCGGAAAAGATGACCAAGGGCTTTGGCCCGCTGCTGCCGGGCTTCGTTCATCTGCCCTTTGGCGATCTGGAGGCGGTCAAGGCCGCGCTGAACGACCGGACCGCCGCGATCATGGTCGAACCCATTCAGGGCGAAGGCGGCATCCGTGCGCTGGACGATGCCTTCCTGCGCGGTCTGCGGGACCTGTGCGATACGACCGGAACGCTGCTGATCCTGGATGAGGTGCAGTGCGGCATGGGGCGGACCGGGCGGCTCTTTGCCCATGAATGGGCCGGGATCACGCCGGATATCATGATGGTGGCCAAGGGCATCGGCGGTGGTTTCCCGCTGGGCGCCGTCCTCGCGACCGAACGGGCCGCGGGCGGCATGGTCGCGGGCAGCCACGGCTCGACCTATGGCGGCAACCCGCTGGCCTGCGCCGTCGGAACCAAGGTGATGGAGATCATCGCCGATGACGCCTTCCTCGCCGAGGTGCGGCGCAAGGGCGCGCTGTTCCGCCAGCGGCTGGAGGGGTTGGTCGCCGCCCATCCCGAGGTGTTCGAGGAGGTGCGTGGCACCGGGCTTATCCTCGGGCTCAAGTGCCGGGTCACCAATACCGATGTCGTGCAGGCCGGCTATGGCGCCGAGGTGCTGACCGTTCCGGCGGCCGACAACGTCATCCGACTTCTGCCTGCCCTGACCATCAGCGACGAAGAGATTGCCGAGGCGGTGGCCCGGCTGGATCGTGCCGCATCGGCGGTGGAGGCAGCGGCCTGACATGAAGCACTTTCTGGATATCCACAAGACGTCGAAATCCGACCTTCGCCAGATGCTCGATCAGGCAGCGGCGATGAAGGCGGCGCGCAACGGCCATCCCAAAGGCACCAAAGATGCGGATCAGCCGCTGGCGGGGCGTATGGTCGCGCTGATCTTCGAAAAACCCTCGACCCGGACGCGGGTGTCGTTCGACGTCGGCGTCCGTCAGATGGGCGGCGAGACGATGGTGCTTTCGGGCAAGGAGATGCAGCTCGGCCACGGCGAAACCATCGCCGACACGGCGCGGGTGCTGTCGCGCTATGTCGACATGATCATGATCCGCACGTTCGAGGAGGCCGTCCTGCTCGAGATGGCCGAATATGCCACTGTGCCGGTCATCAACGGGCTCACCAACCGCACCCATCCGTGCCAGATCATGGCCGATGTGCTGACCTATGAGGAGCATCGCGGTCCGATCGCCGGGCGCAAGGTGGTCTGGTCGGGCGATGGCAACAACGTCTGCGCGTCCTTCATCCATGCGGCGGGGCAACTGGGGTTCGACTTTACCTTCACCGGCCCGCCCACCCTTGACCCCGAGGCCGAGTTCATCGACCTCGCCCGCGCCCAGGGCGTGCGGGTGGAGGTGGAGCGTGACCCGATGAAGGCGGTCGAGGGCGCCGATCTGGTGGTCACCGATACCTGGGTGTCGATGCATGACAGCCAGTCCACCCGGGAACGCCGCCACAACCAGTTGCGCGGCTATCAGGTGAACGAGGCGCTGATGGCGCTCGCCAAGCCCGATGCGCTCTTCATGCACTGCCTGCCCGCCCATCGCGAGGATGAGGCGACGAGCGCCGTCATGGACGGCCCCAACTCGGTCATCTTTGACGAGGCGGAAAACCGGCTTCATGCGCAAAAGGCGATCATGCGCTGGTGCCTCGGCGTCTGATTCCGACGTCTGATCAGGTTCCGCGCGGCTTGGCCCGAACGGTGGGTTCTGCCACGCGCGGATCCTCGGGCCACGGGTGGCGGGGGTAGCGCCCCCGCATGTCCTTGCGCACGTCGGCATAGGAATTTGCCCAGAAGCCCGGCAGGTCCATCGTCACCTGCACGGGCTTGCCGCCCGGCGACAGCAGTGTGATCCGCAGGGGCAGGCGGCGCGGCCCGACCGTGGGGTGTTCGGTGACGCCGAAGAGTTCCTGCAGGCGGACGGTGATGCCCGGCGCCTCTCCGTCGTAGTCAATCGGCACGCGGCGGCCGAGCGGGGTCTCGAACTGCGCCGGGGCCAGCCGGTCCACCATCTGCAACTGGTCCCAGCTCAGGCTCTGGCGCAGGGGCTCCAGCAGGTTCAGCCCGCGCAGGTCGTCGGCTGTGCGGCAGCGCCCCAGATGCGGCAGCAGCCAGTCCCCGGCCCGGTCCAGCAGCCCGGCGTCGGTCATCTCGGGCAGGTCGGCGCCCTGGGTGCGGAGCAGTTCCACCCGCGCGGCAAAGCGGCGGGCGGCGTCGGTCATCCCGCAGGCCGCAAGCCCGAGGTCGCGCACCCCGTCCAGCGCTGCCTGCGCTACGGCCTCTTGCGGCACGTCGCGCCAGATCCGGTCATCGAGAACCAGTGCCCCGAACCGTTCCTGCCGCCGCGCGAGCACCCGGCGGTCGCGCCGCGACCATTCGCACAGGTCGTTCCGCGCGATCTGGTCGGAAAAGAGGCGGCGCAGGGCGGCCTCCGGCAGCTCGATCGCCTGACGGATGCGTGCCTCTCTCGTGTCGCCGTCAAGATCGGTGGCGACGATCAGCCGCGCGCGGGCAAGCGGATCGCCCGCATCCATCGCAGCGCCCTTGCCGCCCGAAAGCACCCAGCGGGGCGCGTCACCCGATCGCCGCAGCCCGACGCGGTCGGGATAGGCAAGTGCCGCCATCTCGGCCGTATCGAACTGCCCGGCAGCCGCCGTCATCCGCTTCAGGCGGCGTGCCTCTTGCCGGATACGGTCCACGGTGGCGCGGTTCACGTCAAAAGGCCGGCGCGCGGCAAAACCCTTGGGGTCGGTCACGGCCTCCAGCCGCAGCGCGAGGTCCGGCGGTGCCCCGCGCAGCGGATCGCGGTCCGCCAGCAGCGCGGCCAGCGGCGCGGCATCCTGCCCGGCGGTCATCAACATATGCCCCAGCCGGGGATGCAGCGGCAGCGCGGCCAGCCTGCGTCCGTGATCGGTAATCCGCCCGCCCGCATCCAGCGCGCCCAGATCGGCCAGCAGCGCCCGCGCCTCGGCCAGCGCCGGGGCCGGCGGCGGCGTCAGGAAGGCCAGACCGCTGTCCCCGCCCCAAAGCGCAAGTTCCAGCGCAAGGCCAGAAAGGTCAGCCGCCTCGATCTCGGCGGGGGGAAAGGGCAGCAGCGCGCCTTCCTCCCCCCTGGTCCAGAGCCGGTAGCAGATGCCGGGTGCCACGCGTCCGGCGCGCCCGCGACGCTGTTCCGCCTCGGCCCGCGTCACACGTTCCGTGACCAGCCGCGACATGCCCGATCCGGGATCGAAGCGCGCCCGCCGTGCCCGGCCGCCATCGACCACCACCCTGACATCCGGAATGGTCAGCGAGGTTTCCGCGATGGCCGTCGCCAGAACCAGCTTTCGCCCCTCGGCCGCCGGGGCAAGTGCCGCGCGCTGCGCACCCTGTTCCATCGCCCCAAAGAGCGGGAAGGCATGCACATCCGCCGGCAGGTGCGGGCGGAGCAGCGCCTCCACCCGGCGGATCTCACCTTCGCCGGGCAGAAAGGCGAGCACGCTGCCCGGGGTCTCGGAGAGCGCCTGAAGGATGAGTTCTGCGATCGCCGGCTCAAACCGCGTCCCCACGGGCAGGGGGCGGGGCAACCAGCGCGTTTCGACCGGAAAGGCGCGCCCGGCCGATGTGACGACCGGCGCGTCGTCCAGCATCGTGGCGACCGGCCCGGCATCGAGGGTCGCGGACATCACGAGAAGAAGCAGGTCGGGCCGCAGCGCCGTCCGCAATTCCCATGTCAGGGCAAGCCCGAGATCGGCGTTCAGGGACCTTTCGTGAAATTCGTCGAAGATGACAAGGCCGATGCCCTCCAGCGTCGGGTCGGCCTGTATCTGCCGTGTGAGGATGCCTTCGGTCACGACCTCGATGCGGGTGCGGGGGCCGACCTTTGCCTCGCCCCGGATACGGTAGCCCACGGTTTCCCCGACGGGCTCGCCAAGCGTTTCCGCCATGCGTTCGGCCGCGGCGCGCGCCGCAAGACGTCGGGGTTCCAGCATGACGATGCGCCCGTCCACATGGGGCAAAAGCGCGAGCGGCACGCGCGTCGTCTTGCCCGCGCCCGGCGGGGCCTGCAGCACGGCACGGCCCTCCCGCAGAAGGGCCGCAATCAGGTCGTCGAGAACGGAATCAATCGGAAGTGTCGTCACCCGGCCCTTATCGCCGGCGCATCACCGCGCGTCCATAGATCGAGTCGGTGGTGACCTCGGTCACGCGCGCGATATCCCCGTCGACGACATAGGTCATGTTGAAGGGGAAGACCCGGCGTTCCGCCATGTCGCGTTCGGAATAGCCGGCGACGCGACGGTATTCGCCGTTGCAGGTGATGCGGTTGCCGTTCGCCTGCGCATTGCCTACCGCAACCTCGCTCCGGCGACGGCCGTCAAAGATCGCAAGCCGCGCCTGGCAGGCCTCGGCCACCGGCACGTCGCGCAGGACCGCGTAAAGCGCGGTCAGCGGATCCACGGTGCCGGCCTGCGTCGCCGGGTCGACGTCGCGTTCGCTGGGTTCGCGCGGGGGGCTGTAGCTCATGACCTGGGGAACACCGGCCTGAAAGTTCATGCGGGACTCGACCTGCCGGCGGCCGTTGTCGCTCGATTCCTGATAGCTGGCGGGGACGAAGCGGTCGGCGGCGCGGCGCCCCGTCACCTGCGCGTCATAGCGGACCTTGCGGATCGCGCCCACCAGGCCGGTGCTTTCCAGGCGCCCGGTCACGGCATAATCGGCATCACGCTCGGCCGCGGAAAAGGCAAAGGCGCCGGCGCGCAGGCCCATGAAGTGAAGATCGAAGGCGACCCGGCTGTCCTGCGCTATGGCAGGCAACGGAAGGGCCAGCGAAACGGCCAGTGCGGCCATCAGGGGGCGGAAGGATTTCATTGGCGGTTCTCTGTCGACAGGGGCGGGCAGCCTTGGCCCTTTGGTCTGGACATACAACGCCCGCCCGGGGCATCAAAGCCACGGTGGTTCACCAATGGTGACAGTTTCGTAATGCAGACAGCAGCATGAGGCCGGAAATGGATGTCGCCGCGCTTGCCCGGGGGGTGGCGGCGGGCGACCGGCGCGCGCTGGCGCGGGCGATCACGCTGGTCGAAAGCGCGCGCGCCGATCATCGCCTTGCGGCGCAGGACCTGCTTGATCGTCTGGGGCGGCGGCGGCGGGCGCTGCGGATCGGCCTGTCGGGAACGCCCGGTGTGGGCAAGTCGACCTTTATCGAGGCGTTCGGCCTGATGCTCGTAGGGCAGGGGCTGCGGGTTGCGGTGCTGGCGGTCGACCCGTCCTCGGCGCGGACGGGCGGCTCGATCCTCGGCGACAAGACCCGGATGGAGCGGCTGAGCCGCGCGCCAAAGGCCTTCATCCGCCCGTCGCCCAGCGGTTCGGAACTGGGCGGGGTCGCCCGCCGCACGCGTGAGGCCGTGGCGCTGTGCGAGGCTGCGGGCTTTGACATCGTCCTGATCGAGACCGTCGGGGTGGGACAATCTGAGACGCTGGTCGCGGGGATGAGCGACGTCTTCGTCCTGCTGCTCGCACCCGCAGGGGGGGATGAGTTGCAGGGCGTCAAGCGCGGCATCATGGAGATGGCAGACCTGATCCTTGTGAACAAGGCGGATGGCGACCTGCGCGACGCGGCCCTTCGCACCTGCGCCGACTACGCCGGCGCGCTGCGCTTGCTGCGGCGGCGCCCGCAGGACCCGGATGATTTCCCAAAGGCCATGACCGTTTCGGCATCATCCGGCGACGGGCTGCCCGATGCCTGGGCTGCGATCCGGGAACTGGCGGAGTGGCGGCGGAAGACGGGCGTTCTGGACGCGATGCGGGCGGATCAGTCGCGCCGCTGGTTCGAGGAAGAGGTCCGCGCCGGCCTGCTGCGTCGCCTGACCGGGGACGATACCCTGCGGCGGGCGATGGACTCGCTGGGCGCGCGGGTCGCGGCGGGCGACCTGGCACCGTCTGCGGCGGCGGCCCGGATGCTTGCCCGGATCGAAGAGGGTGTTCGGGGGCGGGCCGAAGAGCAGGATGAATCGCTTGACGCCCCAGAGGATTGCCCTTAAACGGCCCCGATGGAATTCGGGCGCGTCACCGGCGGCGCCCCTTGACGGTACAGNGTCACCGGCGGCGCCCCTTGACGGTACAGGACAAGGATAAGAACCATGTCGCGCGTTTGCGAACTGAGTGGAAAAGGGCCGATGACTGGCAACAATGTCAGCCACGCCAACAACAAGACCCGTCGTCGGTTTCTGCCGAACCTCAATGAGGTGACGCTGATCTCGGACGCGCTGGGTCAGTCGTTCAAACTGCGGGTGTCGGCTTCGGCGCTGCGCTCGGTCGATCACCGTGGCGGCCTTGACGCCTTCCTTGCGAAAGCCAAGGACGAAGAGCTGTCGGCCAAGGCGCTGAAGATCAAGAAAGACATCCAGAAGGCACAGGCCGCCGCCTGAGCCCCGCCCGCCGGTGAGCGGTAAGGCCCCGCGCAAGCGGGGCTTTTTGCGTTTCCGGCTGGAACCGTGGCGGGCTCGGCTGCGCGCTTTTGCCTCTTTCTGAAAAGCGCCGGTTGGGCTATCGCGGGCACATGATGCCGTGGTCGCGAATTCTGTCTGGCGTGCTGCTTGCGTTGACGCTCTTCCTCGGGGCGGCAGCGACCGGTCAGGCGCGCGGGGCGATGGCCGCGGGCCTCCAGATCACGATCTGCACCACCGCCGGGACCGAGACGATCCGGCTGCACGACCCCGCCCATATGCCGCAGGGGGCGGGTCACTGCCCCGACTGTGTTCTTGGAGTCGCCGATCTTTGCCCCGACACTCCCGCGGCGCTGCCGGACGGGTCCATCGGGTCCATCCGCTATCTGCTTGCCGGCCAGGGCGCCGCCGGTCAGCCGCCGCAGGTCGCGCGCGCCCGCGATCCGCCTTTCCTGCTCTGACGTTCCGAACCTCAGACAACGAAAGGACCGACCATGTTTCCGAAACTTGCCCATCTTGCGGCTGTGGCCGCGCTTGCCCTGCCCATCACCGCGCCTGCCGTGCTTGCCCATGACGGGATGGCCGTGCGGGACGCCTATGCCCGCGTGACCATGCCGACCGCACCCACCGCGGCCGCCTTCATGGTGATCGAGAACCACCGCGCCATCGACGACCGCCTGATCGCGGTCCGTTCCGACGCGGCAGAGCGGGTCGAACTGCACACCCATCAGCAGGACGATGCAGGCGTCATGCGCATGATCGAACTGGAGGACGGCATCGCGATCCACGCGGGCGGAGAGCACGCCCTGGTGCGCGGGGGCGACCACCTGATGTTCCTCGGGCTGACGCGGCCGCTGTCGGATGGTGACATCGTGCATGTCACGCTGACCTTTGAACAGTCAGGCGATTTGGAGGTGGAAATCCCCGTGGACCTGAACCGTGCCGAAGATGCCGCGCCCCATGATCACGGCGCGGGCCACGGTCATTCGGGGGGACACTCGTCCGGGACCAGCCACAGCCACTGAGGCATCAGACCTGAACCTCAGCCCAGCATCTCTGCGACCCAGGCCGGCACCACCTCGGTTGCCGGCCCATAACGCCCGTCGGAAAAGTCACCGGCGCCTGCCGATCGTTCGAGGTTCAGCTCGACCGTGTGGGCCCCGGCGCGCGCGGCGTCCTGCACAAAGGCCGCTGCGGGAAAGACCGTCCCGCTGGTGCCGATCGCCACGAATATCTCGGCCTCGCGCAGTGCCTGCCAGATCGTTTCCATGTGATAGGGGTATTCGCCGAACCAGACGATATCCGGCCGGGTCTGCGCAAGGCTGCATTCGGGGCAGGGGTCGGCGGGCGACATGCGCGCGGGCGCAGGCCAGCGATGCCCGCAATCGGCGCAGAGCGCGCCTGTAAGGCTGCCATGCATGTGAAGAACGTTCCGGCTGCCGGCGCGCTCATGCAGGTCATCGACATTCTGCGTCACGATCAGGACATCGCCGGGCCATTCGGCCTCCAGCCGCGCCAGCGCGTGATGCGCCGCGTTCGGCGCGGCACCAAGTGCGTTTTCCCGTCGCGCGTTATAAAAGTCGTGCACCAGTTGCGGGTTTCGGGCAAAGCCCTCGGGAGTGGCAACCTCGGTCAGGTCATAGCGGGTCCAGAGCCCCGACTTGTCCCGGAATGTTCCGAGGCCGCTTTCGGCGGAAACGCCAGCCCCGGTGAGCAGGAAAATCCCCCCACCGGCCCCGCGGCGGATCATTGCGTGCAGTAAGCTTCGGCGGTCTGGCTGAAGCGGTTGTAGCGCGCCCAGAACTCGCTGTCGCGCGTCGTGCGGGATGTGCGGATTTCCTGAGACTTGTGCGGGTCACGGAAGAACTGGGCCGCCTGCCGCTGATCGCCCCGGGTCAGGGTCGCGTTCGCCGCCTGCTGGATGCACCGGCACAGCTGCCGCGTGGCGGCCTGCCGCCCGGACTGGAGGCACGCCGATTCTATCGGACCTGCGGATGCCATTGTGGGGACGAGCGGTAGGCAAACCGCGGCGATGAGCGCCGCAAGAGCTAGGTTCTTCATGCACTGCCTCGTTCATGGGGCGCAGAGGTTTGCCCCCTGTCACCCGATCCATGGGATTGCCTCTGGCACCACCTATAGCAAATTGACGCAAAATCATCAATCTGGCCGCAATTTCCGTGAAACGCTACATCTGCCACCGCGCGCGGCCGTGGCTACAGAAAGCTGTAGCCGCCCGGGGCCGCATCATCGGCCGCGCGAATCGTCGCGTCCGCTGGCGCATCGCCTTAATTTCCATTGACCGTGCACGGGTTCCAGCGCATATCCCGGCCCATGACCGAGCTCGACAAGATCCGCAATTTCTCCATCGTGGCGCATATCGACCACGGCAAATCCACGCTTGCCGACCGGCTGATCCAGATGACCGGCACCGTCGCCGCGCGGGAGATGAAGGACCAGCTGCTCGACAGCATGGACATCGAGCGTGAGCGTGGCATCACGATCAAGGCCAACACGGTACGGATCGAATATCCGGCGAAGGACGGCCAGACCTATATCCTGAACCTGATCGACACGCCTGGCCATGTCGACTTTGCCTACGAGGTCAGCCGCTCGATGCGCGCGGTCGAGGGGTCGCTTCTGGTCGTCGATGCATCGCAAGGGGTCGAGGCGCAGACGCTCGCCAACGTCTATCAGGCGATCGACGCGGATCACGAAATCGTCCCCGTCCTGAACAAGATCGACTTGCCCGCGGCCGAACCCGATCGCGTGAAGGCGCAGATCGAGGATGTGATCGGCATCGACGCAAGCCAGGCGATTCCGATTTCCGCCAAGTCCGGGCTCGGTATCCCCGAGGTGCTGGAGGCCATCGTCCACCGTCTGCCGCCCCCCAAGGGGGACCGGAACGCGCCGCTCAAGGCGATGCTGGTCGACAGCTGGTATGACGCCTATCTGGGCGTCGTCGTCCTGATCCGTGTGATGGACGGGGTGATCCGCAAGGGCGACCGCATCAAGATGATGCAGACGGGCGCAGTCTACGGCATCGACAAGCTTTCGGTTCTCAAGCCCCAGATGGTGGACATCCCTGAACTCGGGCCGGGTGAGATCGGGATCTTTACCGCGTCGATCAAGCAGGTGCGCGACACCCGCGTCGGCGATACCATCACGACCGAGAAAAAGGGCACGGACAAACCGCTGCCTGGCTTCAAACCGGCGCAGCCGGTGGTCTTCTGCGGGCTTTTCCCGGTCGATGCCGCCGATTTCGAGGATCTGCGCGACGCCATCGAAAAGCTCGCCCTGAACGATGCGAGCTTCAGCTACGAGATGGAGACCTCGGCCGCGCTTGGTTTCGGCTTCCGCTGCGGCTTCCTGGGTCTGCTGCATCTGGAGGTTATCCGCGACCGTCTTGAACGCGAATATGACATCGACCTGATCACGACGGCGCCGTCGGTGGTCTATCACGTCCATATGCGCGACGGGTCGGTCATTGACCTGCACAATCCCGCCGACATGCCCGACCTGACCCATGTGGACCATATCGAAGAGCCGCGCATCAAGGCCACGATCATGGTGCCGGACGACTATCTGGGCGATGTGCTCAAGCTTTGTCAGGATCGCCGGGGCGTCCAGCTCGACCTGAGCTATGCCGGATCGCGCGCGATGGTCGTCTATGACCTGCCGCTGAACGAGGTGGTCTTTGACTTCTATGACCGGCTGAAGTCGGTGACCAAGGGCTATGCCAGCTTTGACTATCAGATGATCGGCTATCAGCAGGATTATCTGGTCAAGATGCAGGTTCTGGTGAACGACGAGCCGGTCGATGCCCTGTCTATGATGGTGCATCGCGACCGCGCCGAGATGCGGGGCCGGGCGATGTGCGAAAAGCTGAAAGAGCTTATCCCCCGTCACATGTTCAAGATCCCCATTCAGGCCGCCATCGGTGGACGCGTCATCGCGCGCGAAACCATCGCGGCATTGCGCAAGGACGTGACGGCCAAGTGTTACGGTGGCGACGTCACCCGAAAGAAGAAGCTCCTGGAAAAGCAGAAGGCCGGGAAAAAGAAGATGCGGCAGTTCGGCAAGGTCGAAATCCCGCAGCAGGCCTTCATCAACGCGCTCAAGATGGACAGCTGAGGCCAGCAATCATCCCGGAAGGCCGGCTTGCGTATCCCGCAGCCGGTTTTTCCATGTGCGCAGGCTGGTTCCGTGAGACTGTTCCTGCCGCTGTCGCAAATCAGGTCGCTTAGGTCACGCCCCGGGTTTGTGCCGCCACGGCCGACTTGTCGATCACGGACCAGACCGAGACGATCTTGCCGTCCTGGTACTCGTAAAAGACATTCTCCTGGAACCGCACCCGCGCCCCGTTCACCGGCAGCCCGAAGAGCTCGCCTACAGGGGTGCAGTCGAAAATCAGTCGGCTCGCGATCATCGGAGGATCGCAGATCAGGGTTGCGATATTGAAGGAAAGATCGGGGATCGCGCGGAAATCTTCGACGAGCATGTCCTTGTAGCCCTGCAGGCCGATGACGCTGCCGTTGTATCGCACCCCGTCGGCAACATGCTGATGCAGCGTCGCCCAGTCCTGACGGTTCAGGCAGGCAATGTAGGCCCGGTAGGCCTCTGTGGTTTCGTCGCGCGTCATGTGTCCACCTCCTGCAACCCGTCCGTTTGTTCCTACAGCCAGTTCGGCGAGATCGCCAGCCTGACGCGTTGTCCGCTCCCGTCTCTACATCGCGCATAAAAAAAGCCCCGGCATATTGCCGGGGCTTTCTGGTCAAACCTTGGCGGTTACTCGGCCGCCTGCAGGCCCGCGCCGAGGGCCGCGCGCGCGGCGCGGATGCCGTCGGCATAGGCCGGGCTGATCAGCGCGAAATGGCCAAGGGCACGTTCGGCGATCTCTTCCGGGATGCCCTGCATCGCCTCGGCAATGTTGCCATAGAGACGCTGACGCTCGTCATCGTTCATCACCCGGTCATGCAGCGCCCGCGCCTGGCTGTAGTCGTCATTGCCTTCGCGGTGGTTATAGCGCGCGGCATCGCCCGAAATCCGCAGCGGCGGTTCTGCCGTGCTCGGATCTTCCTTGGCGGAGGCGGGGATCGAGTTCGGCTCGTAATAGGCGTCCAGATGCCCGGTGCGCTGCCCGAAGAAGTTCATCTGCCCGTCCTTGTGGTAATGGTGGACGGGGCAGCGCGGTGCGTTGACCGGCAGGGCCTCGTAATGCGTGCCAAGGCGATAGCGATGCGCATCGGCATAGCTGAAGACCCGGGCCTGAAGCATCTTGTCGGGCGAATAGCCGATGCCCGGCACCTTGTTAGAGGGGCTGAAGGCCGCCTGTTCGATCTCGGCGAAGTAGTTTTCGGGGTTCCGGTTCAGCTCCATGATGCCGACCTCGATCAGCGGATAGTCGCTGTGGGGCCAGATCTTGGTCAGGTCGAACGGGTTGTAGGGCGTCTGTTCCGCATCAAGTTCAGGCATGACCTGCACGCAGAGCTTCCATTTCGGGAAGTCGCCGTTCTCGATCGTGCCGAACAGCGCCTCCTGATAGCCCTCGCGGGTGCGGCCGATCACGGCTTCGCCCTCACGGTTGGTGTAGTGGGAATGGCCCTGCATGGTCTTGAAGTGGAACTTGACCCAGAACCGCTCGCCGTCCTTGTTCCAGAACGAATAGGTGTGGCTGCCATAGCCGTTCATCTGCATCGGTGTCCGGGGAAGGCCGCGATCGGACATCAGGATCGTGACCTGATGCAGCGCCTCGGGGCTCAGGCTCCAGAAATCCCACATCGCGGTGGCCGAACGCAGGTTCGATTTCGGATGACGCTTTTGCGTGTGGATGAAGTCCGGGAACTTGTACGGATCGCGCACGAAAAAGATCGGGGTGTTGTTGCCCACGACGTCCCAGTTGCCCTCGTCGGTGTAGAACTTCACCGCAAAGCCGCGCACGTCGCGTTCATGGTCGGCGGCGCCGAGTTCACCGGCGACCGTCGAAAACCGCGCCAGAAGCTCGGTCTTCTTGCCGACGTCGGCAAAGATGCTCGCGCGGGTATAGCGGGTGATGTCATTGGTGACCGTGAATGTCCCGTAGGCGCCCCAACCCTTGGCATGGACCACACGCTCGGGGATACGCTCGCGGTTCTGATGGGCCAGTTTCTCGATCAGCTGGTAGTCTTCCAGCAGGACCGGGCCGCGCGGACCTGCGGTCAGGGTGTTCTGGTTGTCGGCGATCGGCGCGCCGCCCGTGGTTGTCAGTCGCGTGGTCACGTGAACCCTCCTGGCTTCTTCATGTCGATTCCCGGGTGACTATGCCGGCTTCTTTGAATAATTATAAATCGTATTTTCTTCTCATGATGATAAGTTGGCCTTATGAGGGTGACGCTCAAACAACTCGCCTATTTCATCGCACTTGCCGAAGAAGGGAACTTTGGACGGGCGGCCGCGCGGGTGCATGTGACGCAGCCGGCGCTCTCGATGCAGATTCGCGAACTGGAACAGGCGCTGAATGCGCCTTTGGTCGAACGCCGTCCGCGTGATATCCGCCTAACCCGCGTGGGCCGGGAGGTTCTGGCCCGCGCCCGCCGCATCCTGTCCGAGACCGAAGAGCTTGAGGCAGCGGCGCGACGTCAAGGGCTCTTGGGCAGGCTGAACCTTGGGGTGATTCCGACCGTGGCGCCCTATCTTCTGCCACCTGTCCTTGGCGCCCTGCGCGACTCGGGCATCACGCGCGACCTGCGCGTGAGAGAGGCACAGACCGCGCAATTGCTGGCCGCGCTGGACGCGGGGCAGCTCGATGCGGTGGTGATCGCGCGTCCCACCCCGGCACCGGATCGTGCGATCCTGCCTCTCTTTACCGATCGGTTTCTGCTTGCCGGGTCTGCCACAGGGCTTCGCGGCCTTGCGCAGGTGTCCGAGCATCTGCGGCCCGTCGCGCTCGATCCCGAGCAGTTGTTGCTGCTGGACGAAGGGCATTGCCTCGCCGATCAGGCGCTGGAGGTTTGCGCCATCGACCGCCGGCAAACGCGGATCGACCTCGGCGCGTCCTCGCTCTCTACGCTCTGTGGTCTGGTGGCGCAGGGGTTCGGCCTGACCTTCCTGCCCGAGATTGCCCTGCGGTCCGAAGAGGCCGCCGCCCCCGACATGCGTGTCCTGCGCTTTGCGGCGCCGGAACCGGCGCGCGACATCGCCCTTGTGCGACGGGCCAAGACAACGGATGACGGTTGGTTCGCTGCGCTGGCCGAGCTCATCTCGGGCGCGGCGGCGGGGCTGCTGGATCATGCACGGCGGGTATGTCCGCCTGCCACCTGATCCGATTGCCGAGCCTTGGCAAAGCGCCTATGTTGACGGGAACGACGATCACGGGGGAAGTCCGTTGCGCGACCTGAAGATACCCGACCAGCGCCATCCCGAAAAAGCGCGCCGCCCGGTCAATGAACAGCCCAAGAAGCCCGACTGGATCCGGGTCAAGGCGCCCACGTCGGCGGGCTACAAGCAGACGCGCGACATCATGCGGGAAAACCGTCTGGTCACGGTCTGCGAAGAGGCCGGTTGTCCCAATGTCGGCGAATGCTGGAGCCAGGGCCACGCCACCATGATGATCATGGGGGAAATCTGCACCCGGGGCTGCACCTTTTGCAATGTCGCCACCGGCAAACCCCAGACGCTCGACGCATTCGAGCCGGGCCGCGTCGCCCATGCGGTGGCCAAGCTGGGCCTGAACCATGTGGTCGTGACCTCGGTCGACCGGGACGATCTGGACGATGGCGGGGCCGATCATTTCGCCCAGACGATCCGCGCGATCCGGCATCGTTCGCCCGCGACCACCATTGAGGTTCTGACACCGGATTTCCTGAAATGCGATCCGTCGGTTCTTGAAACGGTTGTGGCCGCGCGGCCGGACGTGTTCAACCACAACCTTGAAACCGTGCCGGGCCTTTACCCCGAGGTGCGGCCGGGCGCGCGGTATTTCCACTCCCTCCGGCTGCTGCAGCGGGTCAAGGAACTCGATCCGTCGATGTTCACCAAGTCGGGCATCATGGTCGGCCTTGGCGAAGATCGTCAGGGCGTGCTTCAGGTGATGGACGACATGCGGGCCGCCGATGTCGATTTCCTGACCATCGGCCAGTATCTTCAGCCAACGCCGCGCCACCACCGCGTGGACCGTTTCGTGACGCCCGACGAATTCAAGGCCTATGAAAAGGCGGCCTATGGCAAGGGCTTCCTGATGGTTTCTGCCACGCCCCTTACAAGGTCGAGCTATCATGCCGGCGACGATTTCGCGCAGCTGCGCGCGGCGCGTCTGGCAAAGCTGGGGCAGGCCTGACAATCAGGCCTGCGGTCACTGCACCGGCGCGACCCGCAGCAGATAGTCGGCCAGCGCCTCACGGTCGGCTTCGGGCAGTTGCGCGAGGTTTTGGACCACCTCTGCCATGCTGCCCCCGGCGCTGTCGAAGTCGGGGGTGAAGCCATAGGTGAAATAGGCCACCAGATCTTCGCGGCTCCAATGCAGAAGGGCCGGGCTGATATTGGGGATGCGGCCCTCGCCCGCGGGGTTGGGCGCGCCCGCAAACCAGCGCGACGTTTCCAGCGCCCCCAGCGCGTTCCGTGGCGTATGACATTCCCCGCAATGGGCGAGCGCCTCGGCGATATAGCGCCCGCGGGTTTCTGACGGGGTCAGATCGCCCTCGACCGCCCAGCCCTCCGCCTCGAAGAACAACGTCTTCCACAACCCGGCGGCGGTGCGGACGTTGAACGGAAAGGCGAGTTCATGCGGTTCGGTCGGGCGGTCCGCAGGGGGAAGCGTGCCCATGAAGGCGTAAAGATCCACAAGGTCCTGCGGCTCCATCCGCGCATAGGCGGTATAGGGGAAGGCCGGGTAGTAATGCGCCCCGTCCGGCGACACGCCCCGCATCACGGCATTGCCAAAAGCCTCAAGCGACCAGTTCCCGATCCCGTAGGTCGGATCGGAAGAGATATTGGGCGCGACGAAGGTGCCGAATTCGCTGGCAAAGCGGCGGCCACCGGTCAGGACAAGCCTGTCATCGCCTTCCGCGCCCTCGGCGGAATGGCAAGAGGCGCAGCCGGCCGCCCAGAACACGTTTTCACCGCGCGCGGCATCGCCTTCCAGCCCTGCGAACCTGTCCGGCGGCAGGGTGTCCGGTTGCGTCAGCCAGAGTATCGCCGCCCCCACGAGCAGGAGCAGCGCGACCAGTCCTGTCAGAAGCCGCCGCAACCCAAAGCGGCGCTGTCTGCTGCGTTTGAAATCCACGCCTTACTCCGGCGCCCGGTAGTCGCGGTGGCAGGCGCCACAAGCCCCGGACAGCCCGCCCATCGCGCCCTGGAGCGAGGCGAGATCGGTCCCCGCCGCCGTCTCCATCTGCGTCGCGGCGGTGCGGAGCGTTTCGAACCGGCTCAGGAAATCCTCGTAATTGTCCCAGATGACCGGCAGTGCCCGTGTGCCGCTGATCGAGGCGCTGTCCGTCCCTTCGGGCCAGAGCCCGTCCTGATCGCGGGCCGCGGCCTCCGACAGGGCCGCCGCGGCCGCGCTTGCCGTCGCGGCGTCATAGGGTGTCGTGCCCCGCGCCATGTTCCCGAGCGTCGCGAGCTGTTCCTGAAACAGCTTGAACTGCGCCTGACGGGTCGCGACCGCCTCTTGCTGCGACTGGGCCGAGGCGAGGCCACCCAAGGCCAGCGTCGCCGCGATTGCCGTGCCAAAGAGAAGGAAGTTCAATCGCTTCATGCCGGGCCTCCTGCCGTGATGATGCATTGCCATTCGCGGAAACGCTAACACGCGACCGGGCCAAGGGCAAACGGCAGCTTGGGCCGGGCGGCGCTGACCCGCCGCCCTTGCGCGGTGACCGCTCAGAAACGCGGCGCGCAGAAACGGGGCGTTCAGAAACGCGGGGCGCGGCCCCGGACGGGCTCCATCGTCGCCCAGTCGGGCCAGAGGCCGAAAAGCTCGATCCCGGCCAGGATGAGGCAGACCGCGATGATTCCCAGAACCAGCTTGACCCGTGCGGCCGAGGGCGGCCTGCGCGCCCATCTCGCCATCCGGAGAAGCCAGATCAGGTTCATTCCGGAAATCTCACCTTGCCGATATAGGGCAGGTTGCGGTTGCGCTGCGCATAGTCGATGCCATAGCCCACCACGAATTCATCGGGGATCGTAAAGCCTGTCCAGGTGGCGGCGATATCGACCTCTCGCCGCGACGGCTTGTCGAGCAGCACGCACACCTCCAGCCGCTTCGGCTCGCGCGTTTGCAGCAGCGAGACCACATGTTTCAGCGTAAAGCCGGTATCGACGATATCCTCGACGACCAGAACGTCGCGCCCCGCGATTTCGCCGCGCAGATCCTTGAGGATCTTGACCTCGCGGCTGGAACTCATCGCGTCGCCATAGCTTGATGCCTCAAGGAAATCGACTTCGACCGGCAGGTCGATTTCCCGCACCAGATCGGCGATAAAGACGAAGGACCCACGCAGAAGCCCCACCACCACAAGCTTGTCGGTCCCCCGGAAATGCTCCGTAATCTCGGCCGCCAGTTGCTCTACCCGCGCGGCAATCGCCTTTGCCGAGATCATCTGGTCAATCACATAAGGTCTTGTCGGCATGTCCGCCCCTTGATTTCGCAGCCGCATCATAAGAGAACGCAAGCCACATTGAACAGTCCCGGGGGCCTCATGCCGACCCACACAGAAAAGCGCAAGCTGCCCTATACGCCGCAAGAGATGTATGACCTCGTGGCCGATGTCGGCAGCTATCCGAAGTTTCTTCCGTGGAACTCTGCCGCGCGCATCCGTTCCCGCACCCCGATCGAGGGCGGAGAGGTGATGGAGGCCGATCTGGTGATCTCGTTCAAGGTATTCCGCGAAAGGTTCGGCAGCCGGGTGACGCTCTGGCCCGATCGGCGCCGGATCGACACGGAATATCTGGACGGGCCGTTCCGCTATCTCAAAAGCTACTGGCAGTTCAATGATCTGGACGGCGGGTGCGAGGTCGAGTTCTTTGTGGATTTCGAGTTCCGCAACGCGATCCTGCAGGGGATCATCGGGGTGGTCTTCAACGACGCCATGCAGCGGATCGTGCGGGCGTTTGAGCGGCGCGCGGTCGAGCTCTACGGCGTTCGTCCGCCTTTGCGGTGACCTGCCGTCAAGTAAGCGCCGCGACCAAAAGCCTCAGCGCATGTTCGACGGATTCGGCGCGCACCCGCGACCGGCCGAGCGGCCCGAATTCCACGGTCTGTGTCACGGTTGAACTGCCGCGGGTGGCGATGCCAAAGCAGACGCGTCCCTCTGGTTTGTGCTCCGACCCGCCGGGACCGGCGATGCCCGTGACCGCCACAGCCAGGTCCGCGCCGGAACGGGCAAGGGCACCCAGGGCCATTTCGCGTGCGACCTGTTCCGAAACGGCGCCATGGGCGTCGAGCGTCGCCCCGGCCACGCCGAGCATATTGACCTTGGCCGCGTTGGAATAGGTGACAAAGCCACATTCGAACACATCCGACGCGCCTGCGATTTCGGTCAGCGCGCCTGCCACAAGGCCACCGGTGCAGCTTTCGGCGGTCACGATGCGGACGCCGTTCGCCCGCGCGGCGTCGATCAGCCGGGTCGCCGTCATGCCATCAGCACTCCGTGCGCGACCGCAGCGGCGGCCATCACCACCAGTGCGGCCAGAACGCCGGCGATCACGTCGTCCAGCATGACGCCCATCGGCCCGCTTTGCCGGTCCGCCCAGCCCACCGGGCCGGGTTTCCAGATGTCGAAGAGGCGGAACATCAAAAACGCCCCAACCCAGCCCGGCCAGGGAAAGACCCACGGGTCCTGCGCCATGTACCACATCCCGAAGGACAGCGGCCAGAGCGCGACCCATTGGCCCGCGACCTCATCCACCACGATCCAGGAAGGGTCATGGTCGTCCTTGCCGGCAGTTTCCACACCGACCGCCCACCAGCCCAGCCCGAACACCACGACGGTCGCCAGAACCAGCAGCGGAAAGCCCCCCGCGACATGGATCAGGTACCCAAAGGGCAGGGCGGCAAGCGACCCCCACGTCCCGGGACCCGGGCGCAGATAGCCGACATAGAGGAACGACGCGATCACCCTCGTCATGCGGATACCAGCGTTACGGTCGCGATGGCGGCAATCCCCTCTTCCCGACCGGTAAAGCCGAGTTGTTCGCTCGTCGTGGCCTTGACGCTGATGCGGTCGGTCCCCACCGAAAGAATGGTCGAAAGCGTGGTGCGCATCGCCTCGGCATGGGGCGTGATCTTGGGCCGCTCGCAGATCAGTGTCACGTCGGCGTTGCCGATCCGGAACCCCCGGCTTCTGGCAAGTGTTGCAGCATGGGACAGGAAAATATGGCTTTCGGCGCCCTTCCACTGCGGATCGCTGGGCGGGAAATGTCGTCCGATATCGCCCTCGGCCAGCGCGCCATAGATCGCGTCGGTCAGCGCATGCATCCCCACATCCGCGTCCGAATGTCCCTGAAGCCCCCGCCCATGCGGTACCTTGACGCCGCAGAGCCAGACATGATCGCCGGGCCCAAAGCGATGAACATCGAACCCGTTGCCCAGCCGGATATCCATAGACATTGCCCTTTCCGGCAGCAGCCTGGCGGCGCGGGCAAAGTCGCCCGGCAGCGTGATCTTCAGATTATCTTCGTCGCCTTGGACGATGGCCACGTCAAGCCCCGCCGCACGGGCAACCGCCACATCATCCGCGGCATCGCCGCGATATGCGCGATGGGCGGCGAGGATTGCCGCAAAGTCGAAGCCCTGCGGTGTCTGTGCCCGCCAGAGCCCTTCGCGATCCTGCGTGCCTGTGACCCGCCCGCCCTCGCCACGCCAGAGTGCATCCGTCACGGCAAGCGCAGGGGCAGCCGCCGGCGATTGCTCCAATGCCGCGAGCACCCGTTCGACCAGCGCGACAGTCACGCCCGGGCGCGCGCCGTCATGGATCAGCACCTGTCGCGGCGGCGCGTCCGAGAGCGCCTCCAACGCGTTGCGGACAGACTCGGTCCGGCTCGCCCCCCCTTCGACCAGCCTCAGATCGACATGCAGGTCTTCGGCCAGCGCCCTTGCACGGGGGATGTCATCGGGGTGGACCACCAGAACAATGCCGGACGGGTTGGCGGCCCTTACGGCGCGGATAGTATGCGCCAGCACAGGCATCTCACCAAGCTGTTGCCATTGTTTGGGAATCTCTCCGCCCGCCCTTGTGCCGCGGCCTGCGGCGACGATGATCGCTGTCCATGTCATGGCGCTGTTCCTTAGCTGCAGGATTGTCTAAAAGATACCCGGACTGGTGACAATCCTGCCGCGTCGGCACCTTTGTCGCACAAAGTTTAAGCGAATGATGTTTCGTGGCCTCGGTTTTGCCCGGCTGAATTGCCATCGCATACGTGAGAGCTTACGAACCGTAAGCAAGCGCACAAGGAATGAGCAGTTGACCGTTAAGATGGCAGATATCGCGCTGACGCCGCCCGTTTTTCTGGCGCCGCTGGCGGGCATTACCGATCTGCCTTTCCGCAGGATCGTGTCCCGTTTCGGGGCGGGACTGGTGGTTTCCGAAATGGTCGCAAGCCAGGAGCTTGTGACGGCGCGCCCATCGGCCAAGGCGCGCGCGCGGATGGAGCTGGGCCTTGGCGAGGCCAATACTGCCGTGCAGCTTGCCGGCCGCGAAACCCACTGGATGGCCGAGGCCGCGCGCATGTCTGAGGCCGAAGGCGCCCGGATCATCGACATCAACATGGGCTGCCCGGCCAAGAAGGTCGTGAACGGCTATTCAGGCTCGGCCCTGATGCGCGATCTGGACCACGCCCTGCGGCTGATCGAGGCGGTCGTGGGCGCGGTTTCGGTTCCCGTCACGCTCAAGACCCGCCTGGGTTGGGACGATGCGCTGATGAACGCGCCGGACCTTGCCCGCAGGGCGCAGGGGGCGGGGGTGCGGATGGTGACGATCCACGGCCGGACCCGCTGCCAGTTCTACAAGGGGAGCGCGGACTGGGCAGCGATCCGTGCGGTGAAAGAGGCCGTGTCGGTGCCCGTGATCGCCAATGGCGACATCGTGGACAGCGCCACGGCGCGCTGCGCGCTGGAAAGATCGGGCGCTGATGGCGTGATGATCGGGCGCGGCGCGCAGGGGCGTCCGTGGCTGCTGGCCGAGGTCGCAGCCGATATCTGGGGGACGCCGCGCCCAACTGTGCCGCAGGGCGCGGCGCTCGCCGATCTGGTGGCCGAGCACTACGAGGCGATGCTTGATTTCTACGGTCCGGAACTGGGCCTGCGCACGGCGCGCAAGCATCTGGGATGGTACGCTGCCGCGGCCGATGCGCCGGACGCGCTGCGCCATGAACTGCTGACCCTATCGGCCCCCGCGCAGGTGCTGCGCCGTCTGCCGATGGCCTTCGACGAAAGGCAGGCAGCATGAATGGCGCACCCGTGACCGGCGTGATCTGGACCTCGCTGCCGATCCCGGCCTTCCTGATCGACGGGCGGGATTGCGTGATCGAGATCAACCCTGCGGCCGAACTCTTCATGAATACCTCCAGCAAGGCGCTGGCGGGGCAGAAGGTGCTGGACCGGATCGCCGTCGATGCCCCGATGGAAGAGGCACTGGGACGCGTGCGCATCAACCAGTCGGCGCTGTTCGTGAATGACGTGGACGTGGGGACGGGGGACAAGCCGCCGGTCCATTGCAACATGCAGATCGCCCCGATTGCGGACGCGCCCGAACATGTGCTCTTGCTCATTACGCCCCGGGAAATCGCAGGGCGGCTCGGCCGGGCCTCCTCGGTCAAGTCGGCGGCGAAATCCGCGATCGGCATGGCCGAGATGCTGGCGCATGAGATCAAGAACCCCCTGGCGGGCATTTCCGGCGCGGCGCAGTTGTTGTCGATGGGGCTGTCGAACGGCGACCGGGAACTCACCGACCTGATCGTCGAGGAAACGCGCCGGATCGTGAAGCTGCTGGAGCAGGTGGAACAGTTCGGCAACCTGCGGCCACCGGATTGCCGCGCGGTCAACATCCATGACGTGCTTGACCGCGCCCGCAAATCGGCGCGGATGGGCTTTGCCGCCCGGATGCAGGTGGTCGAGGATTACGACCCGTCGCTGCCGCCCACCTGGGCCGATCCGGACCAGTTGTTGCAGGTGTTCCTGAACCTGCTCAAGAACGCGTCCGAGGCCGCGGGGCCAGAGGGGGGCACGATCCGCCTGCGCACCTTTTACGACCTGTCGCTGCGCCTGCGCCAGAAGGACGGCAAGGGCGGTCGCCCCCTGCCGCTGACCGTCGAGATCATCGATGACGGCCCCGGCATCCCGCCCGAGATCGCCGGCGACATATTCGAGCCCTTCGTCTCGGGACGCGAAAACGGCACGGGGCTTGGCCTCGCGCTGGTGTCCAAGATCATTTCCGACCACGACGGCTGGATCGCGGTGGATTCGGTGCCCGGGCGCACCGTCTTCCGGCTCTCGCTGCCCATGGTGCCCAAAGAAAAGGAGTCTGACTGATGGACGGCACGGTACTTGTCGCCGATGACGA
This sequence comes from Halodurantibacterium flavum, assembly GCF_042681825.1. Classification (NCBI taxonomy): domain Bacteria; kingdom Pseudomonadati; phylum Pseudomonadota; class Alphaproteobacteria; order Rhodobacterales; family Paracoccaceae; genus Halodurantibacterium; species Halodurantibacterium flavum. The sequence goes on from NZ_JBHUGH010000011.1 coordinate 73,332, forward strand.
CCGCACCATTCGCACGGTGCTGACCCAGGCGCTGACCCGGGCGGGGTGCAAGGTGCACGCGACATCGAGCCTCATGACGCTCATGCGGTGGGTTGAAGAGGGCAAGGGCGATCTGGTCATTTCCGATGTGATCATGCCGGACGGAAACGGGCTCGAGATGCTGCCGAAGATCGGTGAGGCCCGGCCCGGATTGCCGGTGATCGTCATCTCGGCGCAGAACACGATCATGACGGCGATCCAGGCGGCCGAGGCAGAGGCCTATGACTATCTGCCGAAGCCCTTCGACCTGCCCGATCTGATGAAACGTGCGGCCCGTGCGCTGGAAACCAAGCGCCGTACCGCGCCGCGCAAGGCCGAGGTGCGCGAAAGCGAGGACGATCTGCCGCTGGTTGGGCGTACGGCCTCGATGCAGGCGCTTTACCGGCTGGTCGCCCGGGTGATGAACACGGATATTCCGGTTCTGGTGACGGGCGAAAGCGGCACCGGGAAATCGCTCATCGCGCGCGCGATCCACGATTTTTCCGACCGGCGCAGCCTGCCTTTCGTGGTCGCCTCGGCGGCGGATCTGGCGGGCGCGGATGGTCCGTCGCTATTGCTCGGCCGGGCCAAGGGCGGCAGTCTCGTGTTCGACGAGGTCGCCGATTACGACGAGGACGCGCAGGCCCGGATCGTGCGGATGCTGGACACGATGGGCGACAACGCGCCCCGCATCATGGCGACCTCGCAGGCAGATCTGATGCGCCGGATGGAGGCGGGGCAGTTCCGGCAGGATCTGTTCTACCGGCTGGGTGGGGTGGCTATCGCGGTCCCGAGCCTGCGCGAAAGGGTCGATGACATTCCGCTTCTGGCGGACCACTTCCTTGCCCGGGCCGAGCGGGAAACCGGCACCCTGCGCCGTTTCGCGCCGGCGGCCATGGACCTGATCCGGGCCTATAGCTGGCCGGGCAACGTGCGGCAGTTGGAAAACACCATCCGCCGCCTTGTCGTCACCAGCCCGGAAGAGGAAATCACGCGGGCCGAGGTCGAGGCCGTCCTTGGCAACCAGCCCGCGATGGAACCGCTGCGCGGCGATGGCGATGGCGAGAAACTCTCGACCTCGGTCGCACGACATCTCAAGCGGTATTTCGACCTGCATGGCGGACAGCTTCCGCCGCCGGGGCTCTACACCCGCATCCTGCGCGAGGTCGAGTTGCCGCTGATCGAGATCGCGCTGGACGCGACCGCCGGTAATCAGGCGAAATGCGCCGATCTCCTGGGGATCAATCGCAATACTTTGCGCAAGAAGATCACGGATCTGGATATTCGCGTGACACGGCGCCGGAAGTTGATGTAAAACCGCAACACAGGCGTGGCAGTTCGGTGCCACGACAAGCGGAAGGTCGCATGGCAGCGACCCATAACTGAGGGCAGGGCCGGTGCAACGGGCCGGACGCATATTGACCTGGCAGCAGATCGACCGCTTGCGTCGGATGCGAAGGGTTCAGAACGGCCTCACGCTGGGCCTTGTGCTGCTGGCGCCGGTTCTGGTGGCCGCCACGCTCTATGCCTTTGGACCGTTCGGGCGCGGCACTTCCTCGATGGCATTGCGGCTGATCGTCCTTGCGGATCTGGTCTATATCCTGCTGGTCGCGACGCTGGTGCTGTCGCGGGTGGCCCGGATGATCGCCGACCGGCGCCGCAGATCTGCCGGCTCGCGGCTCCACCTGCGGCTGACCGGGATCTTTGCCAGCGTCGCGCTGGTTCCCACGGTTCTTGTCGCCGTCTTTGCGGTCTTCACGATCAATATCGGGCTTGAGGGATGGTTTTCGGACCGCGTGCGACAGGTGGTCGGCGCATCGCTCGCCGCGGCCGAAGCCTATGAGGGCGAACACCGTCGCGACCTGACGCAGGACACGCAGGCGCTTGCCGGCTACCTGGTATCGGCGCGGCGCGCGAGCTACTTCATGTCCGATGGCGATTTGCGCCAGTTGCTGACCCAAGGTCAGGCGCAGATCCAGCGGGGCCTGCGCGAAGCCTTCGTGATCGACGGGGCGGGCGAGATCCGCGCCCGGGGCGAACGGTCCTATCTCTTTGATTTCGAGGAGCCGACGGCGGCCGAGATCGCGCGCGCCGATGCGGGCGAGATCGTCATCATCGAGGACTGGACCGCATCCGAGTTCCGGGCACTGGCGCGGCTGCCGGAGTTTGTGGATCGCTACCTCTATGTCTCGCGCACCGTCGATGCCTCGATCCTGAGCCTCTTGGACGACACGCAGGAATCCGCCCGGCTTTATCAGCAGCTGGAGCGGGAGCGCGGGCGGCTGATGTTCGAATTCGCGCTTCTCTACCTTGGTTTCGCGGTCATCCTGATCCTCGCCTCGATCTGGGCGGGGCTATGGCTGGCGGAACGGCTGGCGCGGCCCGTGGGGCGTCTTGCGGCGGCGGCCGAACGTGTGGGCGATGGCGACCTGAACCAGCAGGTGCCCGAGGAAAAAAGCGATGACGAGATCGCCACCTTGGGTCGCGCCTTCAATGAGATGACCAGACAACTCCGTCATCAACGCGCCACGCTGCTGGACAATACCCGCCAGATCGAGGAACGGCGGCGCCTGTTCGATTCCGTCCTGTCATCGGTGACGGCGGGGGTGATCGGGCTTGATGCCGCGGGCGGGATCGAATTCGCAAACCCCTCGGCGTTGCGCCTGCTGGAGCTTCCGGACGGGGTCGAGGGGCGCCATCTGGCCGAGGCGGTGCCGGAGTTTGCCCCGCTGCTCGAACGCCTGCAGGAAAGCGGACAGCCGGCGGCGCAGGAAGAGCTGCGCCTGTCGCGTGCCGGACGGTTGGAAAACCTGCTGGTGCGCATGGCCGTGCGCCGCGCCGAGGCGAATGGCGACGAGGGGCATGTGGTCGTATTCGACGATGTGACCGACCTTGTCAGTGCGCAGCGGATGGCGGCATGGGGCGATGTCGCGCGGCGGATCGCCCATGAAATCAAGAACCCGCTGACGCCGATCCAGCTTTCGGCGGAACGCATCAAGCGCAAGTTCCGCCTTGCGGTCGGGGATCAGGCGCCGGACCTCGAACAGCTTTCGGATGTCATCATCCGTCAGACCAATGACCTGCGCCGCATCGTGGACGAGTTTTCCAAATTCGCCCGTATGCCGGAACCCGACCGGCGCAGCCATGACATCGTCAAGCTGGCCCGCGATGCGGTGGTCCTGCAGGAAGGGGCGCTGCACGGGGCGCAACTCACGGCCGAACTTCCGCCCGGCGAGATCGTGGTCGAGATCGACGCGACGATGATCTCTCAGGCGCTCGGCAACCTGATCAAGAACGCGGGCGAGGCGATCGAGACCCTGACCGAAGCGGGTGCGCCCGAAGGCTATCGCCCCGAGGTTCGCGTGACGCTCGATGGTGGCGACGACATGCTGGTCATCCGGGTGATGGACAATGGCGTGGGTCTGCCGGAAGACCGCGCGCGCCTGTTCGAACCCTATGTGACGACGCGGGAAAAGGGCACCGGCCTCGGCCTGCCCATCGTGCGCAAGATCATCGAGGAACATGGCGGGACGCTGATCCTCGCCGACGCCCCTGTCTATGGTGGCAGCGACCGTCCCGGTGCGATGGCGGAAATCCGGCTGCCGCGGCTGCGGCGCCGGGAAAAGACACTAAGGAAAGCGGTATAGAGGAACGGAATGAGCGATATCCTGATCGTTGACGATGAGCGCGACATCCGCGAACTGATCGGCGACATCCTGCGGGACGAGGGGTTTTCGACCCGCCTTGCCGCCAATTCGGACGAATGCGCGGCCGCGATCAACGCCGAGGCGCCGGGGTTGATCATCCTCGACATCTGGCTCAAGGACAGCCGGATGGACGGGATCGACATCCTGAAGACTGTCAAGCGTGACAATCCCGACATTCCGGTGGTCATCATATCGGGCCATGGCAATATCGAGATCGCGGTCGCCGCGATCAAGCAGGGTGCCTATGACTTCATCGAAAAACCCTTCAACATAGACCAGTTGCTGGTCGTGATCCGCCGTGCGATGGAGACGTCGCGGTTGCGGCGGGAAAACTCGGAACTGCGCCGCCGCGACCTGACGTCCTCCGAAATGGTGGGGGTCTCGGCCGCGTTCCGCACGCTCAAGGCGCAGCTCGACAAGGTCACCAAATCGAATGGCCGTGTGATGCTGAGCGGCCCGTCCGGTTCCGGAAAAGAGGTCGCGGCCCGCTATATCCACGCCAATTCGGCACGTGCGGGCGGGCCCTTTGTCACCGTCTCTTCCGCCTCGATCGAGCCGGAGCGGATGGAAGAGGTGCTGTTCGGCCGCGAAACCCCCGAACGCGGGATCGAACCCGGCCTTCTGGAACAGGCCCATGGCGGCGTGATCTATTTCGACGAGGTGGCCGACATGCCCCCCGGGACGCAGTCAAAGATCCTGCGGGTGCTGGTCGACCAGACCTTTACGCGTGTGGGGGGCGCGGACAGGGTGCGGGTCGATCTGCGCGTGATCTCCTCCACGACGCGCAACCTCAAGGCAGAGATCGCCGCCGGTCGGGTCCGTCAGGAACTCTATGACCGGCTGAACGTGGTCCCGGTGCAGGTGCCCGCCCTTGAGGAACGGCGCGAGGATGTGCCGGAACTGGCCCGGCACTTCATCGAGTATTTCAACAAGTCGCAGGGCCTGCCGCTGCGTCAGATCAGCCCCGAAGCGCAGGCGGTCCTGCAGACGATGACCTGGCCCGGAAACGTGCGCCAGCTACGCAATGTGATCGAACGCGCCCTGATCCTTGGCGACAGCACCGGCCCGATCGAGCCGCGCGATCTGCCGGGTCAGGAAGAACCGGCGGCGGGCGAAGGCCGTATCGTTCTGGGCGGTGGCCTTGCAACGCTGCCCCTGCGCGAAGCGCGGGAACTGTTCGAGCGGGAATATCTGCTGACCCAGATAAACAGGTTCGGGGGCAATATCAGCCGGACGGCCTCTTTCGTCGGGATGGAACGTTCGGCGCTCCATCGCAAGCTCAAGTCGCTGGGCGTCGCGACCGGCACCAAGTCCAGCGGCCGGCTGGTGCTAATCGAAGACGAATAGGGCGCGATTGACCCGGCGCGCCGGTTCTGCGATGCAGAAGGCTGAACCGCAAGGGACCTGCATCGCATGAAGGTAATCATCTGTGGCGCCGGGCAGGTCGGCTGGCAGATCGCCCGCCATCTTTCGGGCGAAAAGAACGACGTCACCGTCGTCGATAACAACGTGGAACTGGTCCGCCGCGCCGCCGACACGCTTGACGTGCAGGGCATCGCGGGTTTTGCAAGCCATCCTGACGTGCTTGAAAAGGCCGGTGCCCGGGACGCGGACATGATCATTGCCGCGACCTATTCCGATGAGGTGAACATGGTCACCTGCCAGGTGGCCCATTCGGTCTTCGACATCACGCGCAAGATCGCGCGAATCCGGTCCCAGAGCTATCTGGACGCGATCTATTCCGACCTCTACCGGCGCGAACATCTGCCGATCGACGTGATCATCAGCCCCGAACGAGAGGTGGCCGAAGCCGCGCTTCAGCGACTGGCCGCGCCGGCTGCCTTTGACACCGAAAGCTTCATGGGCGGCCGGGCGCAGCTTCTGGGGATCGCGCTGGATGAGGATTGCCCGGTCCTGAACACGCCGCTTCGGCAGCTCAACGATCTCTTTTCCACGCTGCGTGCCATCGTGGTGGGGGTCCGGCGTGACGGCACGCTTTTCGCGCCCGAGGCGAATGACCAGCTGTTTGCCGGCGACCAGATCTATGTCTTCACCGATACCGAGGACGTGAACCGCGCGCTCGAGATATTCGGCAAGACCAACAAGAAGCAGGAGCGGCTGGTCATCATCGGGGGCGGGAATGTCGGGCTTGCGGTCGCCCAGGCGCTGGAGCGCCGGACTCAGCGGGTGCGCGTCAAGATGATCGAGAAGGACCGCGCCCGCGCCGAACGTGCCGCCGATGCGCTGGAACGCACCATCGTGCTGCATGGCGACGGGATGAACATCGACCTGCTGCAAGAGGCGAATGTCGAACGCGCCGACGCCGTTCTGGTCGTGACCGATGACGACAAGACGAACATGCTTGCCGCCGTGCGGGCCAAGTCGGCGGGCGGGGCGATGGCCATCGCGCTGGTGAACGACCCGACGCTGGTGCCGCTGATGGGGCCGCTCGATATCGACGCCTATATCAACCCGCGCGCCACAACCGTTTCCTCGATCCTGCGCCACATCCGGCATGGGCGTGTCCGGGCGATCTATTCCATCGGCGATGCCGAGGCCGAGGTGATCGAGGCGCAGGTCCTGTCGACCTCACCGCTCGCCGGGCAGGAGATCCGCGACATCGACTTTCCGGAAGGCGTTCTGGTGGGTGCAATCCTGCGGCAGGGCAAGCTGATCAAGCCGTCGGGGGACAGCCGCATAGAGGAAGGCGATATCATCGCCCTTTTCGCGATGGCCGCCGATATCCCCGAGGTGGAGCGCCTGTTGCAGGTCTCCATCGACTATTTCTGACGATGCGCCGCCTTCTGGACCTGCCGCTGCCGGTGATCCTGATGGGAATCGGGGCGGTGGCGATGTATGTGCCGGCCGCCCAGGGGTTCGCGGCGCGCGATTATCTTTCCGCGCGCTCGTTCTTCTACTCCGGCACGATGTTTCTCGTCCTGACCGTGATGGTGGGCATTGCGACCGCCAACCGTGAACCGCGCGATCTGGCCCGGGCCCATCTGGCGACGCTTCTGGGCGCCTATCTGCTTTTGCCGCTGATGTTCGCCGTGCCGTTCCAGCAGGCGGTGCCAGACACGACCTTTCTGAACGTCTGGTTCGAGATGGTGTCGAGCTTCACCACGACCGGCGCCACGATCTTCGACACACCCCGCCGTCTGCCGTCCAGCGTGCATCTGTGGCGGGCGCTGGTGGGCTGGGGCGGGGGGTTCTTTATCCTTCTGGCGGCGGTCGCCGTGCTCGCGCCGCTGAACCTCGGCGGGTTCGAGGTCGCGACGGGCGCCTCGGCCGGGCGGGGCGCCGTGGGCACGACGCAGATCGTCCGGATCGCCGATCCCTCGGCGCGGCTCTGGCGCTATTCGCGCGTGCTCTTTCCGGTCTACGGCGGGCTCACCCTCCTGCTCTGGATCGCCTTGCTGATCGCCGGGGAACGCTCGCTCGTCGCGGCCTGCCACGCGATGTCCACCATCTCGACCAGCGGCATCTCACCGGTTCTGGGTCTTGAACGTGCGCAGGCGGGCGTGGCTGGCGAAATGCTTGTTTTTGCGGCCATGCTTCTGGCGCTGTCGCGCAGGTTCTGGCCTGCGGCGCCCCTTGTGGGGATGCAACCGACGCACCGCGATCCCGAAATCCGGCTCGGGCTCCTGATCCTTGTCGTCGTTCCTGCGGTTCTTTTCCTGCGGCACTGGTTTGCGACGCTCGACGATGCCGAGCCGGGCGATCTGCCCTTCGCGCTGAGCGCCGCCTGGGGGAGCCTCTTCACGACGCTTTCGTTCCTTACCACCAACGGGTTCGTCTCGGCCGACTGGGCGGAGGCACGCGTCTGGTCGGGGCTGCGATCGCCCGGGCTCATCCTCCTTGGTCTTGCGATGATGGGCGGCGGCATCGCGACGACCGCGGGCGGCGTGAAACTGTTGCGGGTCTATGCGCTGTCGCGCCACGCCGAGCGAGAGCTGGAGCGGCTGGTCTTCCCGTCCTCGATCGGCGGGGCAGGCCCGGCAGAGCGACGGCTGAGGCGTGAAGGCGCGCAGGCGGCCTGGGTGTTCTTCATGCTTTTTGCCGCCTCGATTGGCGTCGTCGTGGGCGCGCTGGCCCTGACAGGGCTGAGCTTTGAGCCCGCCCTGATCTTCAGCATCGCGGCGCTTTCGACCACCGGGCCGCTTGCAACCGTCGCGGGCGATGCGGCGCTCAGCTATGCGACGCTCGGCAGCAGCGCCAAGGCGGTCCTGGCGGCGGCGATGGTTCTGGGACGGCTGGAAACGCTTGCCATGATCGCCTTGCTTGCCCCCGTGACCTGGCGTAACTAGCGTCGTCCGATGCCGCATCGCGGCAGAACGTGCAAAGCGCGGATTTGGGGCTGGAATCTGATGCTAAGGCGCAGCATAATCGCTTTGCCTGCCCATTTGGCTGGCCACGGGTGAGGGACGGCCCGGCAACGAGACGCCGGGACAAGGCGAGTGAAGGCACAACAAAAAAGGCAAAGCAATGGCCTCTGACAAGCAGAATTTGCAGGACGCATTTCTGAATCACGTTCGCAAGGCAAAGATTCCGGTCACGATCTTTCTGATCAACGGGGTCAAGCTTCAGGGCGTGATCACCTGGTTTGACAACTTTTGCGTCCTGCTGCGCAGGGACGGGCAATCGCAGCTTGTCTACAAGCACGCGATTTCCACCATCATGCCCGGGCAACCCATCAGCCTGTATGAGGCCGAAGACTGACCGATCCCATAGATAACGGGCAGGGCGGCGTGACCCGCGCCCTCGTCCTGCATCCCGACATAAAATCCGACCGCGATCGTCGGCTGCCTGAACATGGGCTGGCCGAGGCCGTTTCTCTTGCCGCGGCACTGCCGGGGCTGGAGGTGGCGGGCGCCGAGATCGTGCGTCTGCCGCAGGTCCATCCCGGGCACCTCTTCGGGTCGGGCAAGGTCGAGGAGCTGAAAGCCCGGATCGAGGCGCTGGAGGTGACGCTGGTTCTGGTGGACGGGCCGGTAAGCCCCGTCCAGCAGCGCAACCTGGAAAAGGAATGGGGCGTCAAGCTTCTGGACCGCACCGGCCTGATCCTCGAAATCTTTGCCGACCGCGCGCGGACCCGGGAAGGCGTGCTGCAGGTTGAACTTGCCGCGCTCTCATACCAGCGGACGCGGCTTGTCCGCGCCTGGACGCACCTTGAACGTCAGCGGGGTGGCCTTGGCTTTGTCGGCGGTCCCGGCGAGACGCAGATCGAGGCCGACCGCCGTGCCATCGACGAGGCGGTGACGCGCATCCGGCGCCAGCTTGCCAAGGTGGTCAAGACCCGGGAACTGCATCGCGCGGCCCGCAAGAAGGTGCCGTTTCCGGTCGTGGCGCTGGTCGGCTACACCAACGCGGGCAAGTCGACGCTGTTCAATCGCATGACGGGCGCCGAGGTTCTGGCCAAGGACATGCTTTTCGCGACGCTCGATCCGACGATGCGGGGTGTGACGCTGCCGTCGGGGCGCAAGGTGATCCTGTCGGATACGGTGGGCTTCATCTCGGACCTGCCGACGCAGCTTGTCGCGGCGTTCCGTGCGACGCTGGAAGAGGTGCTGGAGGCCGACCTCATCCTGCATGTGCGCGACATCGCCCATCCCGAAACGGCGGAACAGGCGCAGGACGTGGCGGATATTCTGGCCGAACTGGGCGTGGCCGAGAATGTCACGCAGATCGAGGTCTGGAACAAGCTCGACCTCGTGACCGGCGAGGCGCGATCCGCGCTGGAGGTTCAGGCTGCCCGGTCCGAGCGGATCTGCGCCATCTCGGCCCTGACAGGCGAGGGGACGCCGGAACTCCTCGATCTCGTGTCGGAACTGCTGGACGAGGAGAAGTTCAGCCGCAGCCTGCACCTCGGCTTCGAGGACGGACGGCGCCGCGCATGGCTGCACGAAGAGGGCGTCGTCGAAAGCGAGGCGCAGGACGATACGGGCTATCAGCTTGAGTTGCGCTGGACCGCGCGGCAGGAAAAGCGCTTTCGTGATCTTTAGGGGTGGCTGGCGCTTAGGGGCGGCTGGCGCCCGGGTTTGACCGTCCGCCGGTCAGCCGTGAGGGGGAGAGCGCCATTGCGCCTTCCCCCTTCGTGTTTTTACTCTGCTTCGTCGGCGGGCAGGGCGTTCAGCAGGCCATAGCGCTCGTCGCCCAGCTTGCCATGCAGGTCGATCTGGGTTTCGAGATAGTCGATATGCCCTTCCTCATCGGCGATCAGTTCCTCGAACAGGACCTTGGAGACATAGTCGCCGACTTTCTCGCAGTGATCGCGCGCCTCGATATAGAGGTTGCGGGCATCGTGCTCGGCGGCAAGGTCTGCCTCCAGCGTTTCGAGCAGGTTCTGGCCGATCCGCAGCGGGTCGAGCTTCTGCAGGTTCGGGTGGCCCTCCAGGAAGATGATGCGCTGGATCAGCTTGTCGGCGTGGTTCATCTCTTCGATGCTTTCCGCGCGCGACTTGCGGGCCAGACGGCCAAAGCCCCAGTCTTCCTGCAAACGGTAATGCAGCCAGTACTGGCTGACGGCGGTCAACTCACTCCGGAGTGCTGCGTTCAGGTACTCGATAACCTGCGGATCGCCCTTCATTTCGTCTTCCTGTGTTTGACACGCGGCGCAAGCCGCGGAGGTTCATGGGTACCTCCAAGCTGTCACATCTGCGCATGGTGTCAAGGAAGAGAGGCAGGCAACCGCCGCAGTCGGGCCTTTTGCCGAGGGCGCGGTACACCTTTCCCGGGGTGATGATCGTCTCGCTGTCCGAGGCGCGCATCCAGTCGACGGCGGCCCGGATCTCGTTGTCGGTGATCGACATGCAGTGGCACACGATCATGGCCTGCTCCCGTTTCCTGTCCCCGCCAATCTGACCATTTTTGTCGGACTGTCAATTCCGACTTGTTTGCTCGGCTATCACGAATTCTTGCGCCTTCCCTTTCAGAGGGGGTATGGTGGCCGCTCTTGTCAGCGAACCGGAAACCGATGACCCCCGAAGACCCTGCCCGACGTATTCCCCGCATCATTGCCCAAGAGATCGGGGCGCGCCCCGATCAGGTGATCGCGGCGGTCACGCTGCTGGATGAAGGCGCGACCGTGCCCTTCGTCGCGCGCTACCGCAAAGAGGTCACGGGCGGCCTTGATGACACGCAGCTTCGCACGCTTGCCGAACGGCTTGGCTATCTGCGGGAACTGGAGGCACGGCGGGCCTCGATCCTTGGCTCGATCGGGGAACAGGGCAAGCTGACGGACGAGCTGCGCGCCAGCATCGCAGCGGCCGTCACCAAGGCCGAGCTGGAGGATATCTACCTTCCCTACAAACCCAAGCGGCGGACCCGCGCGACGATTGCGCGCGAAAACGGGCTGGAACCGCTGGCCGAAGCGATCCTGAACGACCGCGCCGCCGATCCGCAGGCGCTGGCTGCGGGCTATCTGTCCGAGGCCGTGCCGGATACCAAGGCGGCGCTGGACGGCGCGCGGGACATCATCGCCGAAGGACTTGCGGAAGATGCGGCACTTCTGGGGCGCCTGCGCGATCACATGCGGCAGGCGGCGGTCCTCCGCGCCACGGTTCTTGCGGGCAAAGAGGCTGAGGGCGCCAAGTTTTCCGACTATTTCGCCCATTCGGAGCGTTGGGCGACGGTGCCGAGCCATCGCGCGCTTGCGATGCTGCGGGGGCGGAACGAGGGTTTTCTGGCGCTCGATCTGGAGGTCGATGCCGACGCCCCGGCGGGACAGGCCCCGGCCGAGAGAATGGTGCGCTCGGCGCTGGGGGTCGGCACGGCGGGACCGGGGGACCGCTGGCTTTCGGACGTGGCGGGCTGGACATGGCGCGTCAAGCTGCGGCTGTCGCTCGGCCTCGATCTGATGGCGGAACTGCGGGACAGGGCCGAGGCCGAGGCGATCCGCGTCTTTGCCCGCAACCTGAAGGACCTGCTTTTGGCCGCACCCGCCGGAAGCCGCGTGACGATGGGGCTCGATCCGGGGATCAGGACCGGCGTGAAGGTGGCCGTGGTCGATGCGACCGGAAAACTGCTTGCGACTTCGACGGTCTATCCGTTCCAGCCGCGCAACGACCTGCGGGGCGCGCAGGCCGAGCTTGCCGCGCTGATCCGGCGTCACGGGGTGGAGCTGATCGCCATCGGCAACGGAACGGCCAGCCGAGAGACGGAAAAGATGGTGGCCGACCTTCTTTCGGCCCTGCCTGCGCCGCGCCCGACCAAGGTGATCGTGTCAGAGGCAGGCGCATCGGTCTATTCCGCCTCTCCGCTTGCCGCGGCAGAGTTCCCGGATCTCGACGTATCGCTTCGCGGGGCGGTGTCGATTGCGCGGCGTCTGCAGGACCCGCTGGCGGAACTTGTGAAGATCGAGCCCAAGTCGATCGGGGTGGGGCAGTATCAGCATGACGTGGATCAATACCGTCTGGCCCGGTCGCTGGAGGCTGTGGTCGAGGATGCGGTGAACGCGGTGGGCGTCGATCTCAACACCGCTTCGGCGCCGCTGCTTGCGCGCGTTGCGGGGCTCGGGCCGTCGCTGGCCGAAGCCATTGTGGCCTATCGTGACGCGCAGGGCGCCTTTGCGACACGAAAGGACATTCTGTTGGTCCCGCGGCTGGGCAAGCGGACCTTCGAGCAATGCGCTGGCTTTCTGCGCATCCCGGGCGGGGCAGAGCCGCTTGACGCCTCGGCCGTCCACCCGGAGGCCTACGGCCTTGCGCGGCGCATCATCAAGGTCTGCGGACGCGACCTCCGCAGTGTGATGTCCGACCCGGAGCGGTTGCGCGCGCTTGACCCGCAGAGCTTTGTCGATGACCGCTTTGGCCTGCCAACCGTGCGCGATATCCTTTCTGAGCTCGAAAAGCCCGGTCGCGACCCGCGCCCCGGATTCCGAACGGCAAGCTTTGCCGAGGGCGTGGACGAAGTCGGCGATCTGCGGCCCGGGATGCTGCTGGAGGGCACGGTCACCAATGTCGCGGCCTTCGGCGCCTTTGTGGATATCGGGGTGCATCAGGACGGGCTTGTCCATGTCTCCCAACTCGCCGACCGGTTCGTGAAGGACCCGCATGAAGTCGTGAAGGCCGGGGATGTGGTCAAGGTCCGGGTGGTCGAGGTGGATGTGGCGCGCAAGCGGATCGGTCTCTCGATGCGCAAGGATGCCGACAGGGGCGCCGGTGCGACGGCAGGTAGGCCGGCCCAGGGTGAGAAACCCTCGAAGCCCGATCCGCGCGCCGGTGGCAAGGCGGCCCGTCCGACGCAGGCTGCGGCACGATCCGATGAGGGCGCGCCGGGCGCATTGGGCGCTGCGCTGCTTGACGCGATGCGCCGACGATAACGGGATCGCCAGCGGGATGCAGCGCAGGGCGGGGTATCAGGTGCCCCGCCCGCGCAGCACGACGCCGACGGTCTGCAAGAGAATCCGCAGATCGGCCCCAAGGCTGAGGGTTTCCCAATATTGCGCATCATAGGGCGCCCGGTCGGCAAAGCTGCTGTCCTGCCGGGGGCCGACCTGCCAGGCACCCGTCAATCCGGGTCGCATCCGGTAATAGGGTGGATCGGCGGGATGCGGCTGCGCCATAAGTTTCGCCTGCGCCGAATGATAAAGGGCCCGTTGCGCCGGCGTGAAGGGGCGCGGGCCGATCAGGCTCATGTCCCCACGCAGGACATTCCAGATCTGGGGTAATTCATCGAGGCTGAAGCGGCGCAGGATCGCACCGAGCCGGGTGATCCTCGGGTCGCTCACCAGCTTTTGCCGGGCGGTCCAGTCGGCTGCCGCCTGCGGGTCATGGCGCAGGTGGTCGGCAAGCATTGCCTCGGCATCCGGGTGCATGGTGCGCAGTTTCCAGCAGTGGAACAGCCGCCCCCCGCGCCCGACCCGGGGTTGCGCGTAAAAGGCGGGGCCGCCGCCCATCCGGACCATCATGGCGAGCAAGAGGACGACCGGCAGCAGAAACGGCAATGCCCCGACCACCAGAAGGAGGTCGAGGCACCGTTTTCCGTGCCGGCGATAGAAGCCCGCGATGGCGGGTCTATGAACGGGTGCTGCCGCCAGTTCGAGCGGAAGCCCCGCAGGATCGGCAAGTCGGGACATTCTGCCCTCGCTTCGGCGTCCATTCGGGTTGCACGCTATGGTTGTGCGGCACTTTCCTTAACGAATCGCTAACGGGCGAGCCTTCGCGCGGCGATTGACGGCGAACCGCAGGCGCGCTACTTATTGAACGATCGTTCATTAAATGGAGGGGGCCGCCATGTTCCTCGCATCGATGCGGTTCGACCTGGGTGAAGAGGTCGCGGCGCTGCGTGATGCGGTGCATCGCTGGGCGCAGGACCGGGTCAAGCCGCTTGCCGCCCGGATCGACCGTGAAAACGGTTTTCCGCGCGAGCTTTGGCGGGAAATGGGGGACATGGGCCTTCTGGGCATCACGGTGCCCGAGGAAGACGGCGGATCGGGCATGGGCTATCTGGCCCATGTCGTCGCGGTGGAAGAGATTGCGCGCGCCTCGGCGTCGGTCGCGCTCAGCTACGGCGCCCATTCCAATCTTTGCGTCAACCAGATCAAGCTGAACGGCACGCCGGACCAGAAGGCGCGGTATCTGCCGGCGCTTGTCAGCGGCGATCATGTCGGCGCGCTCGCCATGTCAGAGGAGGGTGCGGGCTCGGACGTCGTTTCCATGCGGCTCCGGGCCGAGCGGCGGAACGGGTATTACCTGCTCAACGGAACGAAGTTCTGGATCACCAACGGACCCGATGCCGATGTGCTGGTCGTCTATGCCAAGACCGATCCGGGGGCCGGCGCGCGCGGCATCACCGCCTTTCTGATCGAGCGGGGGATGGCAGGGTTCCGCACCGGCCCGCATCTCGACAAGCTGGGGATGCGGGGGTCGAACACCGGCGAACTGATCTTTGAGGATTGCGAGGTTCCGTTCGACAACGTGCTGGGCGAGGCGGGGCAGGGGGTGCGCGTGCTCATGTCCGGGCTCGACTACGAACGGGTGGTTCTGTCGGGCATCGGCACCGGCATCATGGCCGCCTGCATGGATGAGGTGATGCCCTATCTGCACCGACGCCATCAGTTCGGGCAGAAGATCGGGAACTTCCAGCTCATGCAGGCCAAGGTGGCCGACATGTACACCGCCATGAACAGCGCCCGCGCCTATGTCTATGAGGTCGCCAAGGCCTGCGACCGGGGTGTCGTGACGCGGCAGGACGCTGCCGCCTGCGTCCTTTACGCAAGCGAACAGGCGATGGTGCAGGCGCATCAGGCCGTCCAGGCGATGGGCGGGGCGGGGTTTCTGAACGACTCGCCCGTCTCGCGGCTGTTTCGCGATGCCAAGCTGATGGAGATCGGCGCGGGCACCTCCGAGATCCGCCGGATGCTGATCGGGCGAGAGCTGATGGGGATCACGGGATGAGGTTGCAATCGCGTATCCTTGCCGGGTCGGAAGAGTTCCGCGCCAATCAGGCCGCGCATGAGGCGGCCCTGGCCGAGATGCGCGCCGCGGCGGAACTGGCAGCCGCCGGCGGCGGGGAGGCGGCCCTTGCCCGCCATCTGTCGCGGGGCAAGATGGCCCCGCGCGACAGGGTGGCGAACCTTCTTGATCCGGGCAGCCCGTTTCTAGAAATCGGGGCGACGGCGGCGCATGGGATGTATGGCGGGGCCGCCCCCTGCGCCGGGGTGATCGCGGGTGTCGGGCAGGTGATGGGCCAGGAGGTCATGGTCGTCTGCAACGACGCGACCGTGAAGGGCGGCACCTATTACCCGATGACGGTAAAGAAGCACCTGCGCGCCCAGGAGATTGCCGAGGCGAACCATCTGCCCTGCGTCTATCTGGTCGATTCCGGCGGCGCGAACCTGCCGCAGCAGGATGAGGTCTTTCCCGACCGCGATCATTTCGGCCGCATCTTTTTCAATCAGGCGCAGATGAGCGCAAAGGGCATCCCCCAGATCGCTGTCGTCATGGGCAGTTGCACCGCGGGCGGGGCCTATGTTCCGGCGATGTCGGATGTGACGATCATCGTCCGCGATCAGGGCACGATCTTTCTGGCCGGGCCGCCGCTGGTCCGTGCCGCGACCGGCGAGGTTGTCAGCGCAGAGGATCTGGGCGGCGGCGACGTGCATACCCGCCTGTCGGGCGTGGCCGATTATCTGGCCGAGGATGACGCCCATGCGCTGGCGCTCGCTCGCCGGGCCGTCGGAAACCTCAACCGCCGGAAGCCGGAAACGGTCGTGTGGCAGGCCCCGGAAGAACCCGCCTATGACCCGGCCGAGATGCTGGGGGTCGTGCCTGCGGGCCTGCGAACCCCATATGATATCCGCGAGGTAATCGCCCGTATCGTCGATGGCAGCCGGTTCGACGAATTCAAGCCGCGCTACGGGGAAACGCTTGTGACCGGGTTTGCACATGTCCGTGGCTGCCCGGTGGGGGTGGTCGCGAATAACGGCGTGCTCTTTTCCGAAGGCGCGATCAAGGGCGCGCATTTCATCGAGCTTTGCAGCCAACGCCACATTCCGCTGGTCTTCCTGCAGAACATCACCGGCTTCATGGTCGGCCGGCGGTATGAGAATGAAGGCATCGCCCGTCACGGCGCCAAGATGGTGACGGCCGTCGCCACGACCGCCGTGCCAAAGATCACGATGCTTGTGGGCGGGTCGTTCGGGGCCGGCAACTATGGCATGGCGGGGCGGGCATTTTCGCCGCGGTTTCTGTGGACCTGGCCGAACAGCCGTATCTCGGTTATGGGCGGGGAGCAGGCGGCGGGGGTGCTTGCCACCGTCCGGCGCGACGGCATCGAGCGGGCGGGGCAAAGCTGGTCGCCCGAGGAGGAGGCCGAGTTCAAACGCCCCACCATCGAGATGTTCGAAAGGCAGAGCCACCCGCTCTACGCCGCCGCCCGGCTTTGGGACGACGGGATCATCGACCCGCGCAAGACGCGCGAGGTTCTTGCGCTCAGTCTTTCCGCCGCGCTGAATGCCCCGATCGGGGACACGCGCTTTGGCGTTTTCCGGATGTGAGGGGCAGATGTTCGCAAAGATCCTGATCGCCACCCGGGGTGAGATTGCCTGCCGCATCATCCGCACGGCCCGCCGCATGGGGGTCGCAACGGTCGCGGTCTATTCCGATGCCGATGCAGGGGCGCAGCATGTCGCGCTGGCCGATGAGGCGTGGCATATCGGCGGTGCGGCCCCGGCCGACAGCTATCTGCTGGGCGACCGGATCATCGCCGCAGCGCAGGAGGCCGGGGCAGAGGCGATCCATCCCGGCTATGGTTTCCTGTCCGAGAACCCGGATTTCGTGGACAGCGTGACGGCGGCGGGGCTCGTCTTTATCGGACCCTCGGCCGAGGCGATCCGGGCGATGGGCCTCAAAGACGCGGCCAAGGCGCTGATGGCGGATGCGGGCGTTCCGGTCGTGCCGGGTTATCACGGCGGCGAACAGGGGGCGGATGACCTCGCCGCGCGGGCTGCCGAAATCGGCTATCCGGTTCTCATCAAGGCGGTGGCCGGGGGCGGCGGCAAGGGGATGCGGCGCGTGGATCACGCCGACGATTTCGCCGGGGCGCTGGCAAGCGCGCAGGCCGAGGCGCGCGGCGCCTTCGGGAACCCGGCGGTGCTGATCGAGAAATACATCTCCAAGCCCCGGCATATCGAGGTGCAGGTGTTTGGCGACGGGCGCGACGCCATCCATCTGTTCGAACGGGACTGTTCGTTGCAGCGTCGCCACCAGAAAGTCATCGAAGAGGCGCCGGCCCCCGGCATGACGCCGGACCTGCGTGCGGCGATGGGCGATGCGGCAGTCCGGGCGGCGCGCGCCATCAACTATTCCGGCGCGGGCACTGTCGAATTCATCGTGGATGCGAGCGATGGCCTGCGCCCGGATCGCTTCTGGTTCATGGAGATGAATACCCGCCTGCAGGTCGAGCATCCGGTGACCGAGGCGATTACCGGCATCGATCTGGTCGAATGGCAGCTGCGTGTCGCCGCCGGCGAGGCCCTGCCTGCGCGGCAGGAGGATATCGCCACCACCGGTCACGCTTTCGAGGCCCGTCTTTACGCCGAGGATGTGGCGGCGGGTTTCCTGCCCGCGACGGGGCGGATCGAGCATCTAGGCTTTCCCCCCGGACTGCGCGCCGACAGCGGCGTCGTTGCGGGGGACAGGATTTCCCCATGGTATGATCCGATGATTGCCAAGATCATCGTCCACGGCCCCAACCGTGCGGTTGCGCTGCGCCAGCTTGCCCGGGGGCTGGACGAAACCGAGGTGTCGGGCACGGTGACAAACCTCGGTTTTCTGGCGCGGCTCGCGCGGCATCCACGCTTTCTTCGGGGCGATGTCGATACCGGGCTGATCGAGGCTGCGCTGCCCGATCTCGCTCACGATGCCGCGCCCCCGGTCACGGCCCTTATACGCGCGGCACTTTCGGTTGCCGGCATGGCGCGCGCGCGTCCCTTTACGCTTTGGCAGCCCCTGCGGCAGGTCGTGGCGCTGCGACACGGACAGGTGCTGCATTCCGTGGTGATCGAAAGCGGCGCGAATGAGATCGTGGCCGAGGTGTGCGGGGGCCGGCATGTCTGCGAGAACCGCGCCGATGGCTGGTGGATCGACGGGCGCAAGGCGCGGGGGAACATCGTGCCCGGGCCGGGCCGCGTCACCGTGTTCGACCAGGGCGCCCACGAATTCATGATCCCCGACCCGCTGGAACGTCAGGAACAGTCGGCGGTTTCGGCGGATGTGGTCCTGGCACCGATGCCCGGTCTTCTGCGGGACGTCATGGTCAGGGTCGGGGAACGCGTGGCGGCGGGCGAACGTCTCGCCATTCTGGAGGCGATGAAGATGGAGCATGCGCTGACGGCGCCCCGAGAGGGTCAGGTGGCCGAGGTTCTGGCGCAGCCCGGCGCGCAGGTTGAGGCCGGCGCGTCCCTGATCCGGCTTGCGCCCGAGGAGGACGCACATGGAAACGGTTGAGATTGTCGAGGTCGGCCCGCGCGACGGCCTTCAGAATGAGCCGCGTCTGGTCCCGTTGCAGGAAAAGCTCGCGCTGATCGACCTTTTGTCCACGGTCGGGTTCCGACGGATCGAGGCGGCAAGTTTCGTCTCCGCCCGGCGGGTGCCGCAGATGGCGGATGCGACCGCGGTCATGGCAGGGATCGTGCGCGTCCCCGGCGTGCGTTATGCGGCGCTTGCGCCGAACCGGCAGGGCGCCGAGGTGGCAATCGCGGCCCGCTGCGATGAGATTGCGGTTTTTGCGTCGGCCTCGGAAGGGTTCAGCCGGGCCAACCTGAATTGCTCGGTGGATGAAAGCGTTGCGCGTTTCGGACCCGTGGCCGAACTTGCCCGCGCGGCTGGGATACCGCTGCGGGGCTATGTCTCTTGCGCGACGGATTGTCCGTTCGACGGGGCCGTCGCGCCGGAACGGGTCGCGCGGGTCGCGGCGATGCTGCGTGATCTTGGCTGCCATGAAGTGAGCCTTGCCGACACGCTGGGCCGCGCGCACCCCGAGGCGGTGGACGCCATGCTTGCCTCCGTGCTGGAGGAGCTGCCGCCAGGGCAGCTGGCGGCGCATTTTCACGATACCGGCGGCGGTGCTCTGGCAAATATCGACGTGGCGCTGGCGCGTGGCCTGAGGGTTTTCGACGCGGCGGTGGGGGGCTTGGGCGGCTGTCCCTTTGCGCCAGGCGCGCCCGGGAATGTCGCGACCGAGGCGGTGCATGACCATCTGGTGGCCGCAGGCTATGCGACGGGGCTCAACCGGGACATTCTGCTGCAGGCGTCGGGGATGGCCCGGGCGCTCCGGATCGGATGATGACGATGGCAGAAACGGTATCGCTGAACGTGGACGGGCGCGGGGTCGCGACGCTGCGGCTGTGTCGCGGGGCGCAACACAACGCGCTTTCGGCGCAGATGATGGATGATCTTGCCGCAATGGCACATCGGCTCGGGCGTGATCCGGCGGTGCGGGTCGTCGTGCTGGCGGCCGAGGGTGAAAGCTTTTGCGCCGGCGCCGATCTGGGCTGGATGCAGGCGCAGACAACAGCCGACAGCGCGGGGCGCCTGCGCGAGGCGCAACGGCTGAGCGGGATGCTCCAGGCGCTCGACACACTGCCTAAACCACTGGTCGGCTGCGTACAGGGCAGCGCCTATGGCGGGGGGCTTGGGCTGTTATCTGTCTGCGATGTCGCCGTCGCGACCGAGAACGCCCGGTTCGCCTTTACCGAAACGCGGCTGGGGCTGATCCCGGCCACGATCGGTCCCTATGTGGTGGCGCGGATGGGCGCGGCGATGGCCCGCCGCGTCTTCATGTCGGCGCGCCGGTTCACGGCGGCCGAGGCGGTGGCGCTGGGATTGGTCGCGCGCGCCGTTCAGTCGGAGGGTCTTGGGGCGGCGGTGGAGGCAGAGGTCGCGCCCTATCTTGCCTGCGCGCCCGGGGCGGTCGCCGATGCCAAGGCGCTCTTGCGGCGGTTGGCCGGGCCGATCGACGCCCCCCTGATCGCCGAAAGCATGGAGGCCCTGATCGCCCGCTGGGAAAGCCCGGAGGCGGCCGAGGGCCTCGCGGCCTTTTTCGGGCGTCGCCCGGCGCCCTGGGCGACCGACGGGCGCAGCGACGGCTGAGTGGCGCCCGGCGACTCGGGCCGCCGCGGCGCAGCATCCGCGATGCTCCCTGCCTGCCGAAAAAGCGGGCAGCGGATGCCAGCCGCTGAAAATCCCATGTTTTTAACGATGGCGCCACGTCCGGCTTTGGTTGACCCCGCATCGGGGCAGGAGTAAACCGGGCGCAGCCAAAAGTCCGGCGCGCCGCGCCAAGCCGAAGGAGCCACCAGTGGATGCTCTGCTGAGAGAATACCTTCCCATTCTTATCTTTCTGGGGATCACGGTCGCCTTCGGCCTCATCCTTCTGCTGTCGGCAGCGATCGTCGCGGTGCGCAACCCCGATCCGGAAAAGGTCTCGGCCTATGAATGCGGGTTCAACGCGTTTGACGACGCGCGGATGAAGTTCGACGTCCGGTTCTACCTCGTCTCGATCCTCTTCATCATTTTCGACCTTGAGGTCGCGTTTTTGTTCCCTTGGGCTGTCGCCTTTGCGGACATATCTATGGTCGGCTTCTGGTCGATGATGGCCTTCCTCGGCATCCTGACCATCGGCTTTGCCTATGAATGGAAGAAAGGAGCCCTCGAATGGGAGTGAGCACCGCAGCCCATGACGCCGGCCCCGACAAGGAGGTCGCGACCCAGGCCCTGAACCGCGAGCTGCAGGACAAGGGCTTTCTGCTGACCTCGACCGAGGACATCATCAACTGGGCCCGCACCGGCTCGCTCCACTGGATGACCTTTGGTCTGGCCTGCTGCGCGGTCGAGATGATGCATACCTCGATGCCGCGCTACGATCTGGAACGGTTCGGCATGGCGCCCCGCGCCAGCCCGCGTCAGTCCGACCTGATGATCGTCGCGGGAACGCTGACGAACAAGATGGCCCCTGCGCTCCGCAAGGTCTATGACCAGATGCCCGAGCCGCGTTATGTGGTCTCGATGGGATCCTGCGCAAATGGCGGCGGATATTACCACTACAGCTATTCCGTGGTGCGCGGCTGTGACCGCATCGTCCCGGTCGACATCTATGTGCCGGGTTGCCCGCCGACGGCCGAGGCGCTGCTTTATGGTCTGCTGCAATTGCAGCGCAAGATCCGCCGCACCGGCACCATCACCCGCTGAGGAGAGAGCCCATGTCCGAGGCCCTGCAAGAGCTTGGCGCGCATATCGAACTCAAGCGGCCGGATGCCATTGTCGGCACCCGCGTGGCCAATGGTGAGCTGACGATCGAGGCGACCCTGCCGGGGCTCGTCGATCTGGTCGCCTTTCTGCGCAACGATGCAAATTGCCGTTTCTCGACCCTCATCGACATGACGGCGGTCGACCATCCGGAACGGGCGCGGCGGTTCGATGTCGTCTATCATTTCCTCTCGATGTACCGGAACCAGCGGCTGCGGCTCAAGGTGCAGGCGCGCGAGGAAGACATGGTGCCCTCGGTCACCGCGATCCACCCCTCGGCCAACTGGTTCGAGCGGGAGGTGTTCGACATGTTCGGCATCCTCTTTTCGGGCCATCCCGACCTGCGCCGCATCCTCACCGATTACGGCTTTCGCGGGCATCCGCTGCGCAAGGACTTTCCGACGACGGGCTATACCGAGGTCCGCTATGACGAGGCGCAGAAGCGCGTCATCTATGAGCCGGTGAGCCTGGTGCAGGAATACCGGATGTTCGACTTCATGAGCCCTTGGGAAGGCGGCGATTACATCCTGCCCGGCGACCAGAAAGCGGAGGCGAAATGATGGACGGTTCGTTCAACGACGCGGAAACGCAGGAACAGAAGATCCGCAACTTCAACCTCAATTTCGGCCCGCAGCACCCTGCGGCGCACGGGGTGCTGCGTCTGGTGCTGGAACTCGATGGCGAGATCGTGGAGCGCTGCGACCCCCATATCGGGCTTTTGCACCGCGGCACCGAAAAACTGATGGAGACGCGGACCTACCTGCAGAACCTGCCCTATTTCGACCGTCTCGACTATGTTGCGCCGATGAACCAGGAACATGCCTGGTGTCTGGCGGTCGAGCGGCTGACGAACACGCAGGTTCCGCGCCGGGCAAGCCTGATCCGCGTGCTTTATTCCGAGATCGGGCGCGTCCTGAACCATCTGCTGAACGTGACGACGCAGGCCATGGATGTCGGCGCGCTGACGCCGCCGCTCTGGGGGTTTGAAGAGCGTGAAAAGCTCATGATCTTTTATGAGCGGGCAAGCGGGGCGCGGCTGCACGCGGCCTATTTCCGGCCGGGTGGGGTGCATCAGGACCTGCCGCCTGATCTGATCGACGATATTGAGGCCTGGGCGGATCAGTTCCCGTCGCGGCTGGACGATATCGACAGCCTGCTGACCGAAAACCGGATCTTCAAGCAGCGCAACGCCGACATCGCCATCGTGACCGAGGAAGACATCCAGAACTGGGGCTTCTCGGGCGTCATGGTTCGTGGGTCGGGCCTTGCATGGGACCTGCGCCGGGCGCAGCCCTATGAATGCTATGACGAGTTCGATTTTCAGATCCCCGTCGGCAAGAATGGCGACTGCTATGACCGCTATCTCTGCCGGATGGCCGAGATGCGGGAGTCGACCAGGATCATCCGGCAGTGCATCGAAAAGCTGCGCGTTGAAAAGGGCGACGTCCTGGCACGCGGCAAGATCACACCCCCGAAACGCGGCGAGATGAAGACGTCGATGGAGTCGCTGATCCATCACTTCAAGCTCTATACCGAGGGCTTCCGTGTCCCCGAGGGTGAGATCTATGCCGCGGTCGAGGCGCCCAAGGGCGAAT
Organism: Halodurantibacterium flavum; assembly: GCF_042681825.1. Taxonomy (NCBI): domain Bacteria; kingdom Pseudomonadati; phylum Pseudomonadota; class Alphaproteobacteria; order Rhodobacterales; family Paracoccaceae; genus Halodurantibacterium; species Halodurantibacterium flavum. Next base: position 96,399 of record NZ_JBHUGH010000011.1, read on the forward strand.
TCGGCGTCTATCTTGTGGCTGACGGGACCAACCGGCCCTATCGCGCCAAGATCCGCGCGCCGGGCTTTCAGCATCTTCAGGCAATGGATTACCTCTGCAAGGGGTATCAGCTTGCCGATGTGTCCGCCATTCTCGGGAGCCTCGACATCGTGTTCGGCGAGGTCGATCGCTGATGCGCGGCCTGTTCCTCATCTCTCTGCTGGCGCTTGCCGGCTGCTGGCAGGCAACCCAGCCGCCCGTGCCGCAATACACGGGCACCCCGCGGGAACGTCTGGTGCAGGCGGTCGAGGCGAGCGGTTGCGCGATCAATCCCGCGAATTCCGCCCGTATCCAGCAATCCACCGGGCTGACCGAGGCGCAGATCCGCGCGCTTGTGCTTGAAGAGGCGCAGGCGGGCATGGTCGAGATAACCGGCCCGGATACGGTCAAAATCATTACGGAGAACTGTCGCTGATGCTGCGCCGTCTTCACCCAGAGCAGCCGGAGAGCTTTGCCTTCACGCCTGCCAACCAGGAATGGGCACAGGCCCAGATCAGCAAATACCCCGAGGGTCGGCAGGCTTCGGCGATCATCCCGCTGCTCTGGCGCGCGCAGGAACAGGAAGGCTGGCTGACCCGTCCGGCGATCGAGCATGTCGCGGAAATGCTGGGGATGGCCTATATCCGGGCGCTTGAGGTCGCGACATTCTACTTCATGTTCCAGCTTCAGCCGGTCGGTTCGGTCGCCAATATCCAGATCTGCGGCACCACGTCCTGCATGATCTGCGGCGCCGAGGATCTGGTCGGCGTCTGTCAGGATCTGATCGCCGCGAAGCCGCACACGCTTTCGGCCGATGGCAAGTTTTCCTGGGAAGAGGTGGAGTGTCTGGGCGCCTGCGCTAACGCCCCGATGGCCCAGATCGGCAAGGATTACTACGAAAACCTGACGGCGGAACGCCTGCGTGAGATCATCGCCGAACTGGCGGCTGGCAAGGTGCCGGTGCCCGGCCCGCAGAACGGGCGCTACGCCTCGGAACCGGCAGGTGAACCCACGACGCTGAAAGACCATGTCGAGGGGCGCGATGCACATAACGCCTCGGTCCGGCTGGCGCTCGATATCGGCGACACCGTCAAGCGGATCGACGGAACCGAAGTCCCGATCCTGACACCCTGGATCAAGCCGGCCGAACCCACCGCAGCCGAGGGTGAGCCGCAGCAGCCCGAACCCGGCGCTGGACTTCCCGCCGACGAGACCGGGATCACGGTCGAAGAGGCCCCGGCCGAAGCAAAGGCGCGCCCAGAGGCGACCGAACCGGCCAAGGCCGCGGATCGTGCCAGCGGGGCAGGGGTAAAGCCGGTGACGCTTTCGTCGCCGCGCCCCGACCAGCGGGAAGATCTGACCCTGCTCGACGGCATCGGGCCCGATGAACAGGCGGCGCTCAACGCGCTCGGGGTCTGGCATCTGGACCAGATCGCGGCCTGGACGCCGGAAGAACTGGAATGGGTCGATGCCAATCTTCAGGGGTTCGGCGGACGGGCGACCCGCGACGGTTGGGTCGCAGTGGCCAAGGCGAAGCTTGCCGCCGAAAAGATCGACGAAGACAAGGGCTGAGGACGACGGGTGACGGGCGGGTCGGATCAGGATCGGGAACTGGCGCGGCAGGTTCGGCTGGTGGCGATTGTTCTTGTGACGACCATGGTGGTCTGGATGGGGCTGCAATGGCTCGGGGGGCAGATGGGATGGGAAGCGCGGTATGTCTTCCTTTTTGATCTTGCCGCGCTGGCTGCCTTTGTCTGGTCGCTGGTGGTGACATATCGGATCTGGCGCAGGCGTCAGGAGAAGTGAGAGCGAAGCGATGCTGAAGGATCAGGACCGGATCTTTACCAACCTTTACGGGATGCACGAACGCACCCTCGCTGGCGCGAAGAAACGCGGGCATTGGGACGGGACCGCCGGCATCATCGAAAAGGGGCGCGACTGGATCATCGACCAGATGAAGGCCAGCGGGCTGCGTGGTCGCGGCGGCGCCGGCTTTCCCACCGGGCTCAAGTGGTCCTTCATGCCCAAGGAAAGCGACGGACGCCCGGCCTATCTGGTCATCAACGCCGACGAATCCGAGCCCGCGACCTGCAAGGACCGCGAGATCATGCGTCACGATCCGCACACGCTGATCGAGGGCGCGCTGATCGCGAGCTTTGCGATGAATGCGCACACGGCCTACATCTATATCCGCGGCGAATATATCCGCGAACGTGAGGCCCTGCAGGCCGCGATCGACGAATGCTATGATAACGGCCTTCTGGGCCGGAACGCGGCGGGTTCGGGCTGGGACTTTGACCTGTTCCTGCATCACGGTGCCGGCGCCTATATCTGCGGCGAGGAAACCGCCCTGCTCGAAAGCCTTGAGGGCAAGAAGGGCATGCCGCGGATGAAACCGCCCTTCCCGGCCGGGGCCGGCCTTTACGGCTGCCCAACGACGGTGAACAACGTGGAATCCATTGCGGTGGTGCCGACTATCCTGCGTCGTGGGGGTGAGTGGTTTGCAAGCTTTGGCCGCCCGAACAACGCGGGCGTCAAGCTCTTTGGTCTGACCGGGCATGTGAACACCCCTTGCGTGGTCGAGGAATCCATGTCGATCTCGATGAAGGAACTCATCGAGCGGCATGGCGGCGGCGTCCGCGGCGGCTGGAAGAACCTCAAGGCGGTGATCCCGGGCGGGGCCTCCTGTCCGATCCTGCCGGCCGATCTGTGCGACACCGCGATCATGGACTATGACGGGATGCGCGAGCTCAAATCGAGCTTTGGCACCGCCTGCATGATCGTGATGGACCAGCAGACGGACGTCATCAAGGCGGTCTGGCGGCTCGCGAAATTCTTCAAGCACGAAAGCTGCGGGCAGTGCACGCCCTGCCGCGAAGGCACGGGCTGGATGATGCGGGTCATGGACAGGCTGGTGCGCGGCGAGGCCGAGGTCGAAGAGATCGACATGCTGCTCGACGTGACCAAGCAGGTCGAAGGGCATACGATCTGCGCCCTTGGCGATGCGGCGGCCTGGCCGATCCAGGGCCTGATCCGGCACTACCGGAACGAGATCGAGGACCGCATCAAGGCGAAACGGACCGGCCGCGTCAGCGCGGTCGCGGCGGAGTAAGGCGATGAGCAACCTGCGTAAAATCATCATCGACGGGATCGAGCTTGAGGTCGATCCGGCGATGACCCTCATTCAGGCGGCCGAGCAGGCGGGGATCGAGATCCCGCGTTTCTGCTATCATGAACGCCTGTCGATCGCCGGGAACTGCCGCATGTGTCTGGTCGAGGTCGTCGGCGGCCCGCCGAAGCCTGCCGCGTCCTGCGCGATGCAGGTCAAGGACCTGCGGCCGGGGCCGGAAGGCCAGCCGCCGGTGGTCAAGACGAACTCGCCCATGGTCAAGAAGGCGCGCGAAGGGGTGATGGAGTTCCTGCTCATTAACCATCCGCTCGATTGTCCGATCTGCGACCAGGGGGGCGAATGCGACCTTCAGGACCAGGCGATGGCCTATGGCGTGGATTTCAGCCGCTATCGCGAGCCGAAACGGGCATCGGAAGACCTGGACCTCGGGCCGCTGGTCGAAACCCACATGACGCGCTGTATTTCGTGCACCCGCTGCGTGCGCTTTACCACCGAAGTCGCCGGCATCACCCAGATGGGCCAGACGGGCCGCGGTGAGGACAGCGAGATCACGAGCTACCTGAACGAGACGCTCGCCTCCAACCTGCAGGGCAACATCATCGACCTCTGCCCGGTGGGGGCCCTGGTCAGCAAGCCCTATGCCTTTACGGCCCGGCCGTGGGAACTGGTGAAGACCGAGACGGTCGACGTGATGGATGCGCTCGGCTCGAACATTCGCGTGGATACGCGCGGGCGCGAGGTCATGCGCATCCTGCCGCGCAACCATGACGGCGTGAACGAGGAATGGATCTCCGACAAGACCCGCTTTGTCTGGGACGGTCTGCGGCGGCAACGGCTGGACAAGCCGTATATCCGCGAAAACGGGCGGCTGCGTCCGGCCACCTGGGCCGAGGCGCTGACGCGCGCGGCAGAGGCGATGAAGGGCCGGAAGGTCGCGGGCCTCGTGGGCGATCTGGCCCCGGTCGAGGCGGCTTTCGCCCTGAAGGACCTGATGGATCGCATCGGCGGCGTGACAGAATGCCGGACTGATGGCGCCAAGCTGCCGGCGGGCAACCGTTCCGGCTATGTGGGCAACGCGGCAATCGAAGATATCGACAGCGCGGCAGCGATCTATCTGATCGGCACCAACCCGCGGCTTGAGGCGCCGGTGCTCAATGCGCGGATCCGCAAGGCATGGATCCATGGGGCGGTCGTGCATCGGGTCGGGCCTGTGGCCGACCTGACCTATGACGTCACCGATCACGGGATCGACCGGGCGGCGCTGACCACGCTGGCCTCGGCTGCAGACGCGGCGGAAGGTGCGGTCGTGATCGTGGGGCAGGGCGCCCTGAACGAATCCGACGGGGCAGCGGTGCTGTCGCAGGCGATGAAACTTGCCGAACGTCTGGGCGGCCGGATGCTCGTGCTCCACACGGCTGCGGCGCGCGTGGGCGCGATGGACGTGGGTGCCGTGACCGAGGGTGGAATTTCCGCCGCCCTCGACGGGGCCGAGGTCGTCTATAACCTTGGCGCGGATGAGGTGGAGATCGCGCCGGGTCCCTTTGTCATCTATCAGGGCAGCCATGGCGACCGGGGCGCGCATCGAGCCGATATCGTTCTGCCCGGCGCCGCCTATACCGAGGAACCGGGGCTCTTCGTGAACACCGAAGGCCGGCCGCAGCTTGCCCTGCGCGCAGGCTTCCCGCCGGGCGACGCCAAGGAGAACTGGGCGATCCTGCGGGCGCTTTCGGCGGAACTGGGCGCGGTTCTGCCCTATGACAGCATCGGCCAGCTGCGCCAGACGCTGATCGCCGCCGTTCCGCATCTGGAACATGTCGATGAGGTGGCGGAAAACGCCTGGCAGCGTGTGCCGCTGCAGGAACCGGCGACGGCCAGCTTCCGCTATGCGGTGCGCGATTTTTATCTGACGAACCCCATTGCCCGCGCCTCGGCCCTGATGGCCGAGCTTTCGGCGATGGAGCAGGCGCGCCATGCCGCGCCGCTTGCGGCAGAGTAAGGAAAACCCGGTGCGGAACCTTCTGCGCCGGATGCGAAAAGGGTGGCACGCGGCGTCCGGATGCTGTTTACAGCGGGCATCGCGCAGCCAGAGCGGATGACGCGCTGAGGGATGTGAGGCACTATGGCTGACTTTCTGCAATCGGGTCTGGGGATCGCTTTGACGATCGCGGCACAGGGCCTTCTGATCATCATGTTCGTGATGATCTCGCTTCTGTTCCTCGTTTATGGCGACCGCAAGATCTGGGCAGCGGTGCAGATGCGCCGGGGTCCGAACGTGGTCGGTCCCTTTGGTCTTCTGCAATCCGTGGCCGACGCGCTGAAATATGTCGTCAAGGAAATCGTCGTGCCCGCCGGCGCCGACCGCCCGGTCTACTTCCTCGCGCCGATGCTCTCCTTCGTGCTGGCCGTCACGGCCTGGGCGGTGATCCCGTTCAACTCCAGTTGGGTGCTGGCCGATATCAACGTCGCGATCCTCTTTGTCTTCGCCGTCTCCTCGCTCGAGGTTTACGGCGTCATCATGGGGGGCTGGGCTTCGAACTCCAAATACCCGTTCCTTGGCTCGCTTCGGTCGGCGGCACAGATGATTTCCTATGAGGTGTCGCTGGGCCTGATCATCATCGGCATCATCATCTCGACCGGCTCGATGAACTTCGGCGCGATTGTCGCGGCGCAGGATGGCCCCTATGGCATCTTCAGCTGGTACTGGCTGCCGCATCTGCCGATGGTGGTGCTGTTCCTGGTGTCGGCGCTCGCGGAAACCAACCGCCCGCCCTTCGACCTGCCCGAGGCGGAATCCGAACTCGTCGCCGGCTTCATGGTCGAATATTCCTCGACGCCGTACCTTCTGTTCATGGCGGGGGAATATATCGCCATCTTCCTGATGTGCGCCTTGATGAGCCTCCTGTTCTTCGGCGGCTGGCTGTCGCCCATTCCCGGGCTGCCCGATGGCGCGCTCTGGATGGTCGCCAAGATGGCGTTCTTCTTCTTCGTCTTCGCAATGGTGAAGGCAATCGTGCCGCGCTACCGCTATGACCAACTGATGCGGATCGGCTGGAAGGTGTTCCTGCCTCTTTCGCTCGGCTGGGTCGTGCTGGTGGCGTTTCTGGCGAAATTTGAAGTACTCGGCGGCGCCTGGGCCCGCTGGGCAACCGGAGGCTGACAAATGGGGATCGATATCACCCGCGCCGTCAAGTACTTCCTCCTGACGGATTTTCTCAAGGGCTTCGCGCTCGGGATGCGCTATTTCGTGGCGCCCAAGCCGACGCTGAACTACCCGCATGAAAAAGGCGCACTCTCGCCCCGGTTCCGGGGGGAACATGTGCTGCGTCGCTATCCGAATGGTGAGGAACGCTGCATCGCCTGCAAGCTTTGCGAGGCGATCTGCCCCGCCCAGGCGATCACGATCGAGGCCGAACCGCGCGAGGACGGCAGCCGCCGCACCACGCGCTACGACATCGACATGACGAAATGCATCTATTGCGGTTTCTGCCAGGAAGCCTGCCCGGTCGATGCCATCGTCGAAGGTCCGAACTTCGAGTTTTCGACCGAGACGCGCGAAGAACTTTTCTACGACAAGGCCCGCCTGCTCGAAAACGGTGAGCGGTGGGAGGCACGGATCTCCCGCAACATCGAACTGGACGCGCCCTACAGATGAGCAACGACTTTTCCAAGCTCTTTGAGGCAATGATGCAGCAAAGCCAGGAGATGGCGCGGAAATTCAATCCCGCGCTCGAGAACTTCCGGCTTTCGGGGTATGAGGATCTCATGCCCACGCTCTCCAAGAGCTTCATGGAAATGGCGTTCGGCAAGACCTTCAACCGGGAGGGGCTGGATGCCAAGACGCGGCTTCTGGTCATCATCGCGGCGCTGACGGTGATGGGCGCGCAGGCCGAACCGCAGCTCAAGCTCACGATCCGCCATGCGCTGGAGGCCGGCGCCCGCAAGCGCGAGATCGCGGAAGTGATCCATCAGATGACCATGTTCGGCGGGTTGCCCGCCGTGACAAAGGCGCTCCAGATCGCACAGGGCGTCTTTGCCGAAACCGAGGAGGACAGCGCGTGACTGTCGCGGATTATGCCTTTTATGCCTTTGCGCTCGTCACCGTTGCGGCGGGCTTCCTTGTGGTCGTGGCACGCAACCCGGTACATTCGGTGCTGTGGCTGATCCTTGCGTTCCTGTCCTCGGCGGGGCTTTTCGTGCTTCTGGGCGCGGAATTCGTGGCGATGCTGCTGATCATCGTCTATGTGGGCGCGGTCGCGGTGCTGTTCCTTTTCGTGGTGATGATGCTCGACATCGACTTTGCCGCGCTGAAGGCCGAGATGGCGAAATACGTGCCGCTCGCGGCGCTGATCGGTCTGGTGATCCTGATGCAGCTGGCGCTGGTCTTCGGTGCATGGCAGCAGGCTGACGGGGCCCTCGGGCTGCGGCAGGCCGTGACCCCGGATATGGAAGAGATCCACAACACGCACGCGCTGGGGCTGCTGCTTTACGATCAGTATGTGTTCCTCTTCCAGACTGCCGGCCTGATCCTGCTGGTCGCGATGATCGGGGCGATTGTGCTGACACTGCGGCACCGCGAGGGGATCAAGCGGCAGGACGTGCTGTCGCAGATGTATCGCGATCCGGCCAAGACGCTGGAACTCAAGGATGTAAAGCCCGGCCAGGGGCTCTGAACAGGACCCGGTCCGCGCCAAGGCGTGGCCCGGACGCGCGGAAAGAAGCAGGGCGCAGGCCCGGAGGGACGATGATGGTGGGACTGGAACATTACCTGACGGTGGCGGCGACGCTGTTCGTCATCGGCATCTTCGGCATCTTCCTCAACCGGAAGAATGTCATCGTGATCCTGATGTCGATCGAACTGATGCTGCTTGCGGTCAACATCAACCTTGTCGCGTTTTCGAGCTTCCTCGGCGATCTGGTCGGGCAGGTCTTCACGATGTTCGTTCTTACCGTCGCGGCCGCCGAGGCGGCGATCGGCCTTGCGATCCTGGTCTGCTTCTTCCGCAACAGGGGCACGATTGATGTCGAGGACATCAACGTGATGAAGGGGTAAGGGCCGATGGAAACGATCATCCTTTTCGCGCCGCTGGTCGGCGCCCTGATCTGCGGTTTCGGCTGGCGCTTCATCGGTGAAAAGGCCGGGCAGGTCACGGCGACGGCGCTGGTGTTCCTTGCGGCGCTGCTGTCCTGGGTCGTCTTCTTTTCCTTCCATGGCGAGGCGCAGCAGATCACCCTGTTCCGCTGGGTGGAATCCGGCAGCATGGTATCGGAATGGGCGATCCGGCTCGACCGTCTGACCGCGATCATGCTGGTGGTGATCAACAGCGTCTCGGCGCTCGTGCATCTCTATTCCTTCGGCTACATGGCCCATGACGAGAACTGGAAGCACGGCGAGCATTACAAGGCGCGCTTCTTCGCGTATCTCTCGTTCTTCACCTTCGCCATGCTGATGCTGGTGACGGCCGACAACCTCTTGCAGATGTTCTTCGGGTGGGAGGGCGTGGGCGTCGCCTCTTACCTTCTGATCGGGTTCTACTGGCGCAAGCCTTCGGCCAGCGCCGCCGCGATGAAGGCCTTCATCGTCAACCGGGTCGGCGATTTCGGCTTTCTCCTTGGCATCTTCGGGCTGTTCTATCTGACCGATGCGATCGACTTCGACACGATCTTCGCGTCGGTTCCGCAGATCGCCGAAACCTCGATCACCTTCCTCTGGACGGAATGGAATGCGGCGAACCTGCTGGCTTTCCTGTTGTTCGTGGGCGCGATGGGCAAGTCGGCGCAACTCTTCCTGCACACCTGGCTGCCCGACGCGATGGAGGGGCCGACACCAGTCTCGGCGCTGATCCACGCCGCGACCATGGTGACCGCGGGCGTGTTCCTTGTCTGCCGCATGTCGCCGCTGATCGAATATGCCCCCGGCGCCGCTGCCTTCATCGTGATCATCGGCGCGACGACGGCCTTCTTTGCCGCGACCGTGGGTCTGGTGCAGAACGACATCAAGCGCGTGATCGCCTATTCGACCTGTTCGCAGCTTGGCTACATGTTCGTTGCGGCTGGCGTGGGTGTCTATTCGGTGGCCATGTTCCATCTTTTCACCCATGCCTTTTTCAAGGCGATGCTGTTCCTTGGGGCGGGGTCTGTCATCCATGCGATGCATCACGAACAGGATCTGCGGAATTACGGCGGGCTGCGGCACAAGATCCCCTATACCTACTGGGCGATGATGATCGGCACGCTTGCCATCACCGGCGTCGGTATTCCGCTGACCCATATCGGCTTTGCGGGCTTCCTATCCAAGGACGCGGTGATCGAGAGCGCCTATGCAGGCGGTACGGCCTATGCCTTCTGGATGCTGGTGATCGCGGCTGCGATGACGAGCTTCTACAGCTGGCGGCTCATGTTCCTCACCTTCTTCGGCACGCCGCGGGGGGACAAGCATACCCATGACCATGCGCATGAAAGCCCGATGGTCATGCTGATCCCGCTTGGTGTGCTGGGTGTGGGCGCGGTCCTGGCCGGGATGATCTGGTATGGCCCCTTCTTCGGATCGGAGGAGGCGGTGCATGAATGGTTCGGTGCCGCGATCCATGCCGGCCCGGAAAACCACGTCCTGCATGACGCGCATTACGTCCCGGCCTGGGTCCGGCTCTCGCCCTTCGTCGCAATGTTGCTTGGCCTGGCGCTGGCGTGGCAGTTCTACATCCGCAGGCCGGACCTTCCGGGCAAACTCGCTGCAAACCAGGATCTGCTCTACAAGTTCCTGCTGAACAAATGGTATTTCGACGAGATCTACGATTTCGTCTTCGTTCGCCCCGCCAAGGCGCTTGGCCGCATCCTGTGGAAAAAGGGCGATGGTGCGGTGATCGACGGCGGGATCAACGGGCTTGCCTTGGGCGTCGTGCCCTTCTTCACGCGCCTCGCGGTCCGGGCGCAGACCGGCTACATCTACCACTACGTTTTCGCCATGGTGATCGGCATTGCCGTTCTCATCACATGGATGACGCTCTCGGGGGGCGCTGAATAATGGAAAACCTCCTTTCCATCATCACTTTCACGCCCATGGTCGGCGCCCTGATCCTTGCCGTGTTCCTGCGCGGCAACGATGAAGCTGCGCAGCGCAACGCGAAATGGCTCGCCTTGGTCACGACCTCCGCGACCTTCATCGTCTCGCTGTTCCTGCTGGCGGGGTTCGACGCGGCCAATACCGGGTTCCAGTTCATTGAGGACCGCGAATGGATCATGGGACTGCGCTACAAGGTCGGCGTGGACGGCATCTCGATCCTCTTTGTGCTGCTGACGACCTTCCTGATGCCGCTGACCATCGCCTCGGCCTGGGATGTGAAGCACCGGGTCAAGGATTACATGATCGCCTTCCTGCTGCTCGAGACGTTGATGATCGGCGTTTTCGTCGCGCTCGACCTCGTGCTCTTCTACCTCTTCTTCGAGGCGGGGCTGATCCCGATGTTCCTGATCATCGGGATCTGGGGCGGAAAGGACCGGATCTACGCAGCCTTCAAGTTCTTCCTCTATACCTTCCTCGGTTCGGTCCTCATGCTCGTGGCGATGATCGCCATGTATGCGGATGCCGGAACGACGGATATCGTGGCACTTCTTCGCCATGAATTCAGCGCCGGGACGATCACCCTGTTCGGATGGCAGATCGTCGGCGGCGCGCAGACGCTGATGTGGCTCGCGTTCTTCGCCTCTTTCGCGGTCAAGATGCCGATGTGGCCGGTCCATACCTGGCTGCCGGATGCACACGTTCAGGCGCCGACCGCGGGGTCGGTGGTGCTGGCGGCGATCCTGCTGAAGATGGGCGGCTATGGGTTCCTGCGTTTCAGCCTGCCGATGTTCCCGGTCGCGAGCGATCTTCTGGCGCCGCTGGTGCTGTGGCTCTCGGCGATCGCGATCGTCTATACGAGCCTCGTCGCGCTCATGCAGGAGGACATGAAAAAGCTCATCGCCTATTCCTCGGTGGCCCATATGGGCTTTGTGACCATGGGGATTTTTGCGGCGAACCAGCAGGGTGTCGATGGCGCGATCTTCCAGATGATCAGCCATGGCTTCATCTCGGGCGCGTTGTTCCTTTGCGTTGGTGTGATCTATGACCGGATGCACACGCGGGAAATCGACGCCTATGGCGGCCTTGTGAACCGGATGCCCGCCTATGCGCTGGTCTTCATGCTGTTCACCATGGCCAATGTGGGCCTTCCGGGAACGAGCGGTTTTGTGGGCGAATTCCTGACCCTCATGGGCGTGTTTCAAGTCAATACCTGGGTGGCGTTCGTCGCCTGTACCGGGGTCATCCTGTCGGCGGGCTATGCGCTCTGGCTTTATCGCAGGGTGGTCTGGGGCGACCTGATCAAGGAAAGCCTCAAGTCGATCACCGACATGACCCGCCGTGAAAAGGCGATCTTTGCGCCGCTCGTCGTCATGACGCTGCTTCTGGGCGTCTACCCCTCGCTTGTGACCGACATCATCGGCCCCTCGGTTGGCGCGCTGGTGAGTGATGTGCAGACGGCCCTGGATGCGGCGCAGACCGCCGCCCAGACCGCTGCGAACTGAAGGATCGGACCATGATCTCTGCCGATATCTCTGTCATCCTGCCCGAGCTTCTGCTCGCCCTCTATGCGATGGGGGCGCTCATGTTCGGCGTTTATGCCGGGAAGGACCGGACGGCCGGGCTGCTGATCTGGGTGACAGCCGGCGTCATGGTGGCGCTTGCGGTCTGGCTGGGCGTGACGGGCGCGGGCAACCGGACGGCCTTTGGCGGCATGTTCATCAACGATGCCTTTGCGCGCTTTTCCAAGGTTCTGATCCTTCTTTCGGCGGCGGCCGTGCTGGTGATGGGCCAGGACTGGATGCAGCGGCGGGACATCCTGCGCTTCGAATATCCGGTTCTCGTGACGCTCGCGGTCGTCGGCATGATGCTGATGGTGTCGGCGGGCGACCTGATCGCGCTTTATATGGGGCTCGAACTGCAGTCGCTGGCGCTTTACGTGCTCGCCTCGATCCGGCGCGATCATGCGAAGTCGACAGAGGCGGGGCTGAAGTATTTCATGCTCGGCGCGCTTTCGTCGGGTATCCTGCTTTACGGCGCCTCGCTTACCTATGGCTATGCGGGCACGACGCTTTTTGCCGGCATCATCACCACGGTTCAGTCGGGTGACGTACCGCTGGGGCTGCTGTTCGGGCTGGTGTTCATCATCACCGGGCTCGCCTTCAAGGTCTCGGCCGTGCCCTTCCACATGTGGACACCCGATGTCTATGAAGGTGCGCCGACGCCCGTGACGGCCGTTTTCGCGACAGCCCCGAAGGTCGCCGCAATGGCGCTTCTGGCGCGGGTGGCGCATGATGCCTTTGGCACGGCGACGGCCGATTGGGGGCAGATCATCGCGCTCCTGGCGGTGCTGTCGATGTTCTTCGGTTCGATCGCGGCGATCGGCCAGCGCGACATCAAGCGGCTGATGGCCTATTCCTCGATTGCGCATATGGGTTACGCGCTGGTGGGGCTCGCGGCCGGGACGGCGGCGGGGGTGCAGGCGATGCTCGTCTACCTCGCCATCTATGTGACGATGAACGTCGGCACCTTTGCCTTCATCCTCTCGATGGAGCGTGATGGCCGCCCCGTGACCGATATCCGCAGCCTCAACATGTATTCGCGGCAGGAACCGCTGCGGGCGATGGCGCTTCTGGTGCTGATGTTCAGCCTCGCGGGCGTGCCGCCGATGGTCGGGTTCTTCGGCAAGTTCTACGTGCTGCGCGCGGCCGTGGGGGCGGACATGATCTGGCTTGCCGTGGCAGGTGCGCTGGCATCAGTGATCGGCGCCTATTACTACCTCCGGATCGTCTATTTCATGTATTTCGGCGAAGAGACCGAGGGCCTGGACCGGCGGATGCCCGCCGCGCAATGGGGGCTGCTGATGGCCTCTGCGGCAGTGATGGTCCTGGGGATCGTGAACCTCTTTGGCATCGACCCGCTGGCAGCGGCGGCGGCACAGACGCTTGTCCGCTAGGGTGACATGGCCCGCTGGCGTGGGCCGCCACATCCTTGCCGAGGTCGACAGCACGATGAGCGAGGCCGCGCGTATCGCGCCGGGCCTGCGCGCGCCCACCTGGGTTCTGGCGCTTCGCCAGACGGCCGGGCGGGGACGTCGCGGTCGCGGCTGGGTCGATCCTGAGGGTAACTTTGCGGCCACGTTGGCCATCCCCACCGCCGAGCCGCCGGCGCAACTGGCGCTTCGGTCTTTCGTCGCCGCGCTCGCCCTGCACGAAACCCTGGTCACGCTGACGGGCAGGGGGGCCGTTTTTGCGCTGAAATGGCCCAATGACGTCCTTCTGAACGGGGCCAAGGTGTCGGGGATACTGCTTGAAAACGATCCGCGGGCGGGCGTGTTCTCGATCGGCATCGGCGTCAATCTCGTGTCTGCCCCCGCCCCGTGCGAGCTGGAGGCAGGTGCGGTCCGCCCCGTCTCGGTCCTGGCGGAAACGGGCGTGCGCCTCACACCTGAGGAATTTCTCGATCATCTCGCCCCCGCCTATGCCGGTTGGGAGGCAGCGTTCACCGCGGCCGGGTTCGGTCCCATCCGGGACGCCTGGCTGAAACGCGCCGCGCGTCTGGGCGAGACGATGCTTGCCCGCGTCGGGACTGCCGTGCATGAGGGTCGATTTTCGGATGTGGACGATCAGGGCGCGCTTGTCCTGACCACGGCGCGGGGCCGGATGACGATCCCGGCCGGCGATGTTTTCTTTGCCTGAGGGAGAGAGATCAATGCTTCTGGCAATCGACTGCGGAAACACCAACACTGTCTTTTCCCTGTGGGACGGGACGCGGTTTCTGGCGACCTGGCGCACCGCCACGGATCACCGTCGCACCGCCGACCAGTATTTCGTCTGGCTGACCAGCCTGATGCAGTTGCAAAAGGTCGAGGCCCGTATCACCGATGTCATCATCTCTTCGACGGTGCCCCGGGTCGTCTTCAACCTGCGGGTTCTGTGCAATCGCTATTTCGATTGCCGCCCGCGCGTCGTGGGTAAGCCCGATTGCCGTTTGCCTGTCGATGTACGGGTCGATCCGGGCACGCTGGTGGGGCCGGACAGGCTGGTGAACACCGTCGCCGGGTTCGACCGCCATGGCGGCGACCTGATCGTGGTGGATTTCGGAACGGCGACGACCTTTGACGTGGTGGACAGCGATGGCGCCTATATCGGCGGAGCGATCGCACCGGGGGTGAACCTCTCGATGGAGGCGCTGCACATGGCGGCCGCCGCCCTTCCGCATGTGGATGTGACCCGCCCCGAGGTGGTCATCGGCAAGAATACCGTGGCCTGCATGCAGTCCGGCATTTTCTGGGGCTATGTCGGGCTGGTGCAAGGCATCAGCAACCAGATCAAGGCAGAGCACGGCCGACCGATGAAGGTCATCGGGACCGGCGGGCTCGCACCGTTATTTGCCAGCGGCGAGGCACTGTTCGACGCGATAGACGACGATCTGACCATGCACGGGCTGGTGGTCGTACATAACTACAACAAGGAAAATGAACCGTTATGAGTGACCGACTGATATATCTTCCCCTTGGGGGCGCCGGCGAGATCGGCATGAACTGCTACGTCTACGGCTATGGGCCGACGGGGCGCGAAAGGCTGATCGTCGTCGATCTGGGCGTATCCTTCCCGGATATGGAAACGACCCCGGGCGTGGACCTGATCCTGCCCGATATCAGCTGGCTGATCGAACGCGCGGATCGGATCGAGGCGATCTTCATCACCCACGCGCATGAGGACCACATCGGCGCGCTTGCGCATCTCTGGCCGCGTCTCAAGGCGCCGGTTTATGCGCGCCGCTTCACCGCCCGGATTGGCACGATGAAGTTCGACGAACAGGGGCTTCCGCGCGATGCCATCACCACCGTCGCGCCACGTCCGGAGACGATCGAGGCTGGCCCGTTCCGGGTGCAGTTCCTGCCGATGAGCCATTCGATCCCCGAAAGCTCGGGCCTGATCATCGACACGCCGGCCGGGCGTGTCGTCCATTCCGGCGATTTCAAGCTGGATCCCGATCCGCTGGTCGGTGAGCCCTTTGATCCGGCGGTGATGGCTCAGATCGGGGCCGAGGGCGTCAAGGTTCTGGCCTGCGACTCCACCAACGTCTTTTCACCGCTGCCGGGGCGATCCGAAAGCTCGCTTCCGCCTGCGCTGAACGAACTGGTCGCGAATGCGCGGGGAATGGTGGTGGCGACCACCTTTGCGTCAAACATCGCGCGGCTGCGGACGCTGGCGAACGCGGCTGTCGCGAACGGGCGCTCGGTCTGCCTGCTGGGGCGGGCGATGCGCCGGATGGTCCAGACGGCGACCGAAACCGGCATCCTGCGCGACTTTCCCTCGACCGTCGCGCCCGAGGATGCGGCACAGATCCCGCGCGAGAACCTGATGCTGATCGTTACGGGCAGCCAGGGCGAACGCCGCGCGGCGACGGCGCAGCTGAGCCGGGGAAAGTATCTGGGGCTTTCGCTGAAGGACGGCGATCTGTTCCTCTTTTCCTCCAAGACCATTCCCGGAAATGAGTCGAGCGTGAACCGCATCATGAACGCCTTTTCCGAGATGGGCGTCGACGTGGTCGATGATGCGGGCGGGCGTTACCATGTCTCGGGTCATGCGAACCGGCCGGATCTGGAGCAGGTGCATGGCCTCTTGCGGCCGCAGATGATCCTGCCGATGCATGGCGAACACCGCCACCTGCGCGAACATGCCCGACTGGCCGAGGCGCGGGGCATCGCCTCGGCCATCCCGGTCAACGGCACGATCTGGGATATCACCGGAACGGCGCCGGTCAGCGCGGGCCATGTGGAGACGGGCCGCGTCTATCTGGACGGATCGGTGCAGGTCGGCGCATTCGACGGGGTGATCCGCGACCGCATCCGCATGGCGCTGAACGGCCATGTTCTGGTGACGCTAATCATCGACGAAGAGGATGAGCCGCTGGGCGAACCCTGGGCCGAGGTCATGGGTCTTGCCGAACGTGGCCGCACGGGCGCCGTCCTGACCGAAGCCGTCGAGGGCGAACTGGAGCAGTTCCTGAACCGCGCGGATGCCCGCACCTTGGGCGATGACGACAAGCTCGATGACGCGATCCGGCGCATCGTGCGTCAGGTCTGCATGGAGGAGATCGGCAAGAAGCCCGAAGTGACGGTGGTCGTCAGCCGTCTGATGGAATAGAAAAGGGCCCCTCGGGGCCCTTTTTTTGATCTGCGCCTCTGACCCCGCGGTGGCGGATCATGCCTCGCCGGCAGCCTCGGGAGATGCGTCGGCGTCACCGGCCTCCATCGGAACCTGACGCGCCAGGCTGCGCAGGATGAAGTCGGGGACGTGATCGCCCATGCCGACAACGCGGCCGTCGTCGCGGTCGTTGCGGCGTCCGCGATCATTCCGGCGATCATCACTCTTCCGGTCGTCCTTCCGGTCGCGCGGCTGTTCTGCGACGCGTTCGCGCGGCGCTGCGGCGGCTTCGACCGGTTGTTCTTCGCGGGCCGGGCGACGGCTGCGGGAGGATTTGCGGGGCTCCGGCTCCGGCCGGCTGTCACCACCACCCTCGGGCAGGGGGTTCACGCCCCTCGGGATGGGCTGCTTGACCAGTGATTCCACATTCGCGAGGTATTTTTCGTCCGCCGGGGTCGCCAGCGTGAACGCCTTGCCCTTGCGGCCGGCGCGGCCCGTGCGCCCGATGCGGTGCACGTAATCCTCGGGGTGGGTGGGCACGTCGAAGTTGAACACATGGCTGACCGCCGGAATGTCGAGCCCCCGCGCCGCCACGTCCGAGGCCACAAGCAGGTGGAGCGAGCCGTCGCGGAACCCGTCCAGAGTGCGGGTGCGGTGGCTCTGATCCAGGTCGCCATGGATCGGCGCGGCGTTGAAGCCGTGGGATTTGAGCGACTTGGCCACCACATCCACATCCATCTTGCGGTTGCAGAAGATGATCGCGTTGGTGCAGGCGGCGCCTTCGGCCTCGATCAGCGCGCGCAGGACCGCCCGCTTTTCGGCAAAGGCACGGTCCTTGCGGCTGGGCTTTATCTCGATCAGCTGCTGTTCGATGTTCTCCGAGGTGGTCGCCTGACGCGCGACCTCGATCCGGGCGGGGGCGGTCAGGAAGGTGTTGGTGATCCGTTCGATCTCGGGCGCCATGGTGGCGCTGAAGAAAAGGGTCTGCCGGGTGAAGGGGGTCAACTGGAAAATCCGCTCGATATCCGGGATGAAGCCCATGTCGAGCATCCGGTCGGCTTCGTCCACGACCATGACCTGAACGCCGGTCAGCAGCAGTTTGCCGCGCTCGAAATGGTCGAGCAGGCGTCCCGGCGTCGCGATCAGCACGTCCACACCGCGGTCGATCAGCTTGTCCTGTTCGCCAAAACTCACACCGCCGATCAAGAGCGCCTTGGTGAGCTTGGTATGCTTGGCATAGATATCGAAGTTCTCGGCGACCTGTGCCGCCAGTTCGCGCGTCGGCGCCAGAACCAGGCTGCGTGGCATCCGCGCCCGCGCCCGCCCCTTGGACAGCATGGTGATGAGGGGGAGCGTAAAACTTGCGGTTTTCCCCGTACCGGTCTGGGCGATCCCCAGAACGTCGCGACCTTCCAGCGCGTGGGGAATGGCCTGGGCCTGAATGGGCGTTGGGGTTTCATACCCGGCTTCGGTAATGGCTTGCAGGACCTTGGGGTCCAGGGCGAGATCGCTGAATTTCGTCATTGGCGTCCAGTTTGTTACGGCATCGGGCCGTAAGGTTGAGGGACGCGGGTTTCCGGGGCGTCCCGACAGCAAGAAACATCCGTCAAAACGGATGCACTGCGCCTAGCGGAAATTTGCCCAAAGGTCAATGCGCTGCACTCGGCGGGCGATTTTCGCCCGCCTTTGATCATCATCGCGGGCGAATTTTGCCCGCCTCAGACCATCATTTCCTTGGTGGCGGTGAGCTTGAGCGAGGGGTGATCGCGTTCGACCCGGTCGATATCCCACTGCAACCGCGTGAGATAGACCATATCGCCGTCATGGTCGGTCGCAATATGGCCCTTGTTCACGTTCACGAATTTCTCCACGTCCAGCTTCGGCCCCGAGATCCAGCGGGCCGAGGTGAACTGCGAGCTTTCGAAGCGCACGGGCAGGCCGTATTCCAGCTCGATCCGGCTTGCCAGAACCTCGAACTGAAGCGCGCCGACGACGCCCACGATGAAGCCCGAACCGATGACCGGCTTGAAGACCTTGGCCGCGCCTTCCTCGGCGAATTGCATCAGCGCCTTTTCCAGATGCTTGGCCTTCATCGGATCGCCCGCGCGCACATTCTGAAGCAGCTCCGGCGCGAAGGACGGGATACCGGTAAAGCGCAGCGCCTCGCCCTCGGTCAGCGCGTCGCCGATGCGCAACTGGCCGTGGTTCGGGATGCCGATGATGTCGCCCGCCCAGGCCTCCTCGGCCAGTTCGCGGTCGGCCGCCAGAAAGAGGACCGGGTTCGACACGGCCATCGGCTTTTTCGACCGCACATGCAGCAGCTTCATGCCCCGCTCGAAATGCCCCGAGGCGAGCCGCACGAAGGCCACGCGGTCGCGGTGCTTGGGGTCCATGTTGGCCTGCACCTTGAAGACAAAGCCGGTCACAGGGACCTCTTCCGGGGCGATCTCGCGGCTTTCGCTGCGCTGGATCTGCGGCGGCGGGCCGTAATCGCCGATGCCGTCCATCAGTTCCTTGACCCCGAAGGAGTTGATGGCGCTGCCGAACCAGATCGGCGTCAGCGTGCCGTCCAGAAACGCCTGCCGGTCGAAGGCGGGCAGCAGTTCGCGCGCCATCTCGAGCTCTTCGCGCAGCTTTTCCAGCAACCCGGCGGGCACATGCTCGGCAAGCCGGGGGTCGGACAATCCCTCGATCTTGATCGATTCCGCCACACGGTTCCGGTCGGCGCGGTCCATCAGTTCCAGCCGGTCGCGCAGGATGTCGTAACAGCCGATGAAGTCGCGCCCCATCCCGATCGGCCAGGAGGCCGGCGTCACGTCGATGGCGAGGTTTTCCTGGATCTCGTCGATGATCTCGAACGTGTCCCGCGCCTCGCGGTCCATCTTGTTGCAGAAGGTCAGGATCGGCAGGTCGCGCAGGCGGCAGACCTCGAACAGCTTGCGCGTCTGGCTCTCGACGCCCTTGGCGCCGTCAATCACCATGATCGCTGCATCCACCGCCGTCAGCGTGCGATAGGTGTCCTCGGAGAAGTCGGAGTGGCCGGGCGTGTCGACGAGGTTGAACCGGAACTGCCCGTAATCGAAGGACATCGCCGAGGCCGAGACCGAAATCCCCCGGTCCTTTTCCATCTGCATGAAGTCCGACCGGGTGCGCCGCGCCTCGCCCTTGGCGCGCACCTGACCGGCCATCTGGATCGCGCCGCCGAACAGCAGGAACTTTTCGGTCAGCGTCGTCTTGCCCGCATCCGGATGCGAGATGATGGCGAAGGTGCGGCGCCGGGCGATTTCCGTCGGCAGGGTCGGGCGGTTGTGCGAATGGTCCAGCATGGCGAGGTCTATAGGGCAGGGCGCCGCGCCGTGCAATCAGGGCTTTGCACCGCGCGCCAGTGCGCTATGGTCGGTTTCATGGATATCGATGACGTGACCCTTCGCCAGATCCTGACGGAATGCCGGACCATCGCCGTGGTCGGGTTTTCGCCCAATCCGGCGCGGCCTAGCCATGGGGTCGCGCGCTATCTGGCGGGGGTGGGATATCGCGTGATCCCGGTGAATCCGGGCCATGCGGGCGAGGTCGTGGCGGGCATGACCGTCGTGGGCAGCCTGTCCGAGATTGTGGAGCCCGTGCATATGGTCGATATCTTTCGGCGGTCGGAACATGTCCTGCCGGTGGTCGAGGAAGCCATGTCGCTTGCCGGGCTGCGATGCGTCTGGATGCAGCTTGGCATTTCCAATGCCGAAGCGCGCCGTCTGGCGGAGGCGAAGGGCATTCAGGTTGTCGACAACCGCTGCACCAAGATCGAGCACGCCCGCCTGATCGGCTGAGGGGCTGCTCCCGCCCGTCTTCGATGCTGACGCATCTCATCCCGTTGGGCCGGGCCGCGCTGACGCGCGGCTGGTACCTCAGGGGGATGCCGTAGCTCGACCGGTGAAGGCGGGATTATCCCGCGCGCCCCTTTTTTTCCGCGATGCCGGACGTGCCCTCGCGCCGTTCGAGTTCGCGCAGCACATCCGCCAGCGTCACACCGCGGGCGGTCAGCATGACAAGCAGGTGGTAAAGCACGTCGGCAGCCTCGGAGGTCAGGCGGGCCGGGTCGCCCCTGACGGCCTCGATGATCGCCTCGACCGCCTCTTCACCGAACTTCTCGGCGCATTTCTCGGGGCCTCTGGACAGGAGTTTCGCGGTCCAGCTGCTGTCCGGATCGGCGTTGCGCCGGCTCTCGACGGTTGCCGCCAGGCGTTCGAGCGCGCTCATGCGAGCCTCATCGGGATACCGGCTGCGGCCATGTGGGCCTTTGCCTCGGCGATGGTGAAATCGCCGAAGTGGAAGATCGAGGCGGCCAGAACGGCACTCGCACCGCCCTCGACCACGCCCTCGACCAGATGGTCGAGCGTGCCGACCCCGCCCGACGCGATCACGGGGACCGGAACCGCATCGGAAATCGCCCGGGTCAGGGGGATGTTGAACCCCGATCGAGTGCCGTCCCTGTCCATGCTGGTCAGCAGGATCTCTCCCGCGCCTTTTGCTGCGACGGTGCGGGCGAATTCCACCGCGTCGATGCCGGTCGGCTTGCGGCCGCCATGGGTGAAGATCTCCCACCGGCCGGGCGCCACGGTCTTTGCGTCGATGGCGACGACAATGCACTGGCTTCCGAAGTGATCCGCCGCCTCGGCCACCACATCCGGGTTTGCCACGGCGGCGGAATTGAAGCTCACCTTGTCTGCGCCGGCCAGCAGCAGGGCGCGCACATCGGCCACGCTGCGCACGCCACCCCCGACGGTCAGCGGCATGAAACAGTGTTCGGCCGTCCGGGTCACGAGATCGAACATCGTGCCCCGGTTTTCATGCGTGGCGTGGATGTCGAGGAAACAAAGCTCGTCCGCACCCGCCGCATCATAGGCGCGCGCAGCCTCAACCGGGTCGCCCGCGTCGATCAGATCCACAAAGTTCACGCCCTTGACCACGCGCCCGTCGGCCACGTCGAGGCAGGGGATGATACGGGTCTTGAGCATGATCTAGCCTTTCAGAGCGGCAAGCGCCGCCGCGAGGTCGATGGCCCCATCATAAAGCGCGCGGCCCGAGATCGCACCGGAAATGACGCCCGTGTCGCGCAGCGCAAGGAGATCAGCCATCGACGAGACCCCGCCCGAGGCGATGACCGGGATCGAAACGGCGCGGGCAAGAGCCTCCGTCGCCTCGATATTCGGGCCCTGCATCGCCCCGTCGCGGTTGATGTCGGTATAGATGATCGCGGCGACTCCGGCATCCTCGAACTGCCGCGCGAGATCGGTGACGATGACGTTGGTCTCCTCGGCCCAGCCGCGTGTCGCGACGCGGCCGTTGCGCGCGTCGATGCCGACCGCAATCCGGCCGGGGAAGGCGCGCGCAGCCTCGCGCACCAGTTCCGGGTTCTCGACCGCGACCGTGCCAAGGATCACCCGCGCCAGCCCCTTGTCCAGCCACCGTTCGATCGTTCCCATGTCGCGGATACCGCCGCCCAGCTGCGCCGGAACCCGCACGGCGGCAAGGATGGCCTCGACCGCCGCCGCATTCACCGGCTCACCTGCAAAGGCCCCGTTCAGATCGACCAGATGGAGCCATTCGCAGCCTGCATCCTCAAAGCTCAGCGCCTGCGCGGCGGGATTGTCGCTGAAGACCGTGGCCTGCTCCATCTCGCCCTTGTAAAGGCGGACGCATTGCCCGTCCTTGAGGTCAATCGCTGGATAAAGGATCATGGCTGCCTCCGGTTTCGCCCGGCGCGGTTCTGGCATAGGTTGGCAGCGTTGGCAAAGGGCAAGGATGCCGTGACGTCACACTTGGTCGAATCGCGCCGGCTGCGCAGGCTGCGCCGATATGGAGGAGGAACCATGATGCGTAAGCTGATCCTGGCGCTGGCACTGGCCACAGCGGCAGCCCCCGCTCTTGCGGCGGACCCGGTCGAGGGGCTGTGGATGACCCAGCCGGACAATAACGGGAACTATGGCCATGTGCAGTTCATGCCCTGCGACAGCGGCATTTGCGGCGTTCTGCTCAATGCGTTCGACAGCACCGGCGTCGAACGTCCGTCCGAGCATGTGAATACCTCGATCGTCTGGGCGATGCAGCCGCAGGGGAACGGGACATACGAAAACGGCCGGATTTTCGTGCCGGACATGGGGCGCGCGCTGAACTCCAAGATGGCGCTGCGGGGCGACCAGCTTGGCGTGTCGGGCTGCATCCTCGGCTTTTGCCGCGAACAGACCTGGACCCGCCTGCGCTAGGGGCGCCAGCGCAGGAAGTTCGCGATCAGGCGCAGCCCCGCAGCCTGGCTTTTTTCCGGGTGGAACTGCGCGCCGATGAAGTTGTCACGGCCGATGATGGCCGTGATGTCACCGCCATAATCCACATGCGCCAGCCGTTCTGCGGGGTTTGCCGTGCGGAAATGGTAGGAATGGACGAAATAGGCGTGATCGCCGGTCGCTATCCCGTCCAGAACCGGGTGGGGGTTGTCGATCACCAGGTCGTTCCATCCCATATGCGGCACCTTGAGCGCGGGGTCCCGGGGCGTGATACGGACCACCTCGCCCTCGACCCAACCAAAGCCGGGCGTGTCGCCATACTCGCGACCCCAGCTTGCCATCATCTGCATTCCGACGCAGATCCCGAGGAACGGGCGACCCTGACGGGTGACGGCATCCTCGATCGCCTCCAGCACGCCGCCGGCAGTGGCAAGCGCGCGGCGGCAGGCCGGAAAGGCGCCGTCACCCGGCAGCACGATCCGGTCGGCGCGGGCGACATCCTCGGGGCGGGACGACACGAGAACCTCTCCGCCGCCCGACTCGGCCGCCATGCGCTGAAACGCCTTTTCGGCGGAATGGAGGTTTCCGCTTTCGTAATCGACCAGAACCGTGAGCATCAAAGCGCGCCCTTGGTCGAGGGGATCGCATCGGCCTTGCGCGGGTCGGTCTCGACCGCCTGACGCAGCGCCCGCGCGACGGCTTTGAACGCGGCCTCGGCGATGTGGTGGCTGTTCAGCCCGTGCAACTGGTCGATGTGAAGCGTGATGCCGCCATGGGTGGCGAACGCCTGAAAGAACTCGCGCACCAGCTCGGTGTCGAAACGTCCGATCTGGGCACTTGGGAAGGCCATGTTCCACACAAGATAGGGGCGGCCCGAAAGATCGAGCGCGCAGCGCACCTGCGCATCGTCCATCGGCAGGTGACATTCGCCATAGCGGCGGATGCCCCGCTTGTCGCCCAGCGCCTCTGTCAGCGCCTGGCCGAGGGCGATGCCCGTATCCTCCACCGTGTGGTGATCGTCGATATGCAGATCGCCCTTGGCGCGGATGGTCATGTCGATCAGGGAATGGCGCGAAAGCTGGTCCAGCATGTGATCGAAGAAACCGACACCCGTCTGGTTGTCATAGCTGCCCGTCCCGTCAAGGTTCACGGTCACGCTGATCTCGGTCTCGGCGGTCTTGCGGGTGATGGTCGCGCTGCGCATGTCTTTCCCTGCCTCTGGCCATGGTGTGCCTTGGTTTCGCGGCCTTATAGGCCGCAGGAACAGGCAGGGGAAGGCCCCTGTCATATTACCGATATCCGGGAAAACTGGAGCGGGCGATGAGATTCGAACTCACGACCCTAACCTTGGCAAGATTGAGAAACTCTTGCGCCACAATATCCAGAAATGCGAAAATGCGCTACAAATCATATCGTTAGGCTGACCGCCATTCGCCACAACTCGCCACGATAGACCTAAATTTCCGCCTGCACTGCTTACATATTGCTTACATGGGTGCTATGATTAAGCCGTGTAAGCAGAACGATCAAGCGAGGAAGCGACGTGGCCAAGCTGACGAAGAAGGCCGTGGAGGCGCTGGAAGCACCAGCTACTGGGCAAGCATTCTTGTGGGATGGAGAGCTCAAGGGCTTTGGCGTCCGCGTGACCAAGGCCGGAGTCAAGACCTTCATCATCCAATACCGAAACGCTGAAGGAAAAAGCCGCCGTATCAATATCGGCCGTTTCGGCATCATGACCGTCGAGAACGCACGCGACGAAGCCAAGATCAAGCTAGGCGCTGTCGCTGCTGGCGAGGACCCCGCCGACACCGATGACGATCCCCACCATCAGGTCACGGTTTCCGATCTCTGCGATTGGTATCTCACGGAGGCCAGGGCTGGCCGCATCCTCGGCCGCCGCAACCGCCCGATCAAGAAGTCGACGCTTGCCATGGACAAGAGCCGTATCGAAACGCACATCAAGCCGCTGTTGGGCAAGCGCCTCGCCCATACCCTGAAGGTGGCCGACATCGAGGGGATGCAGTCCGATATCGTGGCTGGCAAGACGGCAAAGCCTCGAGGTAAGGGCCGAGGCGGCGTCACGACCGGCGGCCCCGGCGTTGCGTCTCGCGCTGTCGGAACCCTCCAGAGCATCCTTGGTCATGCCGCCCGGCTTGACAAGCTTGAGAGCCATCCCAGCCGCGGAGCGCGAAAGCTGGCCGGCAAGAAGAAGCAGCGCCGCCTGAGTGTTGCCGAGATTAAGCTGCTGGGCACAGCGATGCGGCACGCAGAGCGCAACGGCGAAAACCCGGTGGCGCTTGCCATCGTCCGGTTCCTGGCTCTCACGGGTTTCCGCATCTCCGAGGGCCAGGGCCTGCAACGGCCTTGGCTTCATGCGGACGCAGGTTATGTGGCGTTCCCCGACACCAAGGGAGACGCGCAGATCCGCGCGATCGGCCCCTCCGCCGCGAAGATTGCCGCCAGCCAGCCAATTCGAGGCAACAGCCCCTATGTCTTCCCATCCGACATCAGCGAGGGGCATTTCACGGCGGCTAAGGCCTGCCTCTTCAGGCTCTGCGCCAGCGTGGGGATCAAGGGGGTGACGCCCCACACGCTGCGCCACACATTCGGAAGCGTCGCCGGCGATTTGGGCTTCTCGGAGCTGACTATCCGCGCGCTTCTTGGCCATGCCGCTCAGAGCGTTACACAGGGCTACGTCCATATCGATGAGGCACTGAAGCTCGCGGTAACCCGAACCTGTGAAGAGATCGCCACTTTGCTCGACGCCAAGGAGGAGGCCGCACCGACCGCCCGAAACGATAGAGCAGCCGCTTAGTCGACATCCCAAACTACAGAAGGTTTGACGGAATAGCTTGCAAGCTATACGACGTTGGAGGCAAGTTTCATGCTGCCTTCGAAGGCGAGCTTCTCGGCTACGCTCCGCAGTGCGCTTCGCATTGATCACGGCCAGGTTGCTTGTCGACTGCGATCCACAGCGAGGGCGGTCTCGCGCCGATAGGCTCACGGTTCGAAACACGCCAACATGAGGGAGTTGCCCGCCTGCGGCAGGTGCGCCCTAGCCAACTCGCAGGCTCGCTACCGGTGAGGAGGTCAGTGACTGCCGGAACGAAGCACGCCGTGAACCCGCCAAAGCCGCTCAAGCGTCAGGTTATCGGCGCTGTGAACGGCGGAACCCAGCGAGATGCACACGGCCTGGCCGTTGAGACCTATATTCTCGAAGATGCGCGCGCCCGTTTCGATCCGTTGGCCGAGGCGCTTCAGATACCCGTAGCTCTCACCGCCGCTCCGAGCCGTTACGGCAACGATTCGCCCTTCCAGCGCCGTTAGCTTCGCGGGCGTGAGATCATCAACAGCCTCAAGCAGCACCGTGTCCCCATTCCGTATGACAGGATATGCGCTGTCCTCAACGATACTGGCCACCGCCAGCTTGCGGGAAAGTATGTCGCTGGCGCGCGCAGCAACTGCCTCGTCGCGCCCGGGAAGGTTTTGCGCATCGTAGAGCACGCCGACGATCGGCATGACGCGAGTTTCTGCCGTGGGGACGAGCAAGGCCGGCGGCACACGTTCTGTCCCGGAGCGATCCGCGGCAAGGATCGTTCGTGAAAGGTCCTTCTTGTCCCTATGAAACCGGCGCGCATAGATCTTGCTCCCATGAAGCGCAATGACCGGCTCGCCTTCCGTTGCATCGCGATCGAGCGAGACGATGACAACCTGCCCGGCCAGTGCAACCGAACCCAGCGTGGGACCGCGGATGACATACAGGGCAACGGCGCCGAGCGAGCCAAGGGACAGATATTCCTGGTCGCCGGTGACCGCGAGAATGTCAGCGGCGCTGCGCGCGGCCAAGGTGCCAAGCATCGGCAGGGGCGTGTCCGGCAGAACCATTGCCTCGGGCGCTGACGGTGCATCCGCCTGCACCAGATCGCGCTCCTCATGAGTGAGTCGTCCGAGAAAGCGCGCGTATGAGGCCGTGCAACTCCTCAGGAGGCTGTGCACACTCTCATAGACTTCATTCACGTCGGCAGCATCCTGCGGCGTGATCATGGACGGCTGATGATGTGCCTTGTTGATGATCTTGTAAAAAAGCGCGCTGTCTCGAAGCGCTTGGTGCGTGAGCAGCTTTTCAAACGGCGGTTCCTCGAAAGGCCGTTCTCCAGCATTCCTTGCGTGGCGTAGCTGGCCGAGCAGATCGCCAAGGGTCGGGGAGTGCATGACCAGGGGGTCAGTTGCGAGCAGGTTCCACAGCCTGTTTTCGATGTCGACCCGTACACATTTCACGAACTCCTGCGCCTTGGCAGAGTCGTTTTCGTCTTCGATCCAGCGATCCCGCCTTTCCCTGATTTCCTCGATAGCGGGGCTGAGCGATGCTGTAAGCCTGGATGACGACACAGGGTCGAGCCGCAGCGCCGTCCAAGTCGGCGCATCTTCGGCGCGGGAAGGGAGCTTGTCCTGCACCGACGCAACAAAGCGAATATCGTTCGACGCAATCAGCGGCCGCATCCCATGCGACGGCATCTTCGGCACTGTGGCTGCAAAGTTCTCGCTGTTAATTGGATCGAAATGAGTCTGGGGATCGTCGAGCAGAATGCAGCTTAGCCCGCCTGACTGAGTCCGCACGTGTTCCCACAGACCGAAAAGGAAAGCCCAAACGCACGCCCTCAAAAGCGAAGCGTTCATCACCTGATGCGCAGGCACGCGCATATCGCCCAGCCCGGCGCGAAGTCCAAACCCTCCATCTTCGCCTGGCTCAAACCCTCCATAATCCGGACCGCCGCGATAGTGCGGCCGGTAGATATTGCCCAGCCAGGTGCCGGTGTCGCGATCAAGCGTATTGATGAGCCCCGAAACCCGTTCATAGACCAGTGCCGGAAACTCAAGAAAAGGTTCCACCGCATCCGCCGCCCGTTCCAGCAACTTCAGCCGTTTCTCCTCGGCTTCCCACGCCTGTCGCACCCGCTCGAGCTCATCAAGCTGACGTATGAGCGAAAGGATTGGGGATGCGTTTTGAACGCCGCGCCGGATCGCTTCAATCTGATCGCGTAGCGAGCGTTCCTGCGGCTTTGCCTGTTCCCGTTCGGCAGGTATTTGGTCTTCGGCGGATTGCGGGGCGCCGACATAGCGCACCATCAACTGCTTCAAGACATCGCCCGCTGCCGCCCGGTGTGCGCGCAACATCAAAGCGTGGACGATGGCGGCAAGCCGCTTTTGCAGCGTACTGCCTGCAAAAAGCTCGGGAAGTTTGCTGTTCGCCGGCTGCGGCGCATCCGGCAACGGGTTCTCCCTTGCCGCTATCTCCCAGACCGCCTGAGCATTCCTCTGAAGCGGCTCCAGGCGGCCGGAGAAAGCCCTGTGTGCAAGTAGCTCGTCAACATAGCCCTTGCGAACAATGGCCAGCAGGGTATCCGGCAATGCCTTGTCAGCGAAACCCCGCAGGCTTTCGGGCAGAGCGTGCAGCAAGGAGGCCGCCTCGTCACGTTCCCATTCCGAGGCGGTCTTCGCGATATCGCTGTCAGCTTCGCGGCACTTCTCCAGCGCCGCCTTCACCGACATATCAAGCAACGCGTCGGGAGGAACCTCGTCAAGGTCCGTTCCGCAAACCGGGCAGTTCACCACATCACTGTCAGGGTGAGCGTTCTTATGCCAGTCGGCCACGCGCGCATACAGGCGCCAGCGTGTCGCCTGACGCTCATCCTCCAGCCGGGTCGCAAGCGCTCGCGCTCGCGCGAGAATATCCTCCACCGCCTTTAGCGCGTCAGATGCCTCTTCTTCGGAGATTTCTGAAAGGGAGAGGATCGTTCCAATCGAGGGCAGCTCCCGCAAAGCGCCACCCTTCAAACGTTCGGCAGCCGCATCAAGGGCGCCGGTCATGGCGTCGGCATCCTGCTTTGAGGTCAGTTCCACACGGCGGCCCAGGATGGTTTCCATCGTGGACATCATTTCGCTCTGCAGTTCCTGCAAAGCTTTGCGCGCGGCAGCGATGGAGGAGGCGCAGCCCGCCTTGTTCTCGCCTTCTCCTTCTTCCTCCCCCGGCATCAGAATCCTGGGCGGCGTTCCAAGATCGGAACGTTCCTCCCAGTTCTCGACAAGCGTTTGAAGACGGCTCGCAAAATCGCTTGTCTTCTGATCGCGGGCCTCTTCCGTCGTGCGTTTCTCGGCATTCCGCAGGCGTCCGACGAGCCGCGTTGAACGGTGCCCGAGCTCTTCAAGCGGCTTTAGTCCGGTTAGCTGCGAAACGGCCTGCGTGAAGTCGGTCTTCTCATCGAAGCGCATATGTGCAGCAACGCCTGGCATCAACGTGCCTACCTCAAGCGCCAGCGCCGGGATACCGAGCGCGTCCAGCCCTTCTACGGGAGCCGTCAGCTTCTTGCCCGACACTTGCACCCTTCGCGTCACGCTGCGGATTTCAGCCGTGTCTTCGCGTTTAAACGTCAACCTTACCCAGGTATCGAGCTTCGGCTGATCGGCGAGCTTTTCAAGATTTTCGGCAGAAGGGATAGGAACAATCGGCGGAATGGCTATTTCAGGCCGGTTATCACCCTCGCCAATTGCTTCGCTGTCCGCGGTCCATTCGACCGCCATGGGTTCGTGCACCTCATGCGGCATATGCTGCGACCGCAGCGCCTTGCCCGTCAGGCACCAGATCACCGCGCTCAACAATGCGGTCTTACCGGCACCGTTGAACCCGCTGACAAGCG
This sequence comes from Halodurantibacterium flavum, assembly GCF_042681825.1. Classification (NCBI taxonomy): domain Bacteria; kingdom Pseudomonadati; phylum Pseudomonadota; class Alphaproteobacteria; order Rhodobacterales; family Paracoccaceae; genus Halodurantibacterium; species Halodurantibacterium flavum. Next base: position 125,729 of record NZ_JBHUGH010000011.1, read on the forward strand.
TAATTTCCCTATTGATATCGAGAACGAAGTCATCCGGGTCTTCGCCGTTCGGACCCAGGTGGCGGTGGAGTCCGCCGAACCGATGCGCCTCAACACGTTCCAGATGCCAGATCGGCCGGGCGCCCGCCGAACGCGAGGTCCTGGCCGTCGCGGCCGGCAGCTCCGCTTCGAGCGCCGTAAGGAGCCCTTCGACTTCCTTTGCCTGAACGGTGCGATTCCGCGGCCACAGATCGCGATTGCGCCCATAGAACGCAAACGCTTTACGCTTGTCGTCTGTATCGAGCCGGAAGGCATCTTCATTCGCACGGTGAACCGGCACGCCCGCCGTCAGTAGCCTGACAACTTCATCCAGGCTGTAATCTTCAAGACGTATCGGTTCAGGCTGGTCGTTCATTGCGTTAGCCAATCATCATGGAGCTCATTTTTCTGAATCTCCCCCGGTTGCCAGACTATCCGGATTCTCGGTGAGAACAAAGCAGCAACTTTCAAAGGTTCAGCTTGTTACCCGATCGGGAAAATCATGTCCTTCGGCGGTGCGTAGAGCAGTGACCTCATAATCCGCCCCTTGAAGCCGGTGCGCCTGCGGATCTCGTCCTTCACCTTGTTCACGTCAGAGAGCGGCAGGCGCGGGTCGATCATAATTTGGTCGATCAGTGCGTGCGGATCGACCGAGTAGGCATAGATGTCCTGCTTTCCCTTATTCTTCTCCAGATAGAGAAGCCGTACCTCACGCTCGTGGATGAAGGCGTTGCGCTTGACCAGTAGCGTTTCGGCCAGCGCGCGGACGTGCAGGCCACCGCGGAACACCTTGTTGCCGAATTCCACCAGCTTCCTGTCGCCCATGTACTGGACCTTGCCGATGAAAGCTTGCTTATGCGCCCAGTCGCCAAGCGGGGCCTGCAATCCGGTGAGGAGGTTGCGGATCGTGGTGCGCACCCGCACGCCGGTCTTGTCGGGCGAATAGATACGCCAGATAGCATCGGAGCTGGTCTGCCGCGTCCAGCATTGCCCGTAGAAGTCGTTGTTGAATGCGAACTTCGCGATCGTGCCATCAGCAAGCCGCGCGGGGGCGTTCAGGATGAAATTCTCGAACGGGTCATCCCATTTCGAGGGCCGGACCAGCACGTTCTGCTTGTTTGCGAACAGTTCGTAAAACCGCCCGAGCGGCATCACGCGGTAGATATAGCCGTCAAACTCGGTGGCTTGTAGATTGATATAGTTCTTCGTATTCATCGCCCCCTCCCAGCGTTCTAATTTGCCGTGTATGTATTCGGCCGTAAAGCTGCGAGTGCCCCGGCGCCCCTGCCGGCTAGTTGATCTTCGGTGATGAGCGGTTTGGCCACGATCGCCTCCATTCAATCTCGACCTCCGGTCGAGAGCGAGAACGCCCACCCGGTGCAAACCCGGGTCGGGCTCTACAGTGGCAAGTGCGGGGCTGATTTGATCACGCGGCGGCCGTCAGAGTTCCGATGCTTATCGGTGCGAAGAGGGATGGATGGAGGGGGTGGCAAAGGTGGTGGCGAGTTCCTCCGGCTCGGATATTCAAGTGCATCACGATGCGCTCGGCAGTTATCTGCAGGAGCCGGCAATAGACTCAAACGAAGCTCGCCTGAAACGTCATCGCCGTCAGTGAGACGTGAGCATCCAATGGCGGATATAGCTCGAACGCCTTCGGCTCGCGCGAGAAGTTCTAGAGCCGGAACAAGCACCATTCGGCGCGCTTCTCCTCGGCAACCGCCAGTTCGTTGCGCGTGACGTGAAAGGGTGTGCGTTCCCAACCGTTCGTCGTCTTGACCTCGATCAATCGAGACCGCCCGTCTGCCGAGAAGCTTGCGATGTCGTAACCCGCACCGTCTCCATCTTCCTGCGACACCCATCGTATCTTGCGTGCTAGATCGTTTCGGCCCGCGTTGGTCAGCGAGGCATGTTCATGAGCCAAGACACGTTCTTCTCCCGCTCGACCGAGCGCGCGATTGCGCTCGTCCCTACCCGCGACATCGAACTTTCGGGCAATGTGTAGCGTCTGCTCCAGTTCCTGCGGCGGCGGCTGATTCGAAAGCGTGGGTGGCGGCCCGACCCAGAGCGGTGATGTCTCGCGTAGCCCGGAGTCTTCGCGTGCGGAGGGCCTTCTGGCAAACCAACCCGGATTCTGCGCCAGCCAACGCACTACTGCATCGATCAGAGACGTCTGGAAGTGGAAGGCCGGCCGGTAGCCAGGAATCCAATCCTCGCCAAGCCCCTTGAGCACTGCACTGATGTTCTGGTGCTTGAACTCGATCGACTTTCGGGAGCGGTCGATCCGCTCTTGTAGTCGTCGGTTACATTCGGCCTTGCTATAGGACCGGCCGGCGACGTCGTCAGCGAGCATTGCGAAGTAATCCGCGACGATCAAATCGTTCTCTTCATCTGTCCAGGGCTCGTTTGCATCACATCAGTCTAGAGGTGAGAAGCTACTGAGTCATCTACTGTTTCCATCGTACACTGAATTTGTCGTCGCAACCTCGCGCGTCGCCGTATTCTAATTTGCTAAATTCTTTTTATGCAAAGATCGTCCGATGAGTTTCCAACGCGAAAGCTTACGATGATGGCCGCCAATAGCGAATTGCCGGCACCTCTGCACCGATGGCGTTGAGAGCAAGTGAAAGGTTTTGATGCGTCCAATCCAGTTTCTTGTCGGCGGTCATCAAGCCCTCGTAATATGTACCATATACTGCGAAGCTCAAATCGATGAGATCGTTTCTTGCGCGGTCGAGCCGTTTCGGAGTTTGATTCCCGTTCTTGACCCACCAGAGCAGGTAAATGACGATCGCAAGCGAGTAGCGGTAGAGATAGGCTTGCGTTCTGAGTTCTTCGGGCGCCGGGCAGGTGGAATCCTGGTCACCCCCCGATAGCGTCTCCCATATCTGATCAGCGGCTCCGAAGATCGACGAGAACATCTCCGGCGTGTATCGCGTATTCCTCCTGATGATGCGAAGGTGCTGAGGCGTAAACATTTGCTCGGCCATCTCCGGCAACGAAACCAATATGTCGTGGGCACCTTCGAGCATTCCGGAAAGCGCATTTACAGCGCCGGACCAAAGTCGTTCTAACTGAGCGCGAACCCCGGGCTCGTCTCGGTCCGGCCCGTCCAAAATGGCGACCATTCCTCGAATCTGATGCGCCACGTCGGAGCGCTGCATTGAGGAGGTCATATTCGGGGTTCGAGGATCGATTTCCACGATTTCCTTTCCCGGTTTCAAGACGATGACCTGTTCCGGGAAGTCACCGATGACGGACATCCCAGCCACAATCGCTTCGATCGATTCCTGCTTGTACAGCTCGAACCAAACGAAGTCCGGTAGAACGGCAAAATTCGCGGCTGATGCATTGAGAAACAGCCTGAGATCCTCCGACTGCAGCATGCTGCTATCGATGACCAGGCGCCGCATTAGCTTCATCATCGCCGATGTCCCGAAGGACCGTGAGTTCGCTCGCGCTCGTCGGCGGCAGTGCCGACATCAACTTTGCCACGAGCGTGTCGGTCGACCTGGCCTCACATTCCCAAATGGTGAGTACCCGCCAACCCATCACTCGGAGCGCCGCTTCGTTTTCGCTATCACGCATGACGTTTCGCTCGAACTTCGCCGCCCAGAACTCGGCTCGCGTCCTGGGCGTCGTCGCCTTCTTGCAACCCGGATGCCGGTGCCAAAAGCAGCCATGCACGAAGATGGCCAAGTTGTGCTTCGGCAGCACGATGTCCGGCGAGCCCGGCAGGTCACGGCGCTGGACGCGAAAGCGATAACCAGATGCATGCAGGAGGCGCCGCACGGTCATTTCCGGTCCGGTATTCTTCTGCCGGACGGCACGCATGATGCGACTCCTGATCGGGTCTACTTCCAAGATCAGTCTCTCTCAAACGGTGTGAAGCGATCGATCACCATGAATCCCTCCTGAGATTCGCCGATCCCGTCGTCCTGCCCGAACGTCGCGGCAGCCGCAGACCGACCTCCGATCGATTTTCGTTTGGCCAACCGCTCCACGACCCGCAGCCTCAACTTAATAGTAGTTCTTTGAAACTGATGTCTTCTTGGACTCGTCGCCAGCGCTTATAGAATTGATTTCCATGGCTATCACTATCTCATATCCAGTCGCCGGTTACGATCCTCAGTCCGAATTGAAGGTCCACGCCGCACTAAAGGCGCTTTCGGACGACTGGCACATCATACATTCCGTGGCGTGGCTCGGCCCGCGAGGCAACCGGCTTGCCGATGGAGAGGCTGATTTCGTGCTCCTCCATCGATCCTTTGGCATCGTAGTATTGGAGGTGAAGGGCGGCGGTGTCGATCTCCGGAATGGCCGCTGGGTTTCCGAAGACCGTCATGGTCGAGTGAACGATATCAAAAACCCTTTCGAGCAGGCGACCACGTCGAAAGTGAACCTGCACAAGTGGCTGAGAGGCCGTTTGGGCCTATATGTCCCGACTTGCCACGCCGTCGTGTTTCCCGACATCACCTACTCGCTCGAACTCGGGCCCGCCGCACCGACCGAAATCGTCATCGACGGTCGAGGACTGTCGGATGTTCACATCTCCCTCGCACGCGTTCTCGACCATTGGCAACAGAAGGCGAGCTTGTCCGCGGCCGACACGACCAGAATCGTCGACGCGCTCGCTCCGACCGTTACAGTCAGACGGACGTTGGCCGATGCCGCTCACGACGCCGACGCCGGACTCCTGCAATTGACCCAAGGTCAGGTTCGGGCCTTCGCGATGACCCGAAGGACCCCCAGAGCGGTCGTGTTCGGAGGCGCCGGCACCGGGAAGACGGTATTGGCTTGCGAAAAAGCGCGTCAGCTCAGAGACGAAGGCAATAGCGTCCTGCTGACGTGTTTCAACGAACTGCTGGCACGCCGACTGGCTGCCGATCCCTCGCTCCACGACATAAGAACCGCGACTTTTCACTCCCTTTGCATGACAGCCGCTAAATCGTCAGGAGTGCCGATACCGAGAATGCCGGATTCGAACTGGTGGACAGGCGACGCGCCATTGGTACTTCTTGAAGCCATGGAGAGGAATGGTCTGACCTTCGACGCCATCGTGGTCGATGAGGGGCAGGACTTTGCCGGGAGTTGGATCGAGGTACTGGAGGCGCTTTGTAGTGCCGGTCCCGACGCGCCCTTTTATGTATTCGCTGATGAACATCAGCGCCTTTGGGACCGGGACTGGGTGCCGGATGCGCAACGTTTCAGACTCGATCTCACCACCAATTGTCGAAACGCACGACCTATATCGGAACGCGTGGCGGTAATCGCCGGCTTTGATGTCGACGACTTATGTATCGATGGACCACCGGCCAAATGGTCGGACCTAACCAGGGTGCCGGATGCGCCTCGTCTCGTGCAGCGTATCGTCGAAAAGCTGCTCGCAGAAGGGTTCGAAAAGCGCGACATCGTCGTTTTGTGCGAGACTGCGAGCCTCGTGGGAAGGCTCAGGGAGATGGCCGTCGCCGACTCTGGATTTTGCCCCTACGGTGGCTCCGGAGTGGTGGCCGAAACTATAGGCCGATTCAAGGGCCTGGAGGCCCTTGCCGTGGTCCTCGCCCTTGACGGGGATACGCCCGAGCCGCCCGACCGAAATGCATATGTCGGCTTCAGCCGTGCTCGGGCCTACTTGAACGTCCTTGGTTCGCCCTCCCGAAAGGCTTCCGTAGGATGGAGGTGACGCTCGTCAGCTGCGCATTCGAAAGTAGCCATCCGTATCGAACAGCACCTTCCGATCGAGTCGCGTATTGAATAGCCGACACGACGGTTCGCCCAGATGAAGGCATACGGCACAGGCTGCCCCGTGCCTCGATTCCCAACAACCTGGATCCAATGCACATCGCGATTCGTCCAACACCACGCGATCCAAGACCGTGTGCAGATCGTGCTCGAACATGGCCTGTAAGCCCCCGAGGACGAAGTCGCCCCTAGGAACGGCGTATGTCACGACAGCCAAAGCCAAGGGGAATAGGAGCTCGGAAATGGATTCCCTATCGATACCTGCATAGTAGGAGGTCTGTCGGACCATTCGGTGCGAAAAGCTGTGAACGAGGGTCGTGATGTCGGACAGGACCGCCGAGTTTTCAGGATCATTTCCCACCGCGCCGAGGATTCCCTCGTAGGCATCTCGTATGTTGTCCTTCACCTCGATTCCGTGTCCTCGTTCCCGTAGCCAATACGAGACCCGGACCGGATCCAGCCGAGTAATAAGCGCTTCCGTGGTGGCGAGGTCCCCATAAACCACGACTGTACCGTCTCGTTCGGTGAACGCCCGAAGTCGTGACGCTCCCGGCTCGTGATCGCCCCGCGTGTAACCGAATTGACCGTTCAGGATCGGAAAGCGCTCCACCAGATCGATTCTCTGCACTCCCGCGCGTTTCAAGGCATGGTCGTACTGGCCGTCATAAAGCGCCTGCCTCTTCCCCGTGGCGGTCCTCTTCAGATCTCCGATGGTCTTCCTCGTCTCTGACATCGCAAGGGCGATCGCGGAAGCGTCATACTCTGCGGCATCGTTAACCTCGGGCGAGATACGGAGCTCCCGCGGCTTGTCGTCTGCCACCCCAGCGGCCGCAAGCGCGGCGTCGATCTGTTCCGGAGTCAATCCTTGCTCTGCCAGAGTTCTTCGAAGCGCCGCAGACTTCGCGCCAGCAACTCCATCGACCCAAGGCGATGCCATTCCTTCCGCTACCCACGCCAGTGCGGCCGGCCCACCCCCCGCGGCGTGTAGTCGCCGCCTCTGAGTGCGTGACGGGGGATTCACGATCACGACGCTCCTCGGGACATAGACGGAAGCGCTGCGGTGAACCGTGAATTCCATCCTCTCGCCATTCCGGCCCGATTGGCCACAAGTGCAGTTGGTATAGAGGAAGTTCGATCGCAAAGTTCGATTGCATTCAGGGCACGAGAGCTCGATTTCTCGCAGACTGGTCGTCCCGGGCAAGCGCATCCTCACATCGTCATGAGCCGGACAACGCGGATAGCTGGGCTCCCGTATGTCCCCGCAAGCGTCGTGAAACAATACGAAAGGGAGTTGCCCGTGCGGCCCGATCGCACCGCATTTGCAACGTGCCCGGGGGCTATCCAACAGTCGTGAGCAGTTCTTGCACCGCCAGGTCTTCGGGAACGGCTCCAACCAAGCTCCGAGTTCCCGATCGAGCGATCGCACCTGTACATTCGCACCCGCTCTCAAGCTGGCCACGAGTCGCCCATCGCGACCGCTCGCTTCCCAAGGGGCGGCAAGCCGGATCAATTCTGCTGACAATGCCTCTGCATCGACCTCGTGAACAGGCTTGTACTTCCAACTTTTGACTTTCCAAACGCCGCCTCTGACATCGACAGTCTGCTGCGGGAGATGACCGTAAAGGATTTGCGATGCGCTTCTGGTTTCCTTCATCTCGGGTCCTCTCCGCGAATCTCGACTTGCTCCTCAACGTCGCGAAGAGACAGCATGGGGCCACCTTTCGGCCCCATGGAATTCGACCATTCGTTGGCGTGCGCTGGATCGCCGAGATTCGCAGCGAGACGTTCGTACCACCATCGCACGTCTTGGGAGAGATCGGCCGTCATTTCATCGGTGTAGCCGAGCATCCCGGCGATCGTGGCACTCTCGTTCTCGCAGAAGTCAGGGTGTGCATCCAGATAATCGCGCAAGACTTTCGCCTTCGCTATGCTGCGGCCCGCCCGGGGCTCGTGAAGCAGCAGGATCCGCGCGAAGGCCAGACCCGGCAAAGTTCGCTCCAGCACCCGTCTGCTATGCCCGGTGATCGGTATAGGTTCGACGAAACGATCACCCTGAGCCACGTACTGCGGGAACGCTTTGAAGACGCTGGCGTCGCGCTCCCTGGCAATTCGGTGCACGACAAAGGCGAGGGCAGGCCACCTGCGCCCCACACGTGCCGTCGCCTGGATGAACTCGGCCGTAGTGAGCGGTAACCCAAGCATCACCATCACGTTTAGTCGGTCGATGTCCACGCCATGCGACATCATCGAGGATGCCGCGACCACGTGAAGTCGGTTGGCGAACTCGGCGTCAGGGCGTTCGAGCTTTTCGAGGACTTCCGATACGTCCGAGAAAAGGGTCCGCCCGGTCATCGAGGTTACGTTGGGCGCCGGCTTAGGGATAGCCTCCCACTGTGTCTCAGACGAACGGACAACAGCGTCGAGGTCGCGCAGCGTGTTCCCGTACACGACGTTCGTGCCGTATATGTCGACTAGGAAGTCGGCGAGCGACGGATCGACACCGATCTTCTCTGCGACGCCGCGCGGATCTCGCAGCCATTCGCGGATTGCTGACTGCAGCGAGATCATCATGCGGTCGACTGCGAACTCGACGGTCTGCCCGCGTGGCGAAACAGCAAGGTAGGAGCGCATTCGCTTGTCCGTCTCCCGGGACCAGAAGCCTTCTCCTATCTGGGGCTCTGGATACGGAAACACACGTGCTTTTTTGCCGTATAGGACTTCGCTCTGTCTTTCGTAACCGCTCAGCGTGGCGGACGAAGCCAGTATTTTGGGCCGCGTTCCCGAAAGGTGTCGCTGCAAGTGGTCATAGAGCGCCTCGTAATGCGCGTCGACAGCTCCGAGGCTGTCACGCAGAAGATGCAACTCGTCCTGCAGTCTGAACGACACCCCATAGAGAGACGGGTCCATCGGGAGGCCTTTAGGTGACCCTTTGCAATCCGGCACTAGGCATCCATTCGGACGACTCCATCGGGTCGCATAAGTGTGGCCATGCTCGGGCTCGGAACAGTATCCCATAGGTGGGCCGATGATCCCACGCATGTTGGCCTGTAGTGCGATGCCCGCCGCCTTGTCGAGCGTGCCGACGATCACCGTCGGGAGATAACGCCATACTTCGAAATCGACGACCCAGATCGGAAGTGGCTGCGCAATATCCCACTCGCAGTCGGAGTTCGTGCAGCGGTGCTCCAGCCGCCAATATCGCCGATTGAAACGCATCTCTATGCTGTCTGTGCGGCAGAACGGGCACACCTTGAGCATGCGAAGACGATCTGGCATCGAATCGTCCTCGTAGTCCCATTGGCCGCGCCGATCGCGATTTCTCTCGCGTTTGATCTCGTTGGGGGTGGCTCCACTGCCAACGAGAAAACCGAGGCCAAACGGGTCCCCCTCGATTGCCTCCTTGCGGCGGACCATCTCTGCCGCGGCCAGGGCATTGGCGAAACGCTGCGTCTGTTGGAGCGAAAGCAATCGGAGTGGGAATCTCGACCACGCCGTCACCCCCGTGGTCTTGCCACGAAAGCGATCCAGGAAAGCGGCTGTCAGGATGAGACCGAGATAGGTCTCCGTCTTGCCGCCTCCGGTCGTGAACCAGACGATATCGACGATGTCGGCACCCTCGTTTCGGCAAGCGTCCAGGTTCGCGTAAAGAAAACCGATCTGAAACGGCCGCCACGATGTGTATTTGAAGCCACCCTTGCCGTCTCGTGCGGAGATGAGCATAGATGCGTTCATCAGACGAAATGCGCGGCAAAGATCCTGGTCTTCCTCGAGGCGCGCGACACCGGCAGCTATTCGCTCGACTTCTTCGAGAAAACCCTGCCTCTCCCGCCTCGCTTCGCGTTCCATCTCCTCCGACCAGTCGGCATGTCTCGATCGTATACGCTCCATGTCCCATGCGTCGTCTCCCCAAGCCCGGAGCGCTTCGACGAGTTCGCGACCAGGCGCGACCGGATCGTCTGCAAGCCTTTCGAAGGAAAAGAAATCTTCCGACTGGCCAGGAGCGTTCCAGAATTGAGGGCGTGGCTTGTCGTGGCGCGGAAGATCGACGGTGGTGAAAACCGATCCCTCGACGGAAACCCCGCAGTTGATGCCCCACGCGGGGACATGCCGATCATAGCGAAAGCTGTCGGGTAGCGCTTCGAGAATGAACTCCCGGGTCGGCAGACCGGAAACCTCAAGTTCGCACTGAAACAGCCGCCCTCTGGCGAAAGCGTTCTTCTGTTCCTGATTTGGCTTCGAGCAATTGACGAGGGTGACGGTCAATCCCGGCAAACCATCCCGACTTGTATCCACCTCGATTTCAATGGCGGCGGCGAGGCCGGAGTCCGGAAAGCGGCTATCGAGCTCGCGTTGGATGGATGTCGTAAATCGATTTGTAGACCCATGATTGAGAAGGATACTGACGCTTTCAGTGCAGTCGATCGGATCGGACTTGATCCACCTATCGCCCTCCTTCCGCCAGACCGCGAACGAAGCACGGAGGTCGAACGACACCATGTCTCCAAATTCTGCGTCGGGGCCCAGCCGCATGCCGACGGCGCATGGCTCCAGTCTCTCTGCCCGTTCCCCAAGCTTGGATTCGGCGATTTCCTCTTCGGGGGCGAGGCGCCCGAGCCAGAACAATCCACACGGATCCACTTCCAGCGCCGACTTTTTTGCTCCCGTAGCATCCGCTACGACGAAATCGGCCAGCCAGTCGACAAAACGTTCGGCGGCCTGGTAGCGGTCGGTGATCGCCGTGTGCGGCAATTTCAATCTCCTTCGAAGGTCTTGTGCAGGCCGATCTTGCGAGCGCGTCCGCGCAAGATCCTGAGCGCCTTGCTTTCGAGCTGTCGTATGCGTTCCCGCGTCACACCATACTGTTGACCAATCTGCTCGAGCGTCTCGGCGGGTCCGTCAATTCCGAATCGCCGGCGGACGATATCGATGAGCCGCTCGTTTCCAATGCCGTCTACCAGCTCTCCGAGAACCTCCGCGAGGTCGCTGGCGATCGCAACCTCTTCCGGAGTCGGAGCTTCGTCGTTGATAAATTCGCGCAGCGGCGTGGAGGACTCGTCGTCGATAGGCACGTCGTACGAGATCACCTTTTGCTCGGAGAGCTGCGCAATCCTCGCTGTGAAGGCTTCATCCCAGCCGAGCGATTCCGCAATCTTCGGGATGTCTGCAGCGCTGTAGCCCGTGGATAGCCCCAGGGATCGCCTCGTGCGTCGGTATTTCGATATCTGTCCGCGCATATGGACGGGGAGGCGTATCGTCGAACCCACATCGTCGATGCCGCGCGAGATCGCCTGCCTTATCCACCATACAGCGTATGTCGAGAACCTGGTGCCCCAGTCCGGGTCGAACTTGTCACATGCCCTCATCAGTCCCATCAAGCCGAACTGAACGAGATCCTCTGGATCCATTCGATATCGGAACCTTCGGTCGTAGGCCATCTTGGCGACCAAGCGAATGTTGGAGGTCACGAGCTTCGCCTTCGCCTGCTCGGCCCGCGCGAGGACACGCTGCCCGATAGGCGAAAACCGATCCGCATCCGGCAACCGCAAACCGTCTTGGATGGCATACCCGAGCTCTCGCTCCTCAGCTTCATTGAGCAAAGGATACTTCCGTGCGAGACCCAGTAGCTGCTCTAGCGCCGTCCCCGCACGCGGTGACGGAATTCCCTCGAAGGTTACCTCACTGACTGCCGAATCTTCGACTATCCTTATGCTGTCGGCCGTCAACGCCCTTTCGATTGCTATCGCTTCGTCGGGCGTGATGCCGCGTCGAAGATAGGTGGCGTCGATTTCGCTGCGCTTGAGTTCGCCGTCCTGACGATAGGCGTCATCGCCCAAGTCCTCGAGTGTGCGACCTACCAGGCGGTCACGCTTATCGTCAGCTGTTTCCGACAATGTTCTTTTCGCGAATGTGCCGCACGATCGACTTCCCGATCACTTCCCCCAGCAATGGTGGTACGGCGTTACCGATCATTCGGCCGACGGATTTCATGGAAACCGCCGAGCCTGGCTCAATGAATTCATATGTCCGGGGGAAGGTTTGAAGAATCGCCGCTTCGCGGAGACTGATGGCACGATGTTGCTCCGGATGACCGAATCTGCCGTTTCCGAATCCGAAGCACTGCCCCGTCATTGTGGGAGCCGGTTTGCCCCACTCCATTCGCCCATAGACGGCCGGGTACGTTTTCCCGCTTTCCCGAACGTGACACGGTGCGCGAAGCTCATCTGGCCAGTCTCGCCAAGTTCCGCCGGGTTTCGAGGCAAGCATCCGCTTCATGTTCGTCGGAGACAGCCGGCTCGTACGATGAAGCGGATCCCCTGTATCGGTTTCACCGGCACCGAGCGGGGGCATGTCTCCGATCACGTCGCGCACCGCGGTCCACTGTTCTGGGTGTTTGTGGGTGGGTGGCAGAATGTCGATTTCACCGTGCCGCGATGCAAGTAACACAAGACGGCGACGTTGCTGCGGTGCGCCATACTCGCGACAGTCCACGATCCAATGTTTGACACGAAAGCCCGCCTCCTCGAGCTCGTCAACGAAAGACTTGAACCGGTCGGTAACTGCCAGAGGCGTTACGTTTTCCATCGATACGATGTCTGGCAGCACCGACCGTGCGAGTTCACCGAAACGATCCAATAGCGCCCATTTGTCTCGATGATTTCCTCTCGGCCCTTGCGTGTAGGTGGAGAACGGCTGGCAGGGTGCACAGCCGGCTAGCACTCGAACCTTCGCCCCATCGAGAGCGGTGGCAGCATCGGCGGCGGTGTAATCTAAGGCGCTCTTATGGACGAACCGGGAGCCGTTGTTGACCTCGTAAGCGTACCGGCACGCACCATCTATATCGACGCCTTCGACCACGGTGATCCCGGCACGCTGCAGACCATATGTCAGCCCACCGGCCCCGCAAAAAAGATCGACCGCCATCACGTCGTCGCTCCCGGTCACGGGAAAGATCGAGTGGTCCTGCACAGAATTGGCGTTGCCCCGGGCGACTTCTCGTTCGGGTGCCGATTTTTTGACCGATACAGAGTTCAAAGTACCTGACATGGCAAATTCTTGATAGATTCTTGCTTGAAACTCAATTCCCGCGAGCGACTTGACAGTATTGATCCACCCTTATCCCGCCCGTTGGTCCTTCTCGCGGCACCGTTCGGGCAACACTTCTGGCTACCATAAGATTCCAAACCTTTCCTTCATGGCGGGGGTCTTCGCCCACGGCTCACCGGGGAGCCGATCGACCAGTGCCGTGAACACGAGCCGAAACGATTCCGCCGTCGATGCTTCGGTCAGCGTCTCCACCTGAGCCGCCGGTAGCAGAGGCCGCATGTCGAGCAGAAAGCGCGGGTTCGCCAGCTTGGCGAACATGCGTTGCTGGGCCTCGGCGCGGGAGATCGCCTGGCCGGCAAGGGCGAGATAGCGACCGAACATCTCGACGATGCGATCGATGGCGAGATCCTCGAAGACTTCGAGAGCATGGGCAATGTCGTAAAGATCGCGTCCCTTGTCCCGCTGCAGCAACGCCCGCAGCTTGGTCGCCAGCATCTCCTCGCGGGAGAATGTCGGAATGGCGGCCTCGCCGGAGAACCAGGGATTGGTGACCTCGAGCGATAACGCCGCCGGCGCATCGAACACCTCGATCTCGCGGGTGTTGATCTCGATCTTCAGACGGATCGGCACGCCGCTGCCGTCCTCGGCCTCGACCCGGAAGCGAAACTTCGGCGCGACGGGGCTCTGGTCGAACCGCGCCTGCCCGAGCCATGGCTCCAGAAGTGCGCGCAGTCGGTCGAGGATCGGACCGATCGGACCGCCGGAGGTGCGGACCAGATCGATGTCCTCCGAATAGCGCAGCGGCGCCGGAAAATGCAGCTTGTTAAGCGCCGTTCCGCCTCGGAACCGCAATGCGTCGCGCAGCATGTCGTCGGAGAAGATGTCGACGAGGGCGCGGCTGATGATGAGGTCCTGCTCGACCTGGCGCTGATCCGCCCACGGAACGACATTGCCCCAGGCGACGATGTTCTGGGCCGGGATCATTCGTCGAGCTCCGGCACGCGCCGCACGATCACACGCCAGCGGGAATCGCGTTCCTGTGGTTCGGGCGCGAAGTCCGGATCCCGTGCCTCCTGCCGGTCGAGTTCGGCCCAGGGAACAGCCCCTCGTTCCTGCAGCGCCTCCAGCATCGGCGTCGTCAGGGCCTCGCGGCCGAGGCGATCCAGAAGATGTCCGAGGCGTTGCACGACCGGCCGCTCAAAGGTTGCCGACAGGGTGGCGAGTTGCTGGGGATCGATCTTCTCCGCGAGGTCGGAGAGCACCGTGGCGACATTGTCGATGCCGCCGGACGCCTTCGGATAGCGCAGCAGATCGAGAGCCGTCAGAGCTGCTGACGAGATATTCATTGTACCGGTATCGGTCTTGCGGCCCTCAATCCCTGCGGTCACCGCTTCCATGTCCTTGCGGAAATAGAAGACGATCAGGTTGCGGCCGGCACGGATCTTCGGAAGGCGCTTGGCCGAAACGACCTGGAACTCCATGACCGCCTGGTGCGTCGCGCCATGCAATTCTGCGGCCTTGAGAAGCCCGACATAGTAGGCCTGACGCTCATAACGCATGAGCGCGTCGATGTACCAGGCCGGCGGTGGCGCTCCCCAGGATGCAAACTGCGGCGGGACGACGACATAAAACCCTTGCCGCGGGTTCAGCAGGGCCTTGCGACGCTGCAAGCGCTCGGCGGCATCCAGGAACGCGCCGCGCCCGACGCCGAGCGCCGCCTCGGCTTCCTCGGCGGTGAAAACCGTCCGGCCCGCGGAGAGCAGGCCGCTGACATAGCTCGACAGGGCGGATCGCTGATCGTGAACCATGCTCTCTTATCCGCTTTTAGCGCGGATATTTCAACACGGATTGTAACAGAGCCGCGATTCACCTCAAAAAATCCGCACTATCAGCGGATATTTTGACATGATTTATCCAGGGTGAACTGGCCTCGGTTGCCTTGAGAACTCTCGCCTTGTCCCCAATGCTTGGCTGACCGAATCAGGCATGGCGTCGCCCTTCGGGCCGGGCTCTCGGCTGGCGCTGAAGCCCCGCTTGCGCGGTCTTCACCCTGCGGGCGTCGATCCCTGACGCGTCGTGGTGCTGCTGCGGTCGGTGGATGTCGGGAAGGCGGCTTTGCGCCTTCACGGTTCTGCGCCCTTGCGGGCCTCCGGCCCGGCGAGAGTCAGAGTGCGGACGGGGGTTTGCCGTGACGGGTTGAGGTCGAGAGAGAGGCTCTCGGCGCCCGTCGCGGAGAACCGCGATGTCCAGATATGACCGCACCCCACGCGCCGGCCCGGACCGGACGAACCTGTACGATGAAATCACCAACAAGATCATCGCCGAGCTGGAAGCCGGCCGCGTGCCCTGGGTGCAGCCCTGGGGCACGTCTGCGGCGAAAGCCCCGCTCGGCCTGCCGAAGAATGCCAGCACGGGCCGAAGCTACAGCGGCATCAACATCCTTCTCCTCTGGGGCGCCGTCGTCCAGCACGGCTTCCCCGGCCAGGGCTGGCTCACTTTCCGGCAGGCCCTTTCCCTTGGCGGCAATGTGCGCAAGGGCGAGCGCGGCACCACCGTCGTCTATGCCGACCGCTTCGTTCCCGAGGACGAGAAGAAGCGCGCCACCGAGACTGGAGAAGAGGCGCAGGCCGTTCCGTTCCTCAAACGGTTCACCGTGTTCAACACGGCGCAATGCGAGGGGCTGCCCGACGATATCGCCGTCACCATCCCGCCGCCACCCGGCCTGATCGAGCCGAAGGTCGAGGCGCTCATCAAGGCGACCGGCATCGACTTCCGCATCGGCGGCGACAAGGCGTTCTACGTTCCCGCCCACGACTATGTGGTCGTGCCGCCGCCGCAAGCCTACTACGAGCCGATCAACTGGCATCGGACCGCACTGCACGAAATCGGTCACGCCAGCGGTCATCACAGCCGGCTCAACCGCGATCTTTCCGGATCCGTCGGCTCGAAGAAATACGCCTTCGAAGAAATGATCGCTGAACAGATTTCGGCTTTCTGCTGCGCTTCGCTCGGCATCGTCCCGACCGTGCGCCATGCAGATTACATCGGCTCCTGGCTCGACGTCATGCGCGAGGATTCCCGCGCCATCGTCCGTGCCGCCTCGCAGGCCAGCAAAGCGGCGGACTGGATCCTGTCCTTCCTTCCGGATGCTGACAGCCCCGCCGTCGATGCCGAGATCATCGACAGGAGGGCAGCGGCATGATCCTCCTGACACCCGAACTGCGCGTTCGCCTGCTCGCCAATGGCCGTCAGCGCGACGTCGACCATGTGCCGGTCGTGAAATTCTACAATCCGTTCGGCGAAGGCGTCTGGCTCGCGACCGAGCTGGATCCGGACGGCGACATCATGTTCGGCCTCGCCGATATCGGCTATCCGGAGCTTGGCAGCTTCTCGCTGGAGGAAATGGAGTCCATCCGGTTGCCCTTCGGCATGGGGATCGAGCGGGACCTGCTCTTTACCGGGGATTTCCCGATCTCGGTCTGGGCTGACGCGGCAAGAGAGGCTGGCAGCATACGTGCGGCCGAGCGCATTCTTTACGCCCGCGCCCGCGGCGCCGCGTCCAACCTCACTCCCCCTGATACGGAAACCCGGAAAGCCTGATTTCCGGCTCTCCGGCTTGCGATCCTGCGCCGCTCTCTCCGAGGCAGAGGGCGGCGCGTCTCGCCGTGACGCGGTGAAAGTCCCGGCACCCGGCCGGCTGCCCGTCGGGGAATCCGAACATGACGCGACATCACAGAAAACTCACCATCGAGCCGCAGCCTCTCCGGTTCTCGGCCCAGGAGCAGGCCGTCGTCTACGAGGCCCGCCAGATCCTGCTGCGCCACCTCAACCAGAACCCGGTCCTGTCCTCCTGGCAGGCGGTTCTTGACTATTGTGCCATCACCATCCGTGGAGAGGTAGAGCGCTTCCATGTCCTCTATCTCGACCGAAAGAACCGGCTCATCTCGGACGAATGCCTCGCCATCGGCACGGTCGATCATGTCCCGGTCTATCCCCGGGAAGTGCTGCGGCGGAGCCTGGCGCTCAACGCGACCGCGCTGATCATCGTGCACAATCATCCGGCCGGCGATCCCGAACCCTCGGCCGCCGACCTCGCTATGACGAAGGAAATCCAGAAGGGCTGCAAGGTTCTGGGCGTAACGCTGCATGACCACATCATCGTCGGTATCGGCCGGGAGGTCAGTCTGCGCGCCCGAGGCGAAATCTGATTGCTTGTCGGACAGCCTGACGGGCTCGGCTTCTCCGCACGCGGTTTCCCGGTGGCTTCCAGTCACAGGAAGCCGACCGCGCTGCCCGCAGAGTCAGAGGAGGGAAGGTGTTTTCGCGACGGGTCGGAAGCGGAGAGAGAGGCTCTCGGCGCCCGTCGCGGAGACTACCCTGATGGCTACTGCCGCTCAGAAACTCACCCTGTCGCCCTCGCGCGACATTCCCTTCAACAAGCTCGTTCTCAGCCAGTCGAATGTCCGGCGCGTCAAGGCCGGCGTTTCAGTCGAGGAACTGGCTGAGGACATCGCCCGCCGCGGCACGCTCCTCCAGAGCCTCAATGTCCGCCCCGTGCTCGATGCCGACGGCAACGAGACCGGCATGTACGAAGTGCCGGCCGGCGGCCGCCGCTATCAGGCCCTGGCGATCCTCGTGAAGCAGAAGCGTCTCGCGAAGACCGCGCCGGTGCCCTGCGTCGTTCGCGATCCCTCGACGCAGATCCTCGCCGAGGACGACAGCCTGGCCGAAAACACCCAGCGCGTGGCTCTGCATCCCCTCGACCAGTTCCGCGCCTTCCTCGACATGCGCAACAAGGGCATGACCGAAGAGGAGATCGCGGCCGCCTTCTTTACCACGGTTCAGGTCGTCAGGCAGCGGCTTCGCCTCGCCACCGTCTCTCCCGTGCTGCTCGACGTCTATGCCGAGGACGGCATGACGCTGGAGATGCTGATGGCCTTCACCGTCAATCCCGACCATGCCCGTCAGGAACAGGTCTGGGAGAGCATCCGCAATTCCTGGCAGAAGGAGCCGTGGCAGATCCGGCGCATGCTGACCGAAACCACCGTCCCGGCGTCCGACAAGCGCGCCCGCTTCATCGGCCTCGAAGCCTATGAGGCGGCGGGCGGCGCGATTCTGCGCGATCTCTTCTCCCACGACAATGACGGCTGGCTGCAGGACGTCTCCCTGCTCGACCGCCTGGTTGACGAGAAGCTGAAGGTGATGGCCGACGAGATTGCCGACCAGGGCTGGAAGTGGATCGACGCTTCGGTCGAACTCCCCTACGGCCATGCCAGCGGCCTGCGCAAGCTGACCGGCACGGCGCAGGACCTCACCGAAGACGAACGGGCGGCCCGCGAGGCTCTCCGCAATGAGTATGACGATCTCGAATCGGAATATGCGGAGGCCGACGATCTGCCCGAAGAGGTGGATCAGCGTCTCGCCGAGATCGAGGCCGCCCTCGACGCCTTCGAGAACCGCCCCGTCAGCTTCGATCCGGACGAGATCGCCCGCGCCGGCGTTTTCCTCAGTATCGACCGGGACGGCCAACTCGTCGTCGATCGCGGCTATGTCCGTCCCGAGGACGAGCCCGAAGCCGCCGTCGAGGGCGACGACTCCGGGACCGGTGACGAGGCCGACATCGACCGCGTTGACGCCGATGTCGATCCTTCGGCTCGGCGCGCCGCAATCACCATCGGCAGCCAGCCGACGGACACGGATGACGACGAAGGCGACGTCATCAAGCCGCTGCCGGAACGCCTGGTGACGGAGCTGACGGCCGAGCGGACACTTGCGCTGCGCGACAGGCTGGCGAACAACCCGTCCGTCGCGTTCCTGGCCGTGCTGCACAAGTTCTGCCGGGACGTCTTCTCCCGCTACACCTCCTACAGCCCGGCCATGGAAGTCTCGGTGCGCAACACCGGCTTCTCCCTGCAAGCGCCGGGCCTGAAGGACACCCCGGCGGCGCAGGCCATCGAGGAGCGCCACAAGGCATGGGAGGCGCGCATGCCGACCGACGAGGCCTCCCTCTGGGATTGGCTGATCTCTCTCGAAGGCACCGAGCAGGCGGCGCTCTTTGCGCATTGCGCGGCTTTCGGGGTCAACGCCCTTTACGAGAAGGCCGATCGCTACGGCGGCGGCACCGTCACCGTGCACGGCATCCAGCAGCGTCTTGCCGAGGCCGATCGTCTCGCACGCGCTGTCGAACTCGACATGGTGGAAGCAGGCTGGAGGCCGACGGTCGAGAACTATCTCGGCCGCGTCACCAAGCCTCGCATCCTCGAAGCCGTGCGCGAGGGGGCGGGCGAGCGCGCGGCCGAGCTGATCGACCATCTCAAGAAGGGCGACATGGCCAGGGAGGCCGAACGCCTGCTGGCCGATACCGGCTGGCTTCCCGAGCCGCTGCGCCTGGTCGCGGAAGAGCCAGCGGAGCTTTCGGCCGAGCACGACGACGGTGAGGCATTGCCAGACTTCCTCGCTGGCGACGACGAGCACGATGCGACTGACGGCACCGACGAGCCGGCGGTTCTCGTCGCCGCTGAGTGACACGCATCTGCGGGGCGGCTCCGGTCGCCCCGTCTTTTTCCTCACTTTCCACTCGCTAGGCCCGGCATTCCGCTGGGCTGGTTTCGTTTCAGGAGACCAACAATGTCCGCTTCCCTTGTCCTCGACATAGCTCCGCTCGGCTCGCTGATTGCCTATGCCGACGGAGAGCCCAAGCCACCCGCCCGCTTCACGAAGAAGCTGGCAGCCTGGGAACGTCGCAACGGTGTCGGCCGTCTCGTGCGCAAGGAGCCCGCGCGCGAGCGCCCGACCTACACAACCCCGCCATGCTTCACCCTGCATGAAGGCAATTTCGGTCAGGGCGGCATCATCCTCGTTACGGTCATGCGCACCTATGGCATCGACAGCGACCTGACCTTCCGGGTCGTCGAGCGCCCGAGGGTCGGTCAGGTCCGCGTCGTGCAGGATGTCGGCGACAACGTCGAACTGCTGCATCTGGCGGAGAGTCGTGAAGCTGCCGAACTCTGGCTGGCGAAGACCGGATACAGCCGTGCCCGGCTTGAGGACGTCACGGCCGATGAGGTCGGTGCCGATGTCGTCGAGGGCCGCGCTGCCGCCTGACCGTCGCTCAATCCCGTCTACCTGGCCCGCCGTCGAACGACCGCGGGCCATTTTCGTTTTCAGGAGAAACCCATGGCCATTCCCGATTACGCCCGCACCAACTTCAACACCCTGCTGCGCGCGGCGGGCGACGGCAATCTCGCACTCATGAAGTGCCTGGATGCCGTCACCCGCGAGCCGCGCTATGTCCTGTGCGCCGTGGGGCGCGCGGACGACGGCGATTACGTCATGACGCCGTTCGGCCATCTTGCAGACGGCGATCCCTATGACGCCTACCTGCCGCCCGACCCTGACGATCCAACCGGCTTTCTGCCGAACAGCGAAGGCGAGGGCGCAGCATGATGACGGTGGAGGAGATATTCGCCGAGGACCGCCGCAATCCTCCCCCGGAGCGCTCGCTTCCGTGGGCGGAAACCCGTGGTGGCGTCACCGTCGTTGTGGAGCCGAAGCCGCATTGGGCCGGCGACATGCGGGCTTTTCGGCTCGATGCCCGTGAATACTGCCACTATGCCGACTGGAGTGCGAACGGCGGCCGGGCGCGGTTCTACGGCCATATCGATACCTGCGGCGGCGATCTGCTTCTGAAGGCTCGCGTTATGGTCGCCCGAGAGATCGCGGACCGGCTTTGGGGCTGATCCGTTTCGGCCCGTTTGGCTATGTCAGGCCCTATCGTGCTGAGTACAGCCGTTAATCCTGCCAGAGGTCGCGTTCCAGTTTGCATGGGCCGCCATCGTTTGTCCGGGCGCGGGACGGCTTCCGCGGCCTGCAACACCGATCTGATAAGACCGGCCTGGGGGAGGCTGGCAGCGAAGGCGCTGGCACCTGCGACGGGTGCCGGCTTCCAGTCAGATGCAAAGCACCACCCCCGCTTCCATTCGCGAACCTTGGTCCGAACCGTCTCTTCGTCAATCAACCCCGGAGGGGTCGGCTTACGCGAGCGTGCCGCCCTCGCGGATTCGGACGAGCCGAACGCGCGAGGGTGATTGCAGATCCGGTCAGACACTTCGGGCGCCTGTCGCGCGGGGGATGGTCCCCCGCCTCCAAAGACAGGAGCCGGAACAATGTCCTATGCAGATGCCACCGCTTTCGCCGCCAGCCTCGCCGAAACCCTGATGGTCTCGATCGTCGTGTTCCAGGCCGGGGACGGAACCCACGGCGTTTGCCCCGCCGGCGAATTCGACGGCGATGAGGACATGGTCGAATTTGAGATCGATCCCTGGCAGTGAGGCGCATGCGCCTCACATCAACGGCCCAAAGCAACCTGCGCCCGGGCCTTGGGCACAGCCGCGCCGGCGCGGGGTGCGATCCCAATCAGCCGGATTTGCTGCCGCGACATGCGCTCACGTTGCCATCGATGCCCGGGCGAACGCGCCCGGCGTCACGCCCAAATGGCGTCGGAACGATCAAATGGCTCCGATCGAAGAAACCGACTCTCACGCCGGATTAAAGAGCGAGAGGACGGTTGCGAGGGCCATGACGGGTTGGTTGCCGGAGAGAGAGGCTCCCGGCGCCCGTCACGGAGCGTCAGCCGATGGCCCTTGCACATCAAACCACCTTCGCCCCAATCGGAAAAATTCTTGCCGAACGGGTGCTTCCCAGACTTGAGCACACGCAGAAGCGCCCCTTGCGTGTCGCCTGCCTCGGCACGGTCAGCTATGACGGCGCCACCGAAGCAGATTGCGTCGACCGCAGCATCCCGATCGGTGAAGCCTCATCGCCGCAGGATGCCATGGCCGTTGCCGCAATGCGGGTCTCGCACGGTGACATCCGGGTCACACCGGACAATACGCTACGCTTCAGGCCACGGCTGATCGTTATTCAAGACAGCGGGTTTGGCCTCGTCATCGCCGGCGAAATCCGCGCCGGCATAATCCTCTGGCAGCAGCCTGTCGCCAGCAAGGCCGAAGCTACACTCGTTGTCGTCGAAGCCAGCCACCTGCGCGGCAGGGCCTTCGCCGCCGCCGGCCACGGAGATCACCCAGCGGCCCGCGATTTCCGCTTCCAGGCTACCCTACTCGAAGCGAGGCTGGTCGATCCCCGCTGGCGCGAGACTGCCTGCGAGCTGCTGCGGCTCCCGCAGGCCGCGTGATTTCCCCTCCCACGATCACCATTCATCCCGGCCTCCTGCCGGGCATTCACCTACGGAGTCTCCCATGCCGAAATTTGTCGTCAGCAAAGGCCATGACGCCTTTGTCTACTACGAAACCATCGTCGAGGGCGAATGGCTAGCCACCCGCTACGTGCAGGAATTCGATGACTACGAAATCGACGAGCATAACGGCGTTCGTCCGCTCGAAGATGGCGAGACCGTCGAGGCGTTTCTGTTCATCAGCGTCACCTCTCAGGAGCGCGATGCCCTGCTGGCGGGCCTTCGCCTCCTTCAACTCGCACTCGCCGGCGAACACATCGACCCGCAGCTGAGAAGCATCCTCACCAATGACGGTGCTCACGCCGGCCTCGATCTCACCCAGATCGACGCCCTGTGCGAACGCACCAACATCTAGGAGGCGCCCGATGTATGCCACTTATCTGCGCCTCGATGTCCTCGTGTGGGACAGCGATCGCACGGTGATCCGCGCGGCACGCCGAAAGCTGGCTCAATCGGCCCAGCGCGATCCGGCCGTGCGGGATGCGCGCAAGCGCTTCTATCGCAAGATGCTTCGCGACCATGCCGATGCCCAGCAGCTGGTGGTGCATTGTCGCCTCTGACCCACCCGCACCGCAATTCCCGATCCCCGCCCCGGCCTCGCGCCGGGCTTTCTCGTTTCAGGAGCCTGTCATGGCCGACTATTTCACGCACTTCTCCTGCCTGCTCAACGTCCGCACGCCCAAAAACGCAGCGCGCGCGCTCGAGCTCTACAATCGCATGCAGGAGGAAGGCGCCTCAGAAGATCCGCCATCCGAAAGCTTCCTCGTGTCGATCCAGCCCGAATATGGCGGCACACAGCTCTGGATGCGTGATGACGTCACCGGCGATCCCGAACGCCTGATCCAGTTCGTCAAGCTTTGCGCCAAGGAGTTCAGGCTGACAGGCCGCTGGGGCTTTCAGTACGCCAACACCTGCTCGAAACCCTGCATCAACGCCTTTGGTGGCGGCGCGCATGTGCTCGACCTTGCAACCGGTGAGACGGTCGCCTGGACCTATACCGACGGTTGGCTCGCCGAGGTTCTGGACGGAGGCGATCCCGATGCCTGAGGTAATCGAAACAGGACCGCCTTGAAGGACAGTGCAAGAGCGTGCGCGACCAGCATGTTGAAAGGTGCTCGCGTCTTTTCCCCTCCAATGCGCACGAACGGCTCCAGCAACATGCCAAACAATTGTGCGGACAAGCCCTGTTACTTCTCACCTGGGCACGAACAGGATATATCAGCC
This sequence comes from Halodurantibacterium flavum, assembly GCF_042681825.1. NCBI lineage: Bacteria > Pseudomonadati > Pseudomonadota > Alphaproteobacteria > Rhodobacterales > Paracoccaceae > Halodurantibacterium > Halodurantibacterium flavum. Next base: position 149,007 of record NZ_JBHUGH010000011.1, read on the forward strand.
CCGAGGAAGACAAGGCCGCCTTGTTCCAGTGGTACAAGGATCGGCAGAGCGCTTCCGCCGAAGACTGATCCACGAGCAGCCACAATTCATGCCATTGTGAGCAGGCGCCGCTCGACTGCATCGAGCAACTGAACTGGTCGCGAAACTACCGCCTTCACGAACCGGGGCGCGGCCGACTTCGGACCAGCAGCACCATCGTCACCATCAGCAAGATGGCACCGGCTATGGCGGACGGCCCGAGTGTCTCGCCAAACAGAGCGAAGGCGAGCGTCGTCGCCGTGAGCGGCTCGGCCAGCGCAATGATGCTGGCAGGCGTGGCCTGCGTCGCCTTCATCCCGCGGAAATAGAGCACATAGGCCAAGCCTGTCGGAACCAGGCCCATATAGAGAAGTGCGGCCCAGACCTGTCCTGTCCAAACGCCCGGCGTCATCCCGGCCGCAATGGCGAGCGGCAGCAGCATCACCGCACCCGCGCCGAATCCTGTGACGATGATCTTTCCGGGATCGTGTCGACCGGCAAGGCTTCGGCTCAGCAGCACGAAGCCGGAATAGGAGAGCGCGGAGCCACATGCCCATAAGATGCCCGCCGGATCGGCGTCTTCGGCTGGCGGCGTGCCGATCAGCAGAATGGTGCCGATCAGGCCAAGCCCCAGCGCGGTGACAACCGTGCGGGATACCTTCTCGCGTAACAGGATGATCGCCAGAATGCTGACGATCACAGGCGCCGAGCAAATGGTGATAAGGGTTGCCAGGGCAACGCCGACATCGGCGACGGCCTGGAAATAACACGCCTGATAGGCCGCCATGGTGAGCCCGATTCCGGCGATGCGCAGGCGGTCGCTGCCGTCGAAGCGGAAGGTCTCCGGACCGAGCCGCCACCAGCACCAGAGACCCAGTAGCGGGACGGCCAGCGCGAGGCGGAAGAAGCCGACGACCAGCGGCGGGATGTCCTCGATCCCGTAGAGCAGCCGCGAAGCGATGCCGACTGTCCCCCATAGAACGGCCGCGGCAAGCACCAAAGCCGGGCCGGAAACGGGCGACGGATGAGAGCGCACTCCGCTCGGCTGTCCGCCGGCAGCAGTCACGCTTCCCGCACGCTCTCGTGGCCGCTCGCCCTGGCCGCCTTGACGAACTTCCGGTCGAAGGTCGCGAAGCCCGAGCAATGCGTGGATTTGCCGAGATGCAGCGCGTCCGCGAAGTCCATGCCTTTCTCGGCCAGATCGAGCGCGGTTGCGACGACGGCTCCATCCTCGATCGTTACCGTGGGGAGTCCTGCGAACGCGCGCAATGCGCGTGCGACGTCCGCCGGCCGGTAGGCATAGGTGCTGCGCAACACCCATTCCGTTTCAAGGATGACCGTGGCCGCAACGAAGATGGGTTCGCCATCGATGAGTGCGCGTGCGCGTGGGGATTGCTTCGGATGATCGCCGGTCAGGTAGCGGACGATCAGGTTCGTATCAACCGCGAGCATGCCGGCGCCTGGCCTCGGCGAGCACGCCAGCATCCATCTCTTCGAGGCTCTTCGGCTTGCCTTTGTGAGGCAGCACGCCAAAGACGTCTTCAGGCCGCGTCTCCGCGAAGGCTGGCGCAGGCTTCAACAGCACGCCCTCGGCCGTCTCCTCGACGGTCAGCCGTGTTCCCGCCTGCCATTCCCGCCGCTGGCGAATGGCGCTCGGCAGAATGACCTGTCCCTTGGTGGAAACCGTGGTGATGAGCTTCTCTGCGTTGGCCATAGGCCCGAACCTTTCAGATGTAAGACAAACGTAAGATACTCCTTGCTGGCCTCCGGTTCAAGCGGCGCGGACTCCGACGCCGTTCCTAGAGCCAGAGGAAGGCCGGGACGGGTTTGAGCCTGTGCGGTCGAGAGAGAGCGCTGCGCGGGCTCGATCCCGTTCTGCTCTCCCGAGGTCTTCTTCATGAACATGATTTCTCCATTCGCCGCGGCTTCGGCCGCCGCGCTGCTTCCGCTCGCCTCCGACGCTGACACATCCGCTCCCGTCTTCGCGGCGGCGGGCCTGTTGCTCCCCCATCTTGAACGCGGCCAGCGCATCGACGCCGCCACGCTGCGCGCCGCGATGGAAAGCGCCTTCGGCGCATCCGACGCCACCGGCGCTTGGGACTGGAAAACGGCATACGAGGCCTGCGAGGCCGCAACCGTCCTCTTCCTGCGCAAGTACGGAACGGCGCTTTTCCGTAAAGCCGCGTCTCCGGCTGCTCGCCTTTCCGCTTTGACGAAAATCGCCAGCCTCCTTCCGACGCACACGCGCCGCTCCGAGGAAGCTCAGACCTTCCAGCAATTCTCCACCCCGATCCCGCTCGGCCTGGTCGCGGCAAATGCCGCCGCCATCACACCGGCCGACCGTGTGCTGGAGCCTTCGGCCGGCACCGGCCTGCTCGCCATCCTCGCCGAGATCGCCGGCGCCACCCTCATGCTCAACGAGCTCGGCGAGATGCGCGGCGGTCTTCTCTCTTCTCTCTTTCCGGCCGTTTCCGTCACGCGCTTCGACGCCGCCCAGATCGACGATCATCTCGATCCGGCCGTGGCGCCAAGCGTGGTGCTGATGAATCCGCCATTCTCCGTCATGGCCAATGTCGAGGGTCGCGTCGCGGATGCCGCCTTCCGCCATGTGGCCTCGGCGCTCGCGCGTCTCGCTCCCGGCGGACGGCTTGTGACGATCACCGGCGCCGGCTTCGCGCCCGACAATCCGGCCTGGGCTTCCGCTTTCGCCCGTCTGCAGGAGCGCGGCCGCATCGTCTTCTCGGCGGCAATCGACGGCTCGGTCTATGCCAAGCACGGCACGACCATCGACACGCGCCTGACCGTCATCGACAAGCTGCCCGCCGACGACCCGTCATCTTTTCCAGCTTCCCCCGGCGTCGCCTCCGACACCGCCACGCTGATGGGCTGGTTGGACGAGCTCCTGCCGGCACGGCCTCCGGTCGCTCCGTCCGTTGTCGTTCCTGTACCGGCCGTGTCTACGCCCCGCAGTGTACGCGGCTATCTGAACCGTGCTGCCAAAGCCGCTCCAGCCGCGCCGATGGCGGAGCCCGAGGGTCTGCCGCTTGCCTATGAGACCGTCGACTGGCAGGACGGCGAAGCAGGCCGGCTCTCCGATGCCATCTATGAGGAATACGGACTTCAAGCGATCCGTATCGCCGGCTCTCAGGCGCACCCGACCAAGCTCGTGCAGTCGGCGGCCATGGCCAGCGTCGCGCCGCCGAAGCCGAGCTACCGCCCGCGGCTCCCTGCCAATGTCCATGAGCTGCTCTCCGACGCCCAGCTTGAGACCGTGGTTTATGCCGGCGAGGCCCATTCCAACTATCTCGCCGGGTCCTGGACCATCGACGACACCTTCGATGTCGTCACCGCCGCGCGCGAGGATGCGAAGAACGCCGTCCGCTTCCGCCGCGGTTTCATGATCGGTGACGGCACCGGCGTCGGCAAGGGCCGTCAGTCCGCCGCGATCATTCTCGACAACTGGCTCCAGGGCCGCCGCAGGGCGGTGTGGATTTCGAAGTCGGACAAGCTTCTGGAGGACGCGCAGCGCGACTGGTCGGCGCTCGGCATGGAGCGATTGCTGGTCACGCCGCTGTCGCGCTTCCCGCAAGGCAAGCAAATCTCGCTGGCGGAAGGCGTCCTATTTACAACCTACGCCACGCTACGCTCCGACGATCGCGGAGAGAGGGTTTCGCGCGTCAAGCAGATCGTCGAATGGTTGGGCTCCGACTTCGATGGAGTGATCATTTTCGACGAGGCGCATTCGATGCAGAACGCCGGTGGCGGCAAGGGAGAACGCGGTGACATCGCCGCCTCGCAGCAGGGCCGTGCGGGCCTACGGCTCCAGCACGCACTTCCGAACGCGCGCGTCGTCTATGTCTCGGCGACCGGCGCCACCACGGTTCACAATCTCGCCTATGCCCAGCGGCTCGGGCTGTGGGGCGGCGAGGATTTTCCGTTCTCGACGCGCGCCGAGTTCGTCGAGGCGATCGAAGCTGGCGGTGTCGCCGCCATGGAGGTGCTGGCACGCGACCTGCGTGCGCTCGGCCTCTATACCGCCCGCTCGCTCTCCTTCGATGGCGTCGAATATGAGCTGGTCGAGCACACGCTGACGCCGGAGCAGACCCGCATCTACGACGCCTATGCCGGGGCCTTCGCGGTCATCCATAACAATCTCGACGCGGCCATGGAGGCGGCCAACATCACCGGTACCGAGGGCACGCTGAACAGGCAGGCGAAGTCGGCAGCCCGCTCGGCCTTCGAGAGCGCCAAGCAGCGTTTCTTCGGCCATCTGCTGACGTCGATGAAGACGCCGACCCTGATCCGGTCGATCAAGCACGATCTGGAGGAAGGCTATGCCGGCGTCATCCAGATCGTCTCCACCGGCGAAGCGCTGATGGAGCGACGGCTCGCCGAGCTTCCGACCGAGGAGTGGAACGACGTCCGCGTCGACATCACGCCGAGGGAATATGTCCTTGACTACCTTGCCCATTCCTTCCCGGTGCAGCTCTACGAGCCCTTCACCGACAGCGAGGGCAATCTATCGTCGCGTCCGGTCTATCGTGATGGCCAGCCCGTCGAAAGTCGTGAGGCGGTCGCCCGGCGCAACGCGCTGATCGAGAAGCTCGCCAGCCTGCCACCCGTGCCGGGCGCGCTCGACCAGATCGTCCAGCATTTCGGGATTGATACCGTCGCCGAGGTCACCGGCCGATCGCGCCGGATCATCCGAAAAACGAGCCCGGGCGGTGTCGATCGACTCGTGGTCGAGAACCGTGCGGCGGCCGCCAATCTCGCCGAGACGCAGGCCTTCATGGATGATCAGAAGCGCATCCTGATCTTCTCGGACGCCGGCGGGACCGGCCGCAGCTACCACGCCGAATTGTCAGCGCGGAATACGCGGCTGCGCGTCCATTATCTGCTCGAACCCGGCTGGAAAGCGGATGCCGCCATTCAGGGGCTCGGCCGAACGCACCGGACGAACCAGGCGCAGCCGCCCTTGTTCCGGCCGATCGCGACCGACGTGAAGGCCGAAAAGCGCTTCTTCTCGACCATCGCCCGCCGCCTGGACACGCTGGGCGCGATCACGCGCGGCCAGCGCCAGACCGGCGGCCAGGGTCTCTTCCGGCCCGAGGACAATCTGGAGTCGCACTATGCCCGCGATGCGCTGCGCCAGCTCTATCTGCTGCTGGTGCGCGGCAAGGTCGAGGGCTGCTCGCTCGACCGTTTCGAAGCCGCCACCGGCCTGAAGCTGATGGATTCCACCGGCATCAAGGACGATCTGCCGCCGATCACGACCTTCCTCAATCGACTGCTCGCACTCACCATCGAGCTTCAGGGCATCCTCTTCACCGCTTTCGAGCAATTGCTCAATGCGAAGATCGAGGGCGCTATCGCGTCTGGAACCTATGATGTCGGACTGGAGACGCTGACGGCGGAGCGGTTCACGGTGACCGACCGTCAGACCATCTACACGCATCCGGGCACCGGCGCGCAGACGCAGCTCCTCACCATCACACAGCGCGAGCGCAACCATCCGGTCACGCTCACTGCCGCTCTGGATCACCTCGGCGATCCCCGCGCGAAGCTCCTGATCAACGAGCGATCCGGGCGCGCAGCCGTCCAGATCCCGACCACCAGCGTCATGCTCGACGATGGCGAGGTCGAACGCCGCGTTCGTCTGCTCCGTCCGATGGAGGCGCACAATGTCCCGGTCCGGATGATGGGCGAGACCCATTGGATCGAAGCGGGCAATGATGTCTTCGCCGAGGCCTGGAATGCCGAGGTCGCGGAGGTGCCGGAATTCTCCGACTCGACCATCCATATCGTCACCGGCCTGCTGCTGCCGATCTGGAAGCGGCTGCCCAACGAATCCACCCGCGTCTATCGGCTCCAAACCGATGAAGGCGAGCGGATCATCGGTCGCAAGGTCTCGCCGGCCTGGGCCGCCAATGCAACCGCGACCGGAACGACTTCGCTCGCGCCGGACGATGCGTTCATGGCACTGATGGATGGCCGCACGATCCTCGACCTCGCCGAGGGTCTGCAGCTTCGCCGCAGCCGCGTCATGGGCGCCAACCGGATCGAGCTCACCGGCTTCGACGACACCATGCGCGAGCGTCTCACCGCCTATGGCCTCTTCCACGAGATCATCTCCTGGAAGCTGCGCATGTTCGTTCCGGTCGCTGACAACGGACCGGTTGTCCTCGCCAGGCTGCTCGACCGCTATCCGGTCGAGCGCGTCGGCGAACGGGAGGCCGCGTAATGGTGCGTCACGATGCCTCGGACCTCGCGATCCGTCTCGGCCGGCAGGCCGAGGCGGTGTGCCGCTATTACCTGTCCTCGGGCAACCGTGCCGGTCGCTACTGGGTAGTGGGCGATGTCCGCAACGCGCCCGGCCGCTCCATGTTCGTCCGTCTTACCGGCCCGGAAACCGGCAAAGGCGCGGCCGGTAAGTTCACCGATGCCGCAACCGGCGAACATGGCGACCTGCTCGACGTCATCCGCGAGACGCTGGGCCTGGTAGACTTCAAGGACGTGGCCGAAGAAGCACGGCGTTTCCTCTCTCTCCCGCATCCCGAACCGCAGGAAAGACCACGGAACGCTCATATCCATCCCGCAGCATCTGGGTCGCCGGAAGCGTCGCGGCGGCTTTTCGCCATGTCGCAGCCGATCAGCGGCACACTTGCAGAAACGTATTTCCGCAATCGCGGCATTACGGCTTTGCACGGAACCGGAAGTCTGCGCTTCCATCCGCGCTGCTATTATCGGCCTGACGAGCATTCGCCCACTGAGACCTGGCCGGCGATCGTCGCTGCCGTCACCGATCTTGCCGGGCGACAGACCGGCGCGCATCGCACCTGGCTCAACCCGGACGGCTTGGACAAGGCGCCTGTCGAGACACCGCGGCGGGCGATGGGCGATCTTCTCGGCCATGCGGTCCGTTTCGGGATCACCGGTGAGGTGCTCGCCGCCGGCGAAGGGATCGAGACCGTGCTATCACCCCGCATGGTCTTGCCCCATATGCCGATGCTGGCAGCACTCTCGGCCGCACACCTCGCCGCCATCCTGTTCCCGACGTCGCTGCGGAGGCTCTATGTCCTCAGAGATCGCGACCCGGCGGGGGACGTTGCGAGAGACAGCCTGATCGCCAGAGCTGAAAGCGTCGGCATCGAAGCCGTTGGATTGTCGCCAATGCGTGGGGACTTCAACCAGGATCTGCGCGAAGCCGGCGCCGATGCCTTGCGGGCGGCCTTGAAGGACCAGCTTCTTCCTGAGGATGTCGCCCGGTTCATGGAGGGCTGAGGGAGATCGGCAGGAGAAGACGCGCGCCGACCGTCCATCTTCACCTGCCGTCTTCGGACATCGGTGCGATTCCTGCCTGTCGTGGAGGCAGCGCCCACGGCCTTCTCGAGAGGGCGATCGGCCCACAAACGCGCCGGTCAGGCAATGGCCGCGTCCGGCTAATTTCCGCCGGCGAGGACGAGCCTCGCCTTTGCATCGCGAAGCAAATTAGCCGGACACGGCCATCAAGACCCTCGCGCGAGCGCGAGGACTGCCAGCCCGTCCCGCCCGTGGGCTTTCGACGCCTGCGAAGGCCGCGATGGGCGCGGCTTCAAACGAAGGAAGCACCCGATGTTGCACGAAGACGAAGATGCAGGTTTCGAACCGGTCCACACCTCTTCCCCCACCGATCATGTCCTCACCGAACTCCAGCTCTATGGCTGGCGCCCGTTTCAGGACGAAGCCGATCCGAGGCCGCTTCCCGAAGGCAATGCCGTCGCCGGCGCGGTCGCCGACATCTTCGATGCCCTGATCGTCACGCTGTGCGACACCCGCCTCGAACCCGACCTCGACGAATTGCTCTGGTCGACCGTCAATCTCTTCCACCGCGCCGCCAACCGGGTAGAACGCGAGCTCGACGACAACGAGCAGGCACAGCGCCGCCTTCAACGAGAACAGGATGGCAGCGAGGTGAAGTCCGTCGATCTGGAGCGCGTAACGGCAGAGGGCCAGACCCTGATCGAGCGGCGCAACAGCATGGAGCTCTTCCGCGATGTCGCCGCCGAGCAGTTCGAGCGCCACACCGGCACGCCCTGGCGTCCGCGCTCCGGCTCGATGGTCAACCATCGCAATCTGACCGCCGCGATGATCGACAGCCGCGACTTCCTTGCCGCAAAGCGCCGGGCGGAAACCGAGGTGATGCTGCCGGCCGGTCCCAAGGTCGCCGTCACCGGTGGGCTCGACTTCAACGATCACCGGCTGATCTGGGCGAGGCTCGATCAGGTCCATGCCAAGCACCCCGACATGGTGCTTCTGCACGGCGGTTCGCCCAAGGGCGCCGAACTGATTGCCGCGAAATGGGCGGATAACCGCAAGGTGCCGCAGGTCGCCTTCAAGCCCGACTGGACCAAGCACGGCAAGGCCGCGCCCTTCAAGCGCAACGACCAGATGCTGGAGGTCCTGCCGATCGGCGTCCTCGTCTTCCCCGGCACCGGGATCCAGGAGAACCTCGCGGACAAAGCCCGCAAGCTCGGCATCCCAGTGATGAAATTCGACGGCGGCGCTTAGAGCGCCGCCGCTCGGCGGTAGTTTAAGCCGCCGATACTTGACGGCGTAGGTCCCTCAGCCCAAGAATATCGTCTTGCAGAACCGGTTCGAAGCATAGTCGCAGGCGGAGCGATTCATCGGGCAGCCTGTCGTGATCTTTCCATTGATCATGTGGAGGTTCCCATGACGCTCATCCTGCTCGCCATCTCCCTCTCGATTGCGCTCTGCGTAATCGCTTTCAATTTCGCAACCTACGCTTTGCCCGTGATGGTCGGGATTGCGGCCTTCCAGCACGTCTACGCGACCGATGCCGGTTTCGTCATGTCGGGCTTGGCTGCCATCGGAGCCGCATTGCTCTCCGTCGGCCTGGTCATCGCCATTCTCGGCTTTGCCAAGAACCCGTTTCTGCGTCTCATTGCGCTTGCCGCCTTCGCCATACCAGCCTTCATCGCCGGCTATGCTCTTTTCCATGGCGTCGCCAAAAACGCCATCGACTCCGCCATCCTTCTCAACATGCTGTGTGGTACCAGCGGGCTGATCGTCGGCGTGGCGGCGATGGCCAATCTCAACGCCCTCGGCACGGTCGTCCTTTCGCGCTGACCCAACTGGATAGCTGATCCAGGTGGCCGGCACACAGACGCCAACGGTGCCAGGACACAGACGGGCAGCATCGTCGGCCAGCCCACGCTTTCGCCGCTTGTGAACCGCACACTCGGATTCCCTTGTCTGTTTCACAGGAATGACGACCCTCGCGACAGGTCCCAGCCGAGCTCTTGGTCAATCGGCAGCAATCGACCGTCTTGGAATAGGTGGTAACCGAGGCGGCTGGCGATCCCTCATACTTCACGGGCAAGCTGCCCCGATGCTCCGGCCGTTTAGGGATGCCGGTTCTCTTCAACCGGTGCCACCCGATAGCCCTTCGCGCTGAAGGCTCGGCCACGGACGAGTGATGGCCGCGAAGGGGACAGGCCGCGTGATGAATGTGGTGCTGCCGCCAGGGTAGTGGGGGGCGGATCCTTCGCAGTCCGTGTTGCGGATGAAGAGGAAGGTTCTGCTGGCTGTCCCCGTTCCAGTGGCTTCTTCTGAAGGACCAATCCCTCCTCCTGACTGATCCCCTAAGCCCGTTCGGTTTCTGACCGCAACCCGCGCGGCTCCGGACCGTGTTGGCGCTGAAGCGCCTGCCCGCTCCACTCCGGGCCTTACGGGTCAAGCTGACGCTCCGGCGTCAGTGCAGGCATCTCCCGACGGTCTTGGCCGGGCATCATCGGAGGGACGGTCCTTCCGAATGAAGCAACGGAGAACTACCATGCAGAACATCGTCATCCTCGCTGGCAACATCGGCCAGGACCCGGAAACCCGCACCACCCAAGGCGGCACCAGCATCACCCACTTCACGCTGGCCACCTCGCGCCCCCGCTACTCGGAAGGCCGTGTCGTCCGCGACGAGAATGGCTACCGGGTGCAGGACACCGAATGGCACCGCATCACCTGCTTCAACGGCCTCGGCAAGACGGTCCAGGAGCACTGCGAGAAGGGCATGAAGGTCCTGATCCGCGGCCGCATCCACTACACCAAGTGGACCGATCAGCAGGGCGTTGACCGCTACGGCTGCGAGATCATCGCCGAGACGGTCGACTTCCTCAGCCGGGCGAAGCAGACCCAGAACGACGACGGCAAGGTCATTGACGACGACGAAATTCCGTTCTGAGCGGGCGTCGAAGGCCCGGCGGCAACAGCCGCCGGGCAATCCTCATGGTCGCGGCTAGTGATCGGCACTAACGCAAGAGATTTCGGTGATCGCCCGCGTTTCCTCGTCGTAGGCCAAATTCATCCGATCCCGACCGAGATCCGACATCACGGCGCAGGTCAGCCTCACGATCCAGAAGATCGAGAAGAGCAGCACCACGCGCATAGCGGGCGCCAGCGACAGGCCGACGATGCGCGCCCTGTTGCGCTGATGGGACGGCAGCTTGTCCGCCAGCATCGCGATGAAGACCAGGTTGTTGATGCCGAGAACGACTTCGAGAACGATGAGGGTGACAAGGCCGATCCAGATACTTGAATCTGCCGTCGGCGCGATCATCGTGCGCGGGGCTCGCTTGGCGTGCGACCGAATCAGTCGGGGTTCATTTTCTTGCTGACAGGGCCTCAAACGCCGATTCTGGGTCGCTTTCCCAATCAACTCCGACTATAATAGATGGGGTATTCGAGCGCTCCTGCACAGCAACTTCGAGCCTGGTTGAAACATTTAGGAGTTTCACCGGCACCATGCGGAGCTAATCATCTAGTCGCCATAAAACCCCAATGTCAGA
>NZ_JBHUGH010000012.1:0-276770 GCF_042681825.1 Halodurantibacterium flavum
ATTCGCAGCATCTATCGGCGCGGCCTCGATAGCCCTCTGATACCCTTGTTTTGTTGGGAGTTTTCACCTCTCCCCGGCTATTCCCACATAATCCCGCATCTCTGCAGGTATTGGTGTCACACAACACTTGAATCACGCAGGGGCGGCGACATCAAGCCAATCAATGGGTCCTGACCCTAGTGGTTCGTTGCCGAAAGAGACGGGCTTTCATAGCAGTTACCACGGGACCAAGGCGAACAACCGCTCCATCCCGCATCGCAGACGCTCCAGTGTCAACGCCCACTGCGGATCACCCGGCACAAGCAGCTTACGACCGCTGACCGCTATGCCCGAACCCCGAACGAGGCGGTCGAAGGTAAGCAAAATCCGCCAGGTTGGAACGAACCTGCAACGGACCTGATCCGACCCCTTCCAACCGTAAATCTGAGAACGGCGTGATTTATTGGTGACCCCGAGAGGATTCGAACCTCCGACCTCCAGATTAGGAATCTGCTGCTCTATCCTGCTGAGCTACGGGGCCGCCTGACGACCCCGTCTGGTTAAGCGTGCCTTGCGACGATTTCAACCGGGGATGACGCGGGTCGCCAAAGAATGCCCCGCAAAGTGCCGCTTGGACAAGCGTCGCCTTTGGCGCTATCAAGAGGTGCTGTAAGAAGGTTGCCTGCCTCTGTGTCCAGACCGCCCACCCCCGATCCCCGCCGCCCGCTGACCCTTCGGGACGTCTCGGAAGCCTCTGGCGTAAGCGAGATGACCGTGAGCCGCGTTCTCCGCAACCGGGGCGACGTATCGCCCGCGACGCGCGACCGCGTGATCGAGGCCGCGAAACGTCTGGGCTATGTCCCGAACAAGATCGCCGGTGCGCTCGCCAGCCAGCGGGTGAACCTGGTAGCGGTCATCATCCCCTCGCTCGGGAACATGGTCTTTCCCGAGGTGCTGGCCGGCATATCAGACGCGCTTGATGATACCGGGCTTCAACCCGTGGTCGGCGTCACGAACTATTCCGCCGAACGTGAAGAGGCGGTGCTTTACGAAATGCTGTCCTGGCGCCCGACCGGCGTGATCCTTGCCGGGCTGGAACATTCGGATGCCAGCCGGGCGATGCTGGAAAACGCCGGCATCCCGATTGTCGAGATCATGGATGTGGACGGCCCTGCGATAGATTCGAATGTCGGCATCTCGCACCATCGCGCGGGCCGGCAGATGGCCGAGGCGATCATCGCCGCGGGCTATCGGCGGATCGGATTTCTGGGCACGATGATGCCCGACGATCACCGCGCCCGCAAAAGGCTCGCGGGCTTCCGCGAGGCGTTGGGCGAAGCGGGGCTCAGCCTCGTGGATACCGAGTTCTATTCCGGCGGCTCCGCGCTCCTCAAAGGGCGCGAGATGACCGAAGCGATGCTGACCCGCAATCCGGATCTCGATTTCCTTTATTATTCGAATGACATGATCGGCGCGGGGGGGCTTCTTTACTGCCTGGACAAGGGGATCGACGTCCCCGGACGTCTTGGGCTTGCGGGGTTCAACGGGGTCGAATTGCTCGACGGGCTGCCACGGCGGCTTGCCACGATGGACGCCTGCCGCCGCGAAATCGGCGAGATCGCCGCCCAGATCATCGCCGGCAAACGCCAGAGCGACCTGATCGGCGGCGAGCGTGTGGAACTGACCCCCAAGCTTCAGAAGGGCGACACGATCCGTGCCGTCTGAACGCCCCGGCACGCCGCAGCTGCAATATGTCTTCGTGATCTGGGGGACGAAATACCCGGTCACGAATATCAACGCGATGATCGAGGCGATCGGCCGCGCCAGCCCCCTCCCCGCGCGATTCGTCTGCCTGAGCGACCGGCCGCGCCCCGACCTTCACCCCCTGGCCGAGTTGCAGGAGCTGGGACCGGCCTTTGACCGGCCCGAATACAAGTCGCGCGGCACCCAGGCCAAGCTTGCCGTTTTTGAACAAGGTCGCCTGCTGCCGGATGTGCCGGCGATCTATTTCGATCTCGACACGATGATCCTGGGCGACCCGGCGCGGCTTGCGCGCCTGTTGGACCGGCGCCGCGGGCTTCACCTGATCCCCGCCACGGACGGGCGGTTCTGGGGGATCGGGAAATGGATCAACCGCATCGTCCCGAACGCGATCCGGTTTCGCGGGAACGGCTCGATCTTCGTCTTCCGGCCCGAGGACTGGTATCACCTGCCGGGCCGGTTCCTTGACCTGGCGGAACGGACGCCGCATCCACGCCCGAGGCATCTCTGGGCCGATGACCGGTTCATTTCCTGGGCGGCGGGTCCGGCGATCTATCCCATTCCGCAGAACCTCGCCGTGAAGTTCGTGAACGAGTTCACATCGCGCCCGGCCGCCCTCGCCGGGATCAAGGGCCGCCTGCCCTTCGTGCGGAAAAGGCGCGCGGGGCTTGTCGCGATCACCTTTTCAGGCGATGCGTTCAACCCCGAGGATCTTTTGTCCCTGCCGCCTGGCGGCAGGCTGCGCGACCGCAAGGGGCGGGTCCTTGTCTGGAACGATCATGTCATGTCAGGCTTGATCGGCCCGATCCGCCGCTACTGGACCCATCTGACCTGAGGAATGTCCCCAGATGAAAATTGCCCATCGCGAGATTTCATTCGCCCACCCGCCTCTCGTGATCGCCGAGATCGGCATCAACCACGGCGGCGATCTGGACGTGGCGATGAACATGGTGCGTCTCGCCCGCGATGCGGGGTGTGAATGCATCAAGCATCAGACCCATATCGTCGAGGATGAGATGACGGAGGAAGCAAAGCAGATCTTCCCCCCGAACGCCGATGTCTCGATCTGGGAGGTGATGCAGCGCTGCGCCCTCCCGCGCGAGGATGAGGTCAGGCTCAAGGACTATACCGAGAGCCTAGGCATGATCTACATCTCGACCCCGTTTTCGCGCGCCGCGGCCGATTTCCTAAACGAGATCGGTGTGCCCGCCTTCAAGATCGGGTCGGGCGAGGCCGACAATCTGCCGCTGATCCGGCACATCGCGCGCATGGGCAAGCCGGTGATCCTGTCGACCGGAATGCAGACGATCGACACGATGCGCGCGAGCGTCGCCATTCTGGACGAGGCCGGGGTGGATTATGCGCTGCTGGAATGCACGAACCTGTACCCCTCGCCCCCGGAAATCGTCTCGCTGCGCGGAGTGACCGAGCTGCGGGAGGCCTTTCCGAAGGCGGTGGTCGGCTTTTCCGACCATTCGATTGGGCCGGAGATGGCGCTTGCCTCGGTCGCGCTGGGGGCCGCGATCCTCGAACGGCATTACACCGACAGCCGGTATCGGGTGGGGCCTGATATTTCCTGTTCCATGGACCCGGCCGAACTGCGCTTTCTCATCGACCGCTCGCGCGAGATCCACACCGCGCTCCATAACGAAAAGCGCCGCACCGCGCCGGAGGAAGCCGTCTATCGCTTTGCCCGCGCGAGCGTGGTCGCAGATCGCGACCTGCCCGAGGGTCATGTGATCGCCGAGGCCGACATCTGGGCCCGCCGCCCCGGTTCGGGCGAGATCCCGGGTTATGACTTCGACAAGGTCCTGGGGCGCCGCCTGACGCGCGCCGTCAGCCGCAACACGCAACTGAAATGGTCGGATCTGGCATGACGCTGACACGGGATGACATGGGTGTCTGGCTGATCAACCTGCCACGCGACACCGCCCGCCGAGAGGGGATGCAGACGCAGCTTGCGCGGCTTGGGCTGGATTACACCCTGTTCGAGGCGGTAGACGGGCGCGCGCGCGCCGACGAGCTTTCCGCGATGGCCGATGCCGGGGCCTACGCACGCAACATGGGCAGCCCGATCCTGCCCGGCAAGATGGGCTGCTATGCTTCGCATCTCTCGGTCTGGCGGGAACTTGTGGCCTCCGACCGCAAGGTCGCCCTGATCCTTGAGGATGACGTGGTCTTTCACGACGACTTTCTTGAAAGCCTCGATCTGGCGCTGGCCCATTCGGATGACTGGGACCTCGTGCGGTTCAACTGCATCCGGGCCAAGATGCCGGTCCGCCAGAAGCAGATCGGGCACTACAGCCTGAACGCCTATGTCGGCCCCTTTACCGGCAACGCGGCCTACCTTCTGAAGCGTGAGGTCGCCGAACGGCTGCTGCCGGGCCTGCTGCCGATGACCCGCGCGTTCGACCATGAGCTGAACCGCTTTTTCCGCCACGACTACCGCCAGTTCGGGCTGGAACCGTTTTCCAGCCATGTGGATGACGGCAATGTCAGCTCGATCACGGGGATCGGCTTCGCTGCCGTCAAGAAGTTCAAGTGGTATCGCAGGCTGCCGCATTACCGGCTGAAGGCCGCCAACTATTTCCGCCGGTTCTGGTGGCTTGCCCGCAACGGCTATCTTTGGGGTGCGCGGCGCTAGGGTCTGGCCCCCAGTTCCGTCCCGATCCATGCGTCGCGCAGCCATGCGCAGGGTCGGGTGCTGCGCAGACCCGCGCGATAGCCCGCGACGGCCTCTTCCATCTTGGGCCGGCCGTGAAAGCAGACGACCCTCGCATCCCTCGGCAGGCGCGGCGGCAGGAACAGGTTCAGGGGTTTTGCCGGCCTGCAATCGTATTTGAAACTCACGATCCATTCGTCGGGGAAGGGTTCGAAATCGTTGTGGCGGTCGGCGAGCCGGGACGTGTAGGTCTGCTCTGATCCCATCCCGAAGGCCACGGCCCCCTCGGGATCGCGCGCCATCTCCTCGTAAAGATACCCGTGCCGGTCGGGATGAAACTTCTCGACCGAGCCGTGCCCCAGCGCCCCGTTCGCGGCGCTCGCCTTCCATTCCCGCCGCATCGAGACCTTGCCGGGCGCGAAATCGCGCAAGGCGTCGATGCTTCCGGTGATCACCACGTCGATGTCAAAGACCAGCAACGACCCCTCCAGATCGGGGATCAGGTCGGGCCGGAACAGGCTGACCTTCTGCAGCCGTCCGAACTTGGGCGCCTTGCGAAGGGCCTCGAACATGCGGTCGTGAAACGGCTCTTGCGGCAGTGGCAGGATTTCGATTTCGGGGCGCAGGCCTGTCCGGTCATCTGTCATGCAGAAAAACCGCAAGGGGCTGGCGGTATTGCGGCCAAGGCCCGCCCAAAGCCTGTTCACATAGTCCGGCCCATAGGCGGACCCGTATTTGATGCAGATGGCGTTTGTCGTGACCAAGGGGAAACTCCGCTTTTGCGGCAGGCTATCCGCTTGGCACCGGACCGGCAATCGGTCGCGCAGACTTGCATCCGGCCCGCATCTCGGGCTTTCTATGCGCCGCCGTGGAAGAAAGCCCCATGACCAGACACATCCTCTTCGTCACCGGCACCCGTGCCGATTTCGGCAAGCTCGAACCCCTGGCGCTAGCGGCGCGGGATGCGGGGTTCCGGGTCTCGATCTTCATCACCGGGATGCACATGCTCGCGCGATACGGGCTCACCAAGATCGAGGTGCATCGGATGGCGGGGGTCGAGGTGCATGAATTCCTCAACCAGCGCGCGGGCGACCCGCAGGACATGATCCTCGCCAAGACGGTCATCGGCTTCTCCGATTTCCTGCAGGAACTGCGACCCGATCTGGTCGTCGTGCATGGCGACCGGGTCGAGGCGCTGGCCTGCGCGCTGGTCTGCGCCACGAATTACGTTCGCTGCGCCCATATCGAAGGCGGCGAGGTCTCGGGCACGATCGACGAGATCTATCGCCACTGCAACACCAAGCTCGCCGCGGTTCATTTCGTCAGTTCGGAGGCGGCGCGCCAACGCGTAATGGCGCTTGGCGAACCCAGCGAGGCGATCCATGCCATCGGCTCACCGGAACTCGACAAGCACGGCGCTCCGTCGGGCGTGACGCTGGACGAGGTGCGCGCACGCTACGGCATTCCGTTCGACGACTATGGCATCTGCGTCTTTCACCCCGTGACCTCGGAAACAGCGAGCATGGGCGATCAGGCGGCGTCGCTTTACGGCGCACTTGAGGCGTCAGGCCGGAATTTCGTCCTGATCCTGCCCAATAACGATCCGGGCTCGGACCAGATATTCGCTGTGATCGACAGGCTTCCTGCTGACCGGTTCCGCCGCATCCCGTCGATGCGCTTCGCCTATTTTTCGGAACTGATGAAGAACGCGGCGGTGATGGTCGGGAATTCCAGCGCCGGCGTGCGCGAGGCTCCGTTTCTGGGCATCCCGAGCCTCGATATCGGCACCCGTCAGACGGGCCGGTCGCAGGCGCCCTCGATCACCTCGTGCAGGGCCAGCGACATCGATGCGATCCGCGCGTTTCTGGAAGGCGAATGGGGACGGCGTTACCCGGCCCATACCGCATTCGGTGAAGGCCGCGCGGCCGACCGTTTCGTGAACGTCCTCATGGACCCGACATTCTGGGAGCGCTCGCTTCAGAAAGAGTTCCGCGACATTGGCTGAGAGCGGGCTCCTCTCTCTCTGGCTTGCGCTCTCGGCGCGGGTGGCGCCGCTGGCCCGCTGGCATCTGCAACGCAGGCTGGCCCGCGGCAAGGAGGACCCCGCCCGCCTGCGCGAAAAGATGGGCGAGGCCTCGTTGCCCCGCCCCCCCGGCACGCTGGTCTGGATACATGCCGTCGGCGTGGGTGAGGTGCTCGCCCTGCCCGCGCTGGTCGAGGCGCTGCGCGCAAGGCGACCGGGGCTTTCGGTGCTCATCACCTCATCCTCCCGGACCTCGGCCGCAGCGCTGGCGCCGAACCTGCCGCAGGGGGCGTTTCATCAGTTCCTGCCGCTGGATGCAGAGGCTTTTGTCGCGCGCTTTCTGGATCACTGGCGCCCCGATCTTTCCGTCTGGGCAGAGCGCGATGTCTGGCCCGTGATGATCGAGGCGGTGCGAGAACGCGGCATCCCGCTTGCCCTCATCAATGCGCGGATGAACGCGGCCTCGTTCCGGGCCAAGGGTCGGGCCCGGCGCCTCTATCCGGTTCTTTATTCGCGCTTTGCCTTCGTTTCCGCGCAGGATGAGGATACCGCCCGCCATTTCCGCGCGCTGGGGGTGGACCCTGCCCGGCTGAATGTGACCGGCACGCTCAAGGCCGGGGCGGCCCCGCTTGCCGATCAGCCGCAGGCCCGCGTCAGGTTGGAGGGGCTGTTGCAGGGACGCCGCTGCTGGATCGCGGCCTCCACCCATCCCGGGGACGAGGCCGGGGTGATCGCGGCACAGAAAGACATGCTGCGCCACGACCCCGCGACGATCCTTGTCATTGCCCCCCGCGATCCCGCCCGCGCGGCAGAGGTTGCCGGGGCGGCCCGGGCGGCCGGACTCGATACCGAGATCGTCGCCCCGGGAAACAGGATCGGACGCGCGGCATCGGTGCTGGTGCTGTCGGAAATCGGGCAGCTCGGGCTTTGGTATCGGCTTGCCGATGCGGCCTTTGTCGGCGGGTCATTTGCCACGACCGGCGGGCACAATCCCTATGAACCGGCGCGGCTCGATTGCGCGGTGCTTCACGGCCCGAACGTCGCCAATTTCGCCGGGGATTACGCGGCCTTCCATGCTGCGGATGCCGCGCGGATGGTCGAGGATGGCGCGGCACTCGCGACAGCGCTGCGGGACCCCGCGCTGGCAGAGACGCGCGGGCGGGCCGCCATCGTCGCGGCGCGCGGACGGCAGGCGGTCGAGGCAGAGGCCGAAAGGCTCTTGTCGCTCCTGCCCGGGCCGCTAAACCCCGGCGGATGACAAAGGGGGACAGATGACCCGACCGTTTGTGCAGCGCCTGTTTCTGCTGGTCTATCGCGCCGCCTGGTATCCCGCGCTGCCGGTGGTGCTTGCCTATCTGTGGCTGAGGGGGCGCAAGGACCCCGCCTATCGCCGGCACCTGCCCGAGCGGTTCGGTGCCGGGCCGGGGCTTGCCGGCGCCGTCTGGGTCCACGCCGTGTCGCTGGGCGAGATGCGTTCGGCCGTGCCGCTGATCCGCGCCCTGCTGGACAGGGGCGACACCGTCATCACGAGCCACCTGACCCCCGCCGGCCGCCGCGCCGCCGAAACCGCCTTTGCACCCGAGATCGCCCAAGGCCGGCTGGTCGTCCGCTATCTGCCGCTAGAGTTCGGCTGGGCCATGCGCCGCTTTCTCCGCCGCTGGCGTCCGCGCCTCTGTCTGGTGATGGAGATCGAGGTCTGGCCCGTCCTGATCGAGGAAACGCGCGTGGCAGGCGTGCCGCTCTATCTGGTGAACAGCCAGTATACCGCGCACAGCTTTGCCCGCGACCGCCGACTTGGCGCGGCCCATCCCGTCAGCGGGGTCGCCGGGGTTCTGGCGAAATCCGACCGCCACGCTGCGCGGTTTCGCGAACTTGGCGCGCCGAACGTCTCCGTCTGCGGCGAACTTCGGTTCGACCAGCCGATCCCGCCGCATCTTCTGGCCGCTGCCGCCCGGCTGCGCCCCTTGCTGGGCGGGCGGCCCGTGGTCGCCATCGCGAGCGTGGTCGAGGGCGAAGACCCGCAGTATCTCGCGGCCTACCGGATCATCCAGGAGGGCTTTCGTGCAAAAGGGCTGGTGCCGCCGCTCTTCGTCCACATTCCCCGCGCGCCCGAGCGGTTCGGCACTGTCGGCGATCTGCTGGCGGCGGGCGGGCAGCGCGTGATGCGCCGCTCGGTCGTGCTGGATGGCAGGCTCTCGCCCCGGACGCGCCTGCCCGATGCCGACATCCTGCTGGGGGACTCCTTGGGCGAGATGTATTTCTATCTCGCGCTTGCCGATCTTGCCGTGGTCGGCGGGGGCTTTGTCGAAAAGGGCGCCCATAACATCATTGAACCTTTAGCCCTGCGCAAACCCGTGCTTGTCGGCCCGCATGTCTGGACCATCGACTATCCGGCGGTCGAGGCCGAGGCGGCGGGCGTTCTGACGATCTGCCCGACGATCGAGCATCTTGCGGCGGAAATTCTGGACCTGCTGTTGCAAGAGGCTAAGCTGCAGGACATGTCAGGCCGCACCCAAGCCTTTTTCGCGGAACATGCCGGCGCGACCGAGCGGGTGCTTGCCGCCCTGCCGCCACGGGTCGTTCCATGACCGGTCTTGTGGCAATCGTGCCGGTCCGCGGCGGGTCCAAAGGACTGCCGGGCAAGAACACGCGGCTGCTCGCCGGCAAGCCGCTTTACCGCCACGCGCTCGATCAGGGGCTGGCGCTCGGCGCGCGCTGCATCCTGACGACCGATATTCCCGACCTTCTTGCAACCGATCACGGACCGGGGGTGACGGCGCTGGCACGGCCCGCCGAACTCGCCCGGGACGACACGCCGATGGACCCTGTGCTTGACCACGCGATGCGATCCTTTGACGGGACCGCGACGGTCGTCCTGCTGCAGGCAACCTCGCCGCTGCGGGCGCCTGACGATATCCGAGCGGCGATCACGCTTCATGCGGGCGGGGCGTTCGATCTGGTGATGACGGTGACGGAAACGTCCTCCACCATCCTGAAATACGGGATGATGCGCGATGGCGCCTTTCAGCCTGTCGCAGGGGCGGATTACTGCTTCATGAACCGGCAGGCCCTGCCGCCGGTCTATCGCCCGAACGGGGCCGTCTATGTCTTCGATGCCGACTGGTTCCGCCGGAACGGCCGCCTTGCCACGGACCGGATCGGCGCGGTCGAGATGCCGGCCGCCCGCGCCCAGGACATCGACACCGAGGAAGATTTCCGGCGCGCCGAGGCGACACTGGGGGCCGGGACATGACCGCGCTCCTGTCGCTCGGCCACGGCTACAGCGCGGCGACCCTTTCGCGCCGGCTTCTGTCGCGGGGGTGGCGCGTGACGGGCACGACCCGCAGCCCGCAAAAGGCCACGACGCTGGCGGCCGGGGGTGTCACCCCCCTTCTGTGGCCGGTCGACAGCCTGGGGGAAGCGCTGGCTGGCGCGACGCATCTCCTCATCTCCATCGCGCCGGATGCGGCGGGCGATCCGGTTCTTGCGACCCATGCCGGAGAACTGCGGGCGGCCCGGCATCTGCAATGGGTGGGCTACCTGTCGACCACCGGCGTCTATGGCGACCGCGCCGGCGGCTGGGTGGACGAGACGAGCGAACTGGCCCCCGCGACCCGGCGCGGCGAACAGCGCGTACGGGCCGAAGCCGCGTGGCAGGCGCTTTGTGACGAGGCCGGGCTGCCGCTCCATATCTTCCGCCTGGCCGGGATCTACGGGCCCGGGCGGGGGCCGTTCGAAAAGGTGCGCAACGGGACCGCGCGCCGCATCATCCGGCCCGGGCAGGTCTTTTCCCGCATCCATGTCGAGGATATCGCGACCACGCTCGAAGCCTCTATGGACCGGCCCGATCCCGGCGCGATCTACAACGTCTGCGATGACGACCCCGCCCCGCCTCAAGAGGTCATCGCCCATGCGGCACAGCTTCTGGGGCTGCCTCCACCGCCCGAAGAACCCTTTGAGACGGCCGAGATGACGCCAATGGCGCGCAGCTTCTATGCGGAATCGAAGCGGGTCAGCAACAGGCGGATGAAAGAGGATCTGGGTGTTCACCTGCGCTATCCCACCTATCGCGAGGGGCTGCAGGCGTTGCTTTCCGAATCAGGGGACGACAGCAGCGACAGATCATAGGCGACTTTCCGCTCATGACCACGGCATTCCGTATATTCCATGGAACCAAAAAGTATGGGGTGCGTTTGGCATCTCGCCCAATCATAACGGGCATTTACCTTTGCTTTCAAAATGCGCGGAAAGGCCGTTTGACGTTTTTCTGACAGCCGAAACGACGCAAAAATCAGGAAACAAAGGAAAAATTCGCGATTTTATTCTTCTGAATTTTTAAGGCCTGCTTTACCGTCCCGCTCACAACGTGAGGTAGAGATGCGTGCCTTCCGCCACATCGTTTGCCTCGAACCTCCCTTGGGTCCGCTCTGAAAGGCAAACGGATGTCCTACCTCTCGATCACCTCGCCGAAAATCAACTTTGCCGACTGGTTCAAGGAAACCCCGCTGGGTATCCGCCTGGGGTCGATGACCGACGCGATCTGGCGCATGGGCGAATTGCGCCGCATTGCAGCCGGTGACGTGCTTGTCGCGAAAGGCAGCGTCGAGCATGTGCTGAATGTCGTGCTGCTGGGGCGGCTGAACGACTCTCTTACCTGGTACGGGCCGGGCAACCATATCGGCAGTGCGGCAATCCTGCACGGGCGGGCGGTTGCCGACGATATCGTGGCCAGCGAGGACTGTACCGTCTGGACCCTGCGCATGGACTCGCCCCTCTGGCGGCGTGGAAATTCCCGTGCGGCGGAGCTTTTGATGCAGGTGATGGAGATACTGGAGCTTTTGCCCCGCGACCGGCCGGCGCCACCGCGGGCCGTGGCGGATGCCCATGCCTTTTGCGACGTGCATCACCCGCTGATCCAGCGCACCGCAGCCATGCTCAAGCGCGATAACGATTCCGACACGGCGGCGGCGATCTGGGCCTATGTCCGCGAAATGCCCTATCGGTTCGGCGCGTGGCAGGAACCCGCGTCGCAGACGCTGGCGCGCGGCACAGGAATGTGCACGACAAAATCCAACGTGCAGGTCGCGCTGTCGCGGGCTTGCGGACTGGAGGCCGCCTATGTCGAGGTCGGGCTGGAGATGAGCGTTCTGGGCCTTCTCATCCCCGATATGTGGCGATATGTGATGCGCCCCAAGGTCCGCCATTACTTTGCGGCGGTCAAGTTGGGCGGACGCTGGCACGCAAGCGACGCCACCTATAACGGAGACTGCATGGACATCTTTGCGCAGGCCAATCCGGTTCTCTATCAGCTCCAGCCCTACCGCTTTGGCGAGAACGAGCCCTTCAACCCCGGCGCCTTCGTGAACGGAGAGGACCCCTATGCAATCGACGTCCGCCCCGATCTTGCGCATGAAATGAGCAAGAGCAGCCGCTTTGAGGCGCATCACTTCGAATCCCTCAACACCCGTCTCGATCAGGCACAGGGCCTGTTGCGGATGCCGCAACTGGCGATGGACCCAGAGGCGCCGCGCGTTGCGGAACTGACCGCGTGACACGCAGGAAGACCATATGACCACCTTTGACTGGGACTTTTCGACCCCGACCCCCAGCCCGATGGGCGACCATGACGTGCCCACAGCCTCGGACCGGCTGAAGGGGCGGCGCGTCGCGCTGCTGGTGACGGGCGGCATCGCCGCGATGAAGACACCCGAACTTGCACGCGGGCTGCGGCGGAACGGTGCAGAGGTGGTCGCCTTCTGCTCGGACGAGGCGCTGCGCTATGTGGCGGCCGAGGCGCTGGAATGGGCGACCTGCAACCCGGTCGTCACCGCGCTGACCTGGAAGGCCGAACATCTGTCGGACAGCGCGCCCTTCGACGCCTATCTGGTGGCGCCGGCGACCCATAACACGATCGCCAAGATGGCCCACGGGATCGGCGACACAGTCGTGACCTCGGCACTGGTTTCCGCGCTGGGGCGGATGGAGCAGGGTCGCTGCAAGGTGATCGTCGCGCCCACGATGCACGGCACGATGCACAACGCGCAGCTGGTCGACAATGCCCGCCGGCTGGCAGCGCAGGGCGTCGTCTTTGCGGCCCCGCGCGACGCCTATGGCAAGCACAACATGCCGGACACGGAGTTTCTCTGCGTCTGCGTGGGCCGCGCGCTCAGCACGTCACCCTTGCGCGGGCGCCGTATCCTCGTGACGGCGGGGCCGACGCCGGTGCCGATCGATGGCGTGCGCCGGATCGTGAACCGCTTTCGCGGGCGACTGGGGGCGGAAATCGCGGCGGAACTGGCCTGGCGCGGCGCGGATGCGGAACTGTTGCTGGGCGATGGCGCATGGCGTCCGGCTGCGTGGGTCCCGACCACCATCGCGCGCACCTATGACGATTATCGCCGTCTGGTGCTGGAACGGGTGGAAACCGGACTTTTCGCCGGGGTTTTTTCGGCAGGCGTCGCCGATTACCGCCCGGCCTCGGCGGTCGATGGCAAGATCGCCAGCGGTCAGGCGCAGCTTGCGCTGAACCTCGTGCCCACCGAAAAGGTTATCGATCTTGCCTGCGCCGCAGACCCCGACATGCATTGCGTGGGGTTCAAATACCTTGAAAAGGTCACCGAAGAGGAACTGATCCGCGTCGCGAGGGGCCGTCTGGATCGCGCGGGCCTGATCGTGGCGACCCGGGGCGAGGACACGCGCGGGACGGAACAGCGGGCGCTCTTCGTGCGCGAAGGCGGCGTCGTCGCCGTGGACGGCAAGCGGGCCATCGCCGCCGCCCTTGCCGATCATCTCGAGGGCCTTACCGCCCGGGAGACCGCGCAGGACAGCCCCGACCGCGGTACGAATGTGTTGAGTCTTGGCGGAGTGAGGGAGTAGGGTTTGCAACCCCGTGCGACATCTCAATGCGGCGCTGCGCCAGGCCCCGACGCGCCGTTTTTGGCATCCCCACCAACATGACGATCCAGAATGACAGAACTGCAGGAGCTTGAGGACGACCTGGACCGCTTGACGCGGATCCAGCCGCTTGTCGTTGAAATCCTCAACAACCTCCTCAAATGTGCGATCGAGGAAACTGACGCGGCGGTGCATGAAGCCTTGGCGCGCCTCGGTCAGTTCTGCGGATCCGACCGCACCTATGTCTTTGTCGTCCGCGACGAGAACCTGCTCGACAACAGCCACGAATGGTGCGCGGACGGTATCGAGCCGATGATCGGCATGCTGCAGGGGCTAGATATCAGCCTGATCGACGCCTGGGTGGATGAGTTGCGGCAGGACCGGCCTGTCCACATCGCGGATGTGGAGGCTTTGCCGCCGCAACGGTCTGAACGGGAAATTCTTCTGGCGCAGGGCATAAAATCCCTTCTGACCGTGCCGATGTCGGACGGGGGCAAGCTTACGGGCTTTGTCGGCTTTGACGCGGTGCGCAGCAAGAAGGCGTTTCTGCCAGGCGAGATATACCTGCTCAAGTCCGTCGCGGACGTCATCATGTCGGTCCTCTGGCGGCGCGCGACCGACACCGCCTATCGCCGGGCTCAGGCCGCCCTGGACGAGGAACGTGCCTTTCTTGACAGCATCCTTCGGACCAGCGTTTCAGGCATTCTGGCTGTGGATGCGGATCGGGAAATCGTCTTTGCGAATGCGGCAGCCGAACGGGCGCTGGGGGCGGGCAAGGGTGCGCGGCTCAACTTTGAGGGTGTTACCGTAACGAGGCTGGACGGGCAGCCCCTCCTACCGGACGATCTGCCGGTTGCAACTGTCCTGCGGACGAACGAACCCATCACGGACATGCGTCTGGCCCTGCAGCAACAGGACGGGACACGCCGCTTTCTGTCGTTCAACGCGGCCCCCCTTTTTGCAGGTCAGGCCGACCGGTGCCGCGTCGTGTGTTCGGTGACGGATGTGACCGAGGAAGTTCTGGCGAGCCAGGATCTCAAGGCCGCGCTGCAGGACGCACAACAGGCAAGCCGTGCCAAGACGCGGTTCCTAGCAAACATGAGCCATGAGATGCGCACGCCGCTGAACGGCGTGCTGGGCGTGGCCGAACTCCTTGATGCTGCGCTCACCGATGCGGAACAGCGGCGGATGATCTCGGTCATCCGGGACTCCGGCGAGCTGCTTCTCAGCATCATCAATGATCTGCTCGACATGTCCAAGATCGAGGCCGACCGGCTGGAGATCGAACAGGTCATGTTCTTCCCCGCAGAACTCGCGCGGCGGATCGAGGCGACCCATACCGTTCGGGCCTCCGAGAAACATATTTCACTTTCCATCCTGACCTCTTCGGGCGCGGATATCCCGCGTCTCGGCGATCCGAACCGCATCCTGCAGATCATGCACAATGTCGTCGGCAATGCGCTCAAGTTCACCGAGGCGGGCGAGGTCACGATGGCGCTGAGCTGCGTGCCCGGCAAGCCCCTGGTGATCGACGTGCGCGACACCGGCATCGGCATGACCGAGGAACAGCTGAGCCGCATCTTCGAGGACTTCGCGCAGGCCGATACCTCTATCTCCCGGCGCTATGGCGGGACCGGTCTTGGCATGGCGATCGTCCGGCGCCTGGTCACGATGATGGGCGGCACGATCCGCATCAACAGCCGCCCCGGCGAAGGCACACAGGTGCGCATCGCGCTGCCGCTGCCCATGGACGAGACGCGGCCAACCGCGCCGATCCGGCCCGCAGAACCCGCCAGCGGCGGAATGGGCCTGAGGGTGCTTGCCGCGGATGACAACGGCACGAACCGGATGATCCTGCAGGCGATGCTGCGGAACCTTGGCGTTGAGGTCGTGATGGTCCCGGGCGGTATTCCGGCCCTTGAGGCCTATGAGCGGGAAAAGTTTGACGCGGTTCTTTTGGATATCTCCATGCCCGATCTGGATGGCATCAGCGTTCTTCGGGAACTGCGCAAACGCGGAAATCCGCCCGGTTCACCGCCGCCACCCGCGATCGCCGTAACAGCGAACGCGATGGATCATCAGATCGAGGCCTACCGCGCGGCAGGTTTTGACGGACATATCGCGAAACCGATTTCGCAAAAGACGCTGCATGAGGCGCTGGAGCGAATTCTGGCACAGCACAAGATGTCCAGGCGCTGACGCGCGTGCAGTTGGCGAGTCAGGGCGCATCCTGCGCCAGTTTCTGCAAGGCGCGCAGCAACTGGACGGCAGCGGGAGGCAGTTGCCCCATGCGGCGGCGATAGACGTGAAAGGTCCGGCGGTGACGCAGTTCGGGGATCGGCAGCGCGGCAAGTTGCCCGGCCTCGACCTCCAGCGCCACAAGCCCGCGCGGCATCCAGCACATGAGCCCGCCCTGCGCCGTCATGCTTTTCAGCATGTTGACCGACCGGGATACGACGCGGATTTCGATCGTCTCGATCCCGCGCGCGAAGAACCGGCGGCGCAATTCCCGCGTGACGGGCGTGTCCGGTGGTGGCAGCGCCCAGGGGTGCCGCGCGACCTCGGCCAGCGATATGTCACGCGCGTTGGCCAGGGGGTGGTCGGGGGTGGCATAGACCTCGACCTCATCGTGCAGGCCTTCGGGGCAGGCCAATGCGATCTCCTCGTCCAGATAAGGTTCGGGTGACACGGCCAGATCGATCTCGCCGCGTTTCAGGGCGGTCAGCAGCTTGTCCTCGATCTCTTCCACCACCAGCGCCTGAAGCCCCGGTTGCAAAGCAAGCAGGCGCCGCAGCGCCGTCGCCAGATGGCCGGATGTGACGCTGCCCACCCCGCCCACGCGAACCACCCCCCGGCTTGCCCCGCGCATCGCATTCACAAGCTGTTCGGCGTTCGACATCTCGGCGTCCACGACACTGGCGTATGGGAGCAGCGCCTTGCCATAGACGTTCAGTGCCACACCCGTCGTCGTGCGGTCAAAGAGGGGCGCGCCAAGATGCGCCTCCAGCCGCCGGATGATACGGGTCACGGCGGGCTGCGTCAGGTTCACGTCCCGCGCCGCGCGGCCAAAGCTGCCCGCCCGGGCGGTCGCAAGAAAGACGGCAAGGCTGCGCTGATCCCAAGTCATGACAAAACGGTATGGCTTTGCGCAGAGAATGACAATTCCACAACAGTGCCTTTCTGACCACGATCCTGTGGCAAGACAAAGATCCCGGCACCGCCCGGGACGGGAGGAGCTATGATCCAGTCGGGTATCGCCCGCGGCACGACCGTGCGGGATGCGGTTTTCGATCTGCTGCGCCATCACGGCATGACGACCATCTTCGGCAATCCCGGCTCGACCGAGCTGCCGATGTTCAGCGACCTGCCAGAGGGGTTCCGCTATGTCACCGGGCTGCAGGAATCCGTGGTGGTCGCCATGGCGGACGGGCACGCCCTGGCGCGCCGGGGTCCGGCCTTTGTCAATCTTCATTCGGCGGCCGGCGTGGGCCATGCGATGGGCGCGATCTATTCGGCCTTTCGCAACCGCGCGCCGGTGGTGATTACGGCCGGCCAGCAAAGCCGGCCCTTGCTGAAATCGGACCCGTTTCTCTTTGCCGAGGCGCCGACCGTGCTGCCGCAGCCCTACGTCAAATGGGCCATCGAACCCGCCCGGGCCGAGGATGTGCCGGCGGCGATCGCCCGGGCCATCCACATCGCGACCCTGCCGCCCGCGGGGCCGGTTTTCGTATCCATCCCGCTCGACGACTGGGGGAAATCCTGCGACACGCCTGTGCTGCGCGAGGTGGCGGGGCGCGCGCAGCCCGATCCCGCGCGGCTGGCCGAGGTCGCGGCGCGGCTCAACGGCGCCGACAGTCCCGTGATGGTGATGGGCGCGGGCGTTGACGCCGATGACGGCTGGGACGGCGCCGTGGCGCTCGCCGAGCAGTATCAGGCGCCGGTCTGGGTGGCGCCGCTCGCCTCGCGCTGCTCCTTTCCGGAAAGCCATCCGCTTTTTGCAGGTTTCCTGCCCGCGAATGAGGCCGACATCGAACGGCACCTTGGGGGGCATGACCTGATCCTTGCGCTCGGGGCGCCGGTCTTCACCTATCACTACGAACGCCCCGGAACGATCCCGCCCGCCGGTGCCTCGCTGATCCAGATCGTGAGCGATCCGCAACAGGCAGCGGGCGCGGTATGCGGCCTTTCGCTGGTCGGGAACCTCGCATTGTCGCTCGCCGCGCTGCGTGACCATTTCGACCAGCCGCGTCCCCCGCGCAGGGCGCCCTTGCGAACCTTTGCCGCCCCCGCGCCCGCCCGTGGTATCAGTGGCGCGATGGCGCTGCGCACCTTGCAGGACCTGCGCCCACGGGACGGCATCGTGGTCGAGGAAGCCCCTTCAAGCCGCGATGACGTCCATGACCATCTGCCCATCGACCGGCCCGGCGGCTTTTTTGCCACGGCAAGCGGGGGTCTCGGCTATGCGCTGCCGGCGGCGGTCGGTGTGGCCCTGTCCAACCCCGGTCAAACCGTGCTTGCCGTTCTGGGGGACGGGTCGTCCATGTATTCCATCCAGGGGATCTGGAGCGCGGTCGAACATGACGCGGATGTGCTTTTCGTGATCCTGAACAACGGGGGGTATGCCGCGCTTCGGGGCTTCGCCGGCAACAAGCCGGTCGTGGGCTGCGATATCGGCCACCTGTCGCTTGCGGCGATTGCCGAGGCGCAGGGCTGCCCCGCCCGCCGCGTCTCGGACCCGGCTGAGCTCGAACCGGCACTGCGCGAGGCTTTTGCCGCCCGGGGTCCCCGACTGGTGGAGGTGATGATCGACGCAGGCTGAGCCCTTGGGAGGGGGCGAGGCGAGGAACTGCAAAACAGAAGCGTATCGGAAACTCTTGAGGAGGAGGAAGAGATGATGCGGAAGGCTTTTCTGGCGGCGACGAGTGCCGCAATGCTCGGCACGCTGCCGATGGGCGCGGCCCTTGCACAGGACAACCCGGTCGACTTGCGTCTTGGGGTCTGGGTCGGCGCGACCCACCCGTTGATGGAGGGTGCCGCGGAATGGATCGCCTCGATCAACGAGGCATCCGGCGGTTCGATCACCATTACCGTCTATCCGTCGCAACAGCTGGGCGCGGCGGCGGACCATTACGATCTTGCACGCGACGGCATCGCCGATATCTCGTTCGTCAACCCGGGCTATAACGCCGGTCGCTTTCCGATCATTTCCTATGGCGAGCTGCCATTCCGCTTCAACGAGGCGGCGGCGGGGTCGCGCGCCCTTGACCAGTGGTATCGCGATTACGCCGAAACCGAGATGAGCGACGTGCAGTTCTGCATGGCCTTCATGCATTCGCCGGGCACGATCCACACCACCCGTCCCGTCACGACCCCGGCCGATCTGTCCGGCCTGTCGGTGCGGCCCGCGAACGGGACGCTGGGACAGTATCTCTCGGGCCTCGGCGCGACAACGATCCAGGCCTCGGCGGCCGAGATGCGCGACCTCCTGAGCCGGGGAACCGCCGATGGCACCGCAAGCCCCTACAGCTCGCTCGCGACTTGGGGGATAGCGGATGTCGCCACGCATCACCTCGACATGCCGATGTACACGGCGAACTTCGTCTTCGTGATCTCGCCTGTCGCCTGGTCGCGGCTCAGCGAGGCGCAGCAGGCGGTGATGAACGATCATTGTTCGACCGAATGGGCGGGCCGCATCGTCGAGGTCTGGGCCGAGGAGGACACCGTCGAGCGCGCGGTTCTGGAAGAGGACGCGGCGCATGTCTTTACCGCCCCCAACGATGCCCAGCGCGAGGAATGGCTTGCCGCGGCGGAACCGATGATCGCGCGCTGGCGGGAACTGGCGACGGCGGCGGGCATCGACGCCGAGGCCGCCGAGGCCGGTATTCAGGCCGCGATTGCCGAACATGACGCCGGGCTCTGACACCGCGGCGCAAGAGACGGGCCTCATGGCCCGGCTCATCCGCGTGATCGAGGCGGTGGCGGGCGTCTTTCTGGTGCTCATCGCGCTTTTGACGGTGACCGAGGCGGGGCTGCGCTATGCCCTCGGGATGCGCATCCCTGACGCCTATATCGGCGCGACGGCGCTGCAGGGCATCGCCATCGCCTGGGGCATCGCCTGCACCACCTGGACGCGGCGCCATATCAGCGTCGATGCGGTCTATCTGCTGGCGCCCGTCTGGGCGAAATCGGCGATCAACGTCTTTGCCTCGGCGGTCACCTTCGGGGCCATGGCCACGCTGATGTGGATGCTGTGGCGCAAGACCGGACAAAGCCTGCGCAGCGGCGAGGTCTCGAACGACCTTCTGTTGCCGCTCTGGCCCGTGATCGCGGCGACGGCCCTCGGGATCGGCGCGGCCGCAATCCTCGGTCTCATGCGCCTTCTGCGCGACGTAATCGAATTCAGGACCCGATGATGGACCCGACGACGCTTTCCTTTCTGGGCTTCGGCGCCCTGTTCCTGCTGATGATCCTGCGCGTGCCGATCGGGGTCGCGATGGGCATCGTGGGCGTGACGGGCTTTGCCGCGATGGTAAGCTGGCCGGCAGGGCTCAACCTTCTGGTCAACGCCCCCTACAGGATGATGTCCGACTATGCGCTCAGCGTCGTGCCAATGTTCGTGCTGATGGGCGTCTTTGCGGGCGCCGGCGGGCTGAGCCGGGAGCTTTTCGACGCCTCCAACACCTGGCTCGGGCATGTGCGGGGCGGGCTTGCCACGGCGACGGTGGCCGCAAGCGGCGGCTTTGCCGCGATCAACGGATCGTCCGTCGCCTGTGCCGCGACCATGACGACGGTCGCTCTGCCGGAAATGCGCCGCGCGGGCTATGCCCCGGGCTTTGCCGCCGGCGTGATCGCCGCAGGCGGGACGTTGGGCGCGATGATCCCGCCGTCGGTCTTTCTGCTTCTTTACGGGATCATCACCGAACAGAACGTCGCCAAGCTGTTCGTGGCGGGTGTGGTCCCGGGGCTGTTGGGCCTGACGCTTTACGCGATCGTGGTGCAGATCGTGGCCTGGCGCAATCCTGCCGCGATGCCCCGCGGCACCCGTGCCGGCTGGTCCGAGAGGTTCGCAGCCCTGCGGCGGCTCTGGGCCACGATGCTGCTTTTCGCGCTGGTCATCATCGGTATGTATGGCGGCTTTGTCACCGTGACCGAGGCGGCGGGTCTTGGCGCTGTCGGCGCGCTGCTGATCGGGGTGGCGCGGGGCAAGCTTCCGCCACGGGTGATCCTGCGCTGCCTGATCGACGCGCTCCAGATCACCGCCGCGATCTTTACCATCGCCGTTGGCGCGACGCTCTTCGGCTATTTCCTGACCGTGACGCAGGTGACGCAGAACCTGACCGCATTCCTTACGCAGGTGCCGCTGCCCGCTTGGGGGGTGCTTGGCCTTGTGCTGCTGGTCTATCTGGCGCTTGGGGCGGTGATGGACGAACTCGCCGTGATCCTGCTGACGGTTCCCATCGTCTTTCCAGCCATGCAGTCGCTGGGCTTTGACCCGGTCTGGTTCGGCATCGTTCTGGTGACGACGATTTCCATCGGGCTGATCTCGCCGCCGATCGGGATGAACGTCTTCGTCATCAACTCCATCGCCCGCGACGTGAAACTGACCGACATCTATCGCGGCGTCCTGCCCTTCGTGGGGGCGGACATCCTGCGGATCGTCATCCTGTGCCTGTTCCCGGCGCTCGCGCTCTGGCTGCCGGGGACGATGTGATTTTGTCTGTAGAGGAGACCGACAATGGACGGACAACCCCTTGATCTTCGCGCCCCCACCCAGTTCTTCATCAACGGCGCCTGGGTCGCGCCCAAGGGCGGGGCGCGGCTTGACGTTATTTCGCCGGTGACGGGCGAAAAGCTGATGGATTACCCTGAAGCCTCGGTTGCCGATGTGGACGACGCCGTCGCCGCCGCGCGCGCGGCATTCGACCACGGCCCCTGGCCCCGGATGACCCCCAAGGAACGCGCGGGTTATCTGCGAAAGGTCGCCGACCAGATCGAGGCCCGGCTGGGCGAGATCGCCGAAAGCTGGACCCGGCAGATGGGCGCGCCCATCACCCTCACGCGGATTCTGGCCCCGCAGAACGTGACGCTCTTTCGCTATTATGCGGATCTGATCGATTCCAACTCGTTCAGTTTCGAGGATGAGCGGACGCGCAGCAACGGCGGCCGCACCGTCGTCGCAAAAGAGCCTGTGGGCGTTTGTGCGGCGATCACGCCCTGGAACGCGCCGATGGTCCTCTTGACCTACAAGATCGCGGCGGGGCTGGCGGCGGGCTGCACCTTCGTTTCCAAACCCTCGCCCGAGACCCCGCTGGAGGCCTATATCCTTGCCGAATGCATCGAGGCGGCGGGGCTGCCCAAGGGCGTGTTCAACCTTGTCCCCGCGGGGCGCGAGGTGGGCGATTATCTCGTGCGCCACAAGGACGTGGACAAGGTGGCCTTTACCGGCTCGACTGCGGCGGGCAAGCATATCGCCGCCGTCTGCGCGGAACGTCTGGCCCGGGTGTCGCTTGAACTGGGCGGCAAGTCGGCGGCGATCCTGCTCGACGATGCGGATTTTGCGGCGGCGCTGCCGACACTGATGATGTACACGATGCCGATCACCGGGCAGGTCTGCTTTTCGCTGACCCGCATCCTCGTGCCGGAAGCTCGCGCGCAGGAATTCACCGATCTCTTCGTCGGTGCGGTCAAGGGGATCAAGGTGGGCGACCCGTCCGACCCGGCCACGCAGATGGGGCCGCTTGCCATGGGGCGCCAGCTTGAACGGGTGCAGGGCTATATCGAGGCGGGCCTGGCCGAGGGCGCCACGATCGCTATCGGCGGCGGGCGTCCCGCGGGGCTGGAGACCGGCTTTTTCATCGAGCCCACCGTCTTTACCGGCGTCACGCCCGAGATGCGAATCGCGCGCGAAGAGATCTTTGGCCCGGTCGTCTCGATCATCACCTACAAGGATGACGAGGACGCCATCGCCAAGGCCAACGCGACCGATTATGGCCTCAACGGCGCGATCTTTTCTACCGACAGCGAGCGCGCCTATGCCATGGCGCGGCGCGTCCATTCCGGCGGGCTGACGATCAACGGCAACATCATCGACCCGCTGATGCCGTTCGGGGGGGTCAAGCAATCGGGCTATGGCCGCGAAGGCGGGCTGGAAGGGATCGAGAACTACCTCGAAACCAAGACGATCCATTTCGCCTGACGAAACGGACCGGGCAGGACTTGCCCGCCCGGTCCATCCATGCAACCTCCGCCCCGCCTGCCTCAGCGCCGGGATCGTTCAGGCATCGCGACGGGCACGATCTCGTGGCCGCGAAACTGCAAACGCGGTAAGGGCGCGTCCAGATCGAGAATATTCGGATCGGCAAATCTCCCTTCCGAGACAGAGCGCCGGAGAATCGACAGGACCTCTCTCCGGCGGTCGCGCCACTGGACCTCCAACCGGGTTGCACGGCGCCCCCGGACCCCCAGCGCGTAAAAAAGACGGTCCAGCGAGGCACGAAACCGGTGCACCGCTCGTGGCGTTGAATGAGGCTCAAGCGCTTGCTGCGGCAATCCGGCCTCGGCAAGCATAGCCCTGAACTCGACCGCAGCCCGCTCGACCGCAAGCGCGGCACCACGCCTCGGCAGCCGGTGATACGGTTTCACGTCGTGGCAATAGTGCCTGATCGCCGGCGTGACCGCGTGATCAATGCCCAGCCCCATGAGGCTTTGTTGAAAATTCAGGTTCGGCGACAGTTCCGTGATCCGGCCCGCGAAATGGTGGTTGAGAAAATCCTGATCCAACAGCCGCGGGCGGAACCGTGCAAGGTAGTCGCGCAGCGCGAGCAGGATTCCATCGAGATCCCATCGGGCGGTGTCGATTAGCAGGATCCCGCTGTTGAAATATGCTGCGGGATCAACGCCGCGGGACTGGCGCAGTTCGTCGGGGCACATACGCGAATAATGCATGCCGATGTAATAGTCCCGGACCATTCCCAATCCGTGCGAAAGCGCAAGCGTTTCCAGCCAATCCGGCTTTGGCCCGAGCAGGATGTCGATATCGCAGTAGAGAACCCGGTCATAATGCGACAAGGCCCGAGGCACGAACAAACGGCCCCAGGTTGCCATGGTGAACCTTGGGTCGTCCGGCAAATAGTCCCGCGCCTCTCCCAGAAGTGTCTCGAAATGGTAGGTTACACCCGGGATCCGCGTCTGCGGAACGGAGGCCGAGATATCGCGTCGTTCCAGAAAGACGTGGACATCCATTCCCCAGCGCTGCGCGATCCGCGCGGCCACCGCGCCCGCGGGACCGGCAAGCGTCTCGTCCGACACAAGAGCGCAGGCGAGTGATGGCGTTTCGGCGTAGGATCGGGGCATCGCTTCATCCGGATTGGGCATTCGACATACCGCGGCGGACAAAACTGGACAAGCGGATCGGGATCAAGGGTTGGCGGACCGGGCATCGCGGCTTGACGACCTTTTGTTACGCAACCGGTCTCCATCCGGAGCCTTCGCGGCGACAGGTCTGCGGATCACCGGCTGCAGAATCGATGCAGTGGCTCAAGTTCGTGAACTGGCGCAACGCGCCGCAACACGCTTGGCCAAAAGGGTGACATCTGCCCCCTCCGGCCGAGTGCCAAGCACTTGGTCCTGTGTTGCGCCTTGCTTGACCGGTGTTTATCAGGATTTTTTTAATCGACTATATGGTGCCCAGGAGAGGACTCGAACCTCCACGCCTTGCGGCACAGGTACCTGAAACCTGCGCGTCTACCAATTCCGCCACCTGGGCAGGTGTCGTGAGGGGCGGTTTATCGGGGGTAATCTGCACTGTCAACGGGGTGTCATTGAAAAAGATGCGACCCAGTTGCCGCTTGTTCGGCAATGCCGGGAAGGCTAAGGAAAACCTGCACAGGCACGGAGATCGCATCATGTCGAAACTGGTCACGATCATCGGCGGCTCGGGCTTTATCGGCCGCTACATCGCCCGCCGCATGGCCAAGGAGGGCTGGCGCGTCCGCGTCGCATCCCGCCGCCCGAACGAGGCGTTGTTCGTGCGCACCTATGGCGTGGTCGGCCAGGTCGAACCCGTGTTCTGCAACATCCGGGACGATCTTTCCGTCCGGGCTGCGGTGACGGGGGCCGATGCGGTCGTGAACTGCGTCGGCATTCTGGTGAACGAGGGCAAGAACCGCTTTGACGCCGTTCAGGCAGAGGGGGCAGGCCGTGTCGCGCGGATCGCCGCCGAGGAAGGCGTGGCCCACCTGGTGCAGATTTCCGCGATCGGTGCCGATGCGGCATCCGACAGCGATTATCAGCGCAGCAAGGCGGCAGGTGAGGCTGCTGTCCTGTCGGCCTATCCGGAGGCAGTCATACTGCGCCCCTCGATCGTCTTTGGCTTCGAGGATGGCTTTTTCAACCGCTTTGCCGGGATGGCGCGGCGGATGATCGTGCTGCCGCTGGTCGGGGCCGAAACCCGGTTCCAGCCGGTTCATGTCGAGGACGTGGCCGAGGCGGCCGCGCGTGCAGCCCTCGGGCAAGCCGCGCCGGGCATCTATGAACTCGGCGGGCCGGAGGTGCTGACGCTGCGCCAGATCGTCACCGCCATGCTGCAGGAAATCCGGCGGCGCCGCGCGGTCGTGAACATGCCCTTTGGCGTGGGTGCGGCCATCGGTGGGGCACTGGACCTGATGCAGACGCTCAGCATGGGGCTTTATACCAACCGCACGCTGACCCGCGATCAGGTCCGCAACCTGCGGCGCGACAACGTGGTTGCACCCGATGCCCGCGGGTTCGAGGCGCTTGGCATCCGCCCAACGCCGTTCGAGGCGGTGATCCCGGAATACCTGTGGCGCTATCGCCCGACGGGGCAGTATGACGCCATCAAGGAATCCGCCCGCAACCTGCGCGGCTGATCAGCTGTAGGCATAGACCAGCAGCACCACGCCCAGAACGATCCGGTAGATCACATAGGGCGTGAAGCTGACGCTGCGCAGCAGGCGCATCATGAACCAGAGCGCCGCAAGCGCCGCCACGAAGGAAAAGAGCGCGGCAATCGCGCCGTCGCGCGCAGCGGCCTGATTGGCCGTCGCGATCACATCGGCGCCCATCAGCGTGGCCGAGGCGACGATGGTGGGGATCGACATCAGCATCGCAAGCCGCGCGGCCGAATGCCGGTCATAGCCAAGCGCGCGGGCGCCCGTGATCGTGGCCCCCGACCGCGAGGTTCCGGGGATCAGCGCGATTGCCTGCCAGACGCCCATGACCACCGCATCGCGGATCGTCCACTGGTCGGATTTCTTGGCCTCCATCCCCCGTTGATCCGCCCAGTAAAGCGCGATGCCGAACAGGATCATCGTCCAGCCGATCAGCGCGACGGACCGCACCACCTCCATCAAGCCGGTGATCTTGAAGATCAGGCCAAGCAGAATCACCGGGATCGTCGCGATCACCAGACAAAGCGCAAGCCGTGCCCCCGGCGTGTCCACCCGCCCCCGCGCCAGACGCCCCAGCCCGGCGAAACCGCTATGCACATCCCGCCAGAAAAACAGAACGACGGCAAAGAGCGTCCCGATATGAACCGCCACGTCGATCACGAGGCCCTGATCCTCCAGCCCGGTCAGCGCCGGCAGAAGGATGAGATGCCCCGAGGAAGAGATCGGAAGGAACTCGGTAAGCCCTTGAATAATAGAGACAAGGACGAGGTGAAGCAAAGTCATGATGCGCCTGTATTGATTCGTGACGCCAGAGTGGCCCAGCCCATGGTGGAATAATAGGTAAAATATACTTACCTATTATCGACCGCGAGCCGGTGCGCGGAGAGAGTATGTCGCAAAATTTTCTGCATATAGGTAAGCAATACTGACTTTTAATCATATTTGCACAGGTGTATCACCGCGCGAGGATAAGAGGGGCTAGCCATGGCACAACAGCGAATGCTCACGTTCGTCTCCGTCGCACGGCAGACGCCTGAAAAGCGGCCGCCGGATCTGCGCGTAGACGATTTCGGCGAAATCTACCGCGAATTCAGCCAGGACAAGGCCGCCGAACAGGCGGGCCGCTGCAGCCAGTGCGGCGTGCCCTATTGCCAGGTTCACTGTCCCGTGAACAACAACATCCCCGACTGGCTCAAGCTGACGGCCGAGGGCCGGTTGCGCGAAGCCCATGAAATCAGCCAGGCGACGAACAGCTTTCCCGAAATCTGCGGCCGCATCTGCCCGCAGGACCGCCTGTGCGAGGGGAACTGCGTCATCGAACAGTCGGGCCATGGCACCGTGACCATCGGCGCCGTCGAGAAATACATCAACGACACCGCGTGGGAGGAAGGCTGGGTCGCCCCGATCCGGCCCCATGCGGAACGCCCGGAATCCGTGGGCATCATCGGTGCAGGGCCGGGGGGGCTGGCTGCCGCCGACCGATTGCGCCGCGCCGGGGTGCAGGTGACGGTCTATGACCGCTATGACCGTGCGGGCGGGCTGATGACCTACGGCATCCCGGGCTTCAAGCTGGAAAAACCGGTCGTGATGCGCCGCGTCGAATACCTGCGCGACGGCGGCGTGAACTTCGTCGCGAACTGCAATGTGGGCGAGGATATCAGCTTCAACGCGATCCGCGGCCAGCATGACGCTGTCCTGATCGCGACCGGCGTCTACAAAAGCCGCGAGTTGACGGAAAGCGGCCATGCGGCATCCGGCGTGGTGCGGGCGCTCGACTATCTCACTGCCTCGAACCGGCTGAGCTTTGGCGATGAGGTGCCGGAGTTCGAGAACGGCGAGCTGAACGCGGAAGGCAAGCGCGTCGTGGTCATCGGCGGCGGCGATACCGCGATGGACTGCGTGCGCACCGCGATCCGCCAGAACGCGACCTCGGTCAAATGCCTCTATCGCCGGGACCGGGCCAACATGCCGGGCAGCCAGCGCGAAACCCAGAACGCCGAGGAAGAAGGCGTCGAGTTCGTCTGGCTTTCGGCGCCCAAAGGGCTGGAGGGCGACCCGGTCACCGGGGTCCATGTCCAGAAGATGCGGCTGGGCCAGCCCGATGCGACCGGCCGCCAGACGCCAGAGGTCATCCCCGGCGCCGATTATCTGGAAGAGGCCGACCTGGTGATCACCGCGCTCGGCTTTGAGCCCGAGGACCTGCCCACGCTCTGGGGGGTGCCGGAGCTTGAAGTCACCCGCTGGGGCACGATCAAGGCGGATTTCCGCAGCCACGCAACCGCGATCCCCGGCGTTTATGCCGCGGGCGACATCGTGCGCGGCGCCAGCCTGGTGGTCTGGGCGATCCGCGACGGACAGGAAGCGGCGGATTCGATCCTCGACTATCTGGGGCAGGCCGCGCAGGTGGCCGCCGAATAAAGCCCCGTGACAACCTCCGGGGGCGGCCCGCGCCCCCGCCAGCCACACGCCAAGCGGAGGTTCCCGTGCCAGACAAATCCGGTCAGTGCCTGTGCGGCGCCGTGCGGTTCACCGCGACGCGCTGGGACGAAAACGTAGGCATCTGTCATTGCCGCATGTGCCAGCGATGGACAGGCGGCCCCTTCATCACCGTGACACTTCCGGTCGATGCCGTGACGATCACCGGCGAGGACCGGATCGTGACGCGCGAGACCTCGGACTGGGCCGCACGCAGCCGCTGCGGCGATTGCGGATCACCGCTCTGGTATCGGCAGAAGGGGGGCAGCGAGTATTACGCCGCCATCGGCCTTTTCGACGACCATGACGGGCTGGTGCTGAACCACGAGATTTTCATCGACCGCAAGCCGGACACCTATGCCTTTGCGGGCGAACATGAACGCGCGACCGAGGCAGAGACGATGGCCCGGTTTGCCTCTTCGGAATGAGGAACAGAGACATGACCACCTACGATGCCGCCTGGGTCGCCGCCGAAGAAGCCAAGCGCCGCTGGATGGATGAAGTGAGCCTCTACAAGGCCGAGGACGAACATGCGTCCTGCGGGGTGGGCCTTGTCGTGTCGATCGACGGCCAGCCCAGCCGCAAGGTCGTTGCCGCGGGTATCGACGCGCTCAAGGCCGTGTGGCACCGCGGTGCCGTGGATGCCGATGGCAAGACGGGCGACGGCGCCGGCATCCATGTCCAGATCCCCGTGCCCTTCTTCTATGACAAGATCCGTCGCACGGGCCACGAACCCGACGTGACCGCACTGGTTGCCGTGGGCCAGGTATTCCTGCCCCGCACCGATTTCGCCGCGCAGGAACGCTGCCGGACGATCGTGGAAACCGAAGTGCTGCGGATGGGCCATTACATCTATGGCTGGCGCCATGTGCCCGTGAACACCGAGGTTCTGGGTGAAAAGGCCAATGCCACCCGGCCAGAGATCGAGCAGATTCTCATCCGCGACGAAAAAGGCCTGGACCGCGAGGCGTTCGAGCGCGAGCTTTATGTCATCCGCCGCCGGATCGAAAAGGCCGCCATCGCGGCACAGATCCAGGGGCTTTACCTGTGCAGCCTGTCCTGCCGGTCGATCATCTACAAGGGGATGATGCTGGCCGAGCAGGTGGCCGAGTTCTACCCCGACCTCAAGGACGAGCGGTTCGAAAGCGCCTTTGCCATCTATCACCAGCGCTATTCGACGAACACCTTCCCGCAGTGGTGGCTGGCGCAGCCGTTCCGGATGCTGGCCCATAACGGCGAGATCAACACGCTCAAGGGCAACCTGAACTGGATGCGCAGCCATGAAATCCGGATGGCGCATTCGGCCTTCGGCGATCAGGCCGAGGATATCAAGCCCATCGTGCCCTCGGGGTCGTCGGATTCGGCGGCGCTGGATTCGGTGTTCGAGGTGATGGTGCGGGCCGGGCGCAATGCGCCGATGGCCAAGACGATGCTTGTGCCGGAGGCCTGGAGCAAGATCGCAAGCGAGATGCCGAAGCCCTGGCAGGACATGTATGCCTATTGCAACGCGGTGATGGAACCGTGGGACGGCCCCGCGGCGCTTGCCATGACCGATGGCCGCTGGGTTTGCGCCGGCCTCGACCGGAACGGTCTGCGGCCGATGCGCTATGTCGTGACCGGGGACGGCCTGCTGATCGCCGGTTCGGAAACCGGTATGGTCCCGGTCGATGAAATGACCGTGCGCGAAAAGGGCGCGCTTGGCCCCGGGCAGATGATCGCCGTCGATATGGCAGAGGGCAAGCTTTACCACGACACGCCGCTCAAGAACAAACTGGCGGCCGCCCAGCCCTTTGGCGACTGGATCGAAAAGGTCGTGGACCTGAACGCCATCATGCGCGACATCCCCGAAAGTCCGCTGTTCGACGGCGCTGAACTGCGCGGCCGTCAGATCGCGGCAGGTTATACGCTGGAGGAGCTGGAGCAGGTTCTCGCGCCGATGGCCGAGGACGGCAAGGAAATGATCGCCTCGATGGGCGATGACACACCCCCCGCGGTCCTGTCGAACCAGTACCGGCCCCTGTCACACTATTTCCGCCAGAACTTCAGCCAGGTGACGAACCCGCCCATCGATTCCCTGCGCGAAAGCCGGGTGATGAGCCTCAAGACCCGGTTCGGCAACCTCAAGAACGTGCTGGACGAAGACAGCAGCCAGACCGAGATCCTCGTGCTGGAAAGCCCCTTCATCGCCAACGCGGAATTCGACCGCATGGTCGAACAGTTCGGCGAGCTGGTCGCGATCATCGACTGCACCTTCCCGCCCGATGGCGGCTCGGACAGCCTGCGGCTGGGGCTGGAACGCATCCGGGCCGAGGCAGAGGACGCCGTGCGGTCCGGCGCAGGGCATCTGGTCCTGACGGATCAGCATCTGGACGCATCGCGTGTGGGCATGCCGATGATCCTTGCGACCAGCGCCGTGCACAGCTGGCTGACGCGCAAGGGCCTGCGCACCTTCTGTTCGATCAACGTGCGCTCGGCCGAATGTATCGACCCGCATTATTTCGCGGTGCTGATCGGCTGCGGCGCGACCACGGTGAACGCCTATCTGGCACAGGATTCCATCGCCGACCGCATCAACCGCGGCCTGATCGAGGGTAGCCTGACGGACGCGATGCGCCGGTATCGCGATGCAATCGACGCGGGCCTTCTCAAGATCATGTCCAAGATGGGGATCTCGGTGATCTCTTCCTATCGCGGCGGGCTGAACTTCGAGGCGGTCGGGCTGAGCCGGGCGATGGTCGCGGAATACTTCCCCGGCATGCAGAGCCGCATTTCCGGCATTGGCGTCGGCGGCATCCAGAAAAAGCTGGAAGAGGTCCATGCCCGCGGCTTCCGCACCCATGACCAGATCCTGCCCATCGGCGGTTTCTACAAGGCGCGCCGGGCCGGCGAGAAACACGCATGGGAGGCGCAGACGATGCACATGCTGCAGGC
Source organism: Halodurantibacterium flavum (assembly GCF_042681825.1). Taxonomy (NCBI): domain Bacteria; kingdom Pseudomonadati; phylum Pseudomonadota; class Alphaproteobacteria; order Rhodobacterales; family Paracoccaceae; genus Halodurantibacterium; species Halodurantibacterium flavum. The sequence continues at coordinate 30,635 of NZ_JBHUGH010000012.1, forward strand.
GGCCTGCGACCGGGCATCCTATGACATGTGGAAACAGTATTCGGCGGCGCTGCGGGCCAACCCGCCGATCCATCTGCGCGACCTTCTGGACATCAAGCCCCTGGGCAAGCCGATCCCGATCGAAGAGGTGGAATCCATCACCTCGATCCGCAAGCGCTTTGTCACGCCCGGGATGTCGCTGGGCGCGCTGAGCCCCGAGGCGCACAAGACGCTGAACGTCGCGATGAACCGCATCGGCGCGAAGTCCGACAGCGGCGAGGGCGGCGAGGACCCGGCGCATTTCCATCCCGAAGCGAACGGCGACAACCCGAGCGCCAAGATCAAGCAGGTGGCCTCGGGCCGGTTCGGCGTCACGGCCGAATACCTGAACGCCTGCGAGGAGCTGGAGATCAAGGTCGCCCAGGGCGCCAAGCCCGGCGAAGGCGGGCAGCTTCCGGGGATGAAGGTCACGCAACTGATCGCGCGGCTGCGTCATTCGACGCCGGGCGTGACGCTGATCAGCCCGCCGCCGCATCACGACATCTACTCGATCGAAGACCTCGCGCAGCTGATCTATGACCTCAAGCAGATCAACCCGCGGGCCAAGGTGACGGTGAAGCTGGTGTCGCAGTCGGGCGTCGGCACCATCGCGGCTGGCGTGGCCAAGGCGAAGGCCGACATCATCCTGATCTCGGGCCATAACGGCGGCACCGGGGCAAGCCCGGGCACCAGCATCAAGTATGCGGGTCTGCCGTGGGAGATGGGCCTGACCGAGGCGCATCAGGTTCTGGCGATGAACAACCTGCGTGAACGCATCACGCTGCGCACCGATGGCGGGCTCCGCACAGGGCGCGACATCATCATCGCCGCGATGATGGGGGCCGAGGAATACGGCATCGGCACCGCCGCCCTGATCGCCATGGGCTGCATCATGGTGCGCCAATGCCAGTCGAACACCTGCCCCGTGGGCGTCTGCACGCAGGACGAAAAGCTCCGCGCCAAGTTCACCGGCAGCGCGGACAAGGTGGTGAATCTCATCACCTTCTATGCGCAAGAGGTGCGGGAGCTGCTGGCCTCCATCGGCGCGCGGTCGATCGACGAGATCATCGGGCGGGCGGACCTGCTGACGCAGGTCAGCCGTGGTGCGGCGCATCTCGACGACCTCGATCTCAACCCGCTGCTGATCACGGTCGATGGATCGCACAAGATCACCTATGACCGGTCCAAGCCGCGCAACGCGGTGCCGGACACGCTGGATGCCGAGATCATCCGCGACGGTGCGCGCTTCTTCGAGGATGGCGAAAAGATGCAGCTGTCCTATGCCGTGCGGAACACACACCGCACCATCGGAACGCGTGCATCGAGCCATATCGTCCAGCGCTTCGGGATGCGCAACGACCTGCAGCCCGATCACCTGACGGTCAAGCTGAGCGGCAGCGCAGGTCAGTCGCTCGGGGCCTTTGCCGCGCCGGGCCTCAAGATCGAGGTGTCGGGCGACGCCAATGACTATGTCGGCAAGGGCCTGTCGGGTGGCACCATCGTCGTGCGCCCGCCGATGGCAAGCCCCCTGACCGCGGCTGATAACACGATCATCGGCAACACCGTCCTTTATGGCGCAACCGATGGCTATCTCTTTGCGGCCGGCCGGGCGGGCGAACGCTTTGCCGTCCGCAACTCGGGCGCGCGGGTGGTGGTCGAGGGATGTGGGTCGAACGGGTGCGAATACATGACGGGCGGGGTTGCGGTGATCCTTGGCCGGATCGGCGCGAACTTTGGCGCCGGGATGACCGGGGGCATGGCCTATGTCCATGATCCGGACGGCACAGCCGAGGAACTGATGAACCTCGAAACGCTGGTGACCTGCGCCGTGACCGTCCCGCATTGGGAGGCACAGCTGCGTGACCTGATCGAGCGGCATGTCCGGGAAACCGGCAGCCAGAAGGCGCAGAAGATCCTTCAGGACTGGGAGACGGAGCGGTTCAACTTCCTCCAGATCTGCCCGAAGGAAATGCTCATCCGCCTGCCCGCGCCCCTGAGCGAGGAGCCCCGGGCCGTCCCGGCGGAGTGATCAGCCAAGCGGCCGGATGACCCGACAGGGGTTTCCGGCCGCCAGCACATTCGGCGGCAGGTCGCGGGTGACGACCGCGCCCGCCCCGACCACCGTGTTTTCGCCGATCGTCACGCCCGGACAGACGATTGCGCCGCCGCCCAGCCAGACGCCATCGCCGATGACGACCGGCTGCGCGCTTTCCCAACCGGCGCGGCGCCGTGCAGCATCCAGCGGATGGGTGGCCGTGTAGATATGGACCGCCGGTGCGATCTGCACCTCGGCGCCGATGGCGATCGTGTTGCAGTCCAGAAAGACGCAGTCGTAGTTGACGAAGCTGCGCGGGCCGACCGTGATGTTATAGCCGTAGTCGCAGCGCAGGCTGGGCTTGATGACCGTATCTTCGCCCAAGGCGCCCAGAAGTTCGGACAGCAGGGCATGTCGCAAACCGGCCTGATCGGCAGCGCTGCGGTTGAAGCGTTCCAGCAACGCCTGCGCGCGCAGATGCTCGGCGACAAGTTCGGGATCAGAGGCGAAGTAATCCTCTCCTGCCAGCATCTTCTGCTTTTCGCTGCGGTTGGTCATGGCGGAATGCTCCCCGTTCCGAGGTGATCGCGCGCTTGACCCGGTGGCAACAGCCATGATGAAAGGGCGCATGGCGAAAAGAGCAGCAAAATCGACTGCCCGCAAGTCGCGGGGCGCAGCCTTGTCTTCACGGCGGAGGCTTGCCGGCCTGGCCCTTGGCTGGGCCTTGCGGGGACTGGCCGCCGTTGCGGCGTTTTTCGTCCTGCTGGTCGTGCTCTTTTCCTTCGTCACGCCGCCCCGGGGCATCTACATGATCGCCGAGGCCCGGCGTCTGGGCGGGATCGAGCGCGAATGGGTGCCGATGAACCGGATCAGCCCCAACATGCAGCGCGCCGCTGTCGCCGCCGAAGACGCGAATTTCTGCCTCCACTGGGGGTTCGACATGATCGAGATCCGCCGCGCGCTCGATCAGGGCAGCAGCCGGGGCGCCTCGACCATCAGCCAGCAGGTGGTGAAGAACGTGTTCCTCTGGCACGGGCGGAACTGGTCGCGCAAGGCGATGGAGGCCGTGCTGACGCCGGTGGTGGAGACCTTCTGGTCCAAGCGGCGCATCCTTGAGGTTTATCTCAACGTCGCCGAGTTCGATGAGGGCGTGTTCGGCATCGAGGCGGCGGCCCGCCACTATTTCGGCACCGATGCGGCCTCACTCTCGCCGCAGCAGGCGGGGCGGCTGGCGGCGATCCTGCCCGACCCCAAGGGCCGCAGCGCGTCGAACCCGTCCGACTTCGTGCGCCGCAGGGGCGCCGCCATCGCCGATGGCGCGGCGACCATTCGCGCCGACGGACGGTCCGCCTGCTTCGAGGGTTGAGTTTCCGCGCCCCGCAAGGCAGGAAGGGCCAGCCGTTTCCCAGCAGAGTGAAGAAGAATGACGCGTCTTTTCCACGTTCCCCTCTCGCCCTTCTGCCGCAAGGTCCGCCTGACGCTGGCGGAAAAGAAGATCGAGGTGGAGCTGATCGAGGAACGCTTTTGGGAACAGAGCCCGGAGTTCCTCCGCCGCAACCCCGCCGGCAAGGTGCCCGTCCTCAAATATGAAAACCGCCTGCTGAGCGAAAGCCAGGCGATCTGCGAGTATCTGGACGAAGTTCATCCCAATCCGCCGCTCTTCCCGCGCTCGCCGGCCGACCGGTTCGAGGTGCGGCGTCTGTGTTCCTGGTTCGACGACAAGTTCCACCATGAGGTGACGGCGAACCTGCTTTATGAACGCGTCAACAAGAAGCTGACCGGGCAGGGCTATCCCGAAAGCCGCAACGTCAAGACCGGCGCGCAGAAGATCAAGTATCACCTCGATTACATGGGCTGGTTGCTGGATCAGCGCCGCTGGCTCGCGGGCGACGCGATGACCCTTGCCGATTTCGCCGCGGCCGCCCATCTGTCCTGTCTCGATTACATCAGCGACGTGGACTGGAACCGGAATGCCAATGTGAAGGACTGGTACGCCAAGATCAAATCGCGCCCCTCGTTCCGCGCGATCCTTGCCGATCAGGTGCCGGGATTCCCGCCCCCCTCGCACTACGCGGATCTGGATTTTTGAACGAGACGCTCCGCAACGAACTCGAAGAGGCCGCGCGCCAAGAAGGCTTTGCGAAACTCGGCATCTGCGCCCCGGATGCCATCCCAGAGGCCGCCGGGCGGCTGGCGCAGTTCCTTGCCGATGGACGGCACGGCGACATGGGCTGGATGGCGGAACGCACGGCGTGGCGGGGCGATCCGGCCAGCCTCTGGCGTGACGCCCGTTCGGTCATCATGCTGGCCGAGCTTTACACCCCCAGCCACGACCCGAGAGAGGACACCGCGCAGCCCGACCGCGCAGCCATTTCGGTCTATGCCCAGAACAGGGACTATCACGATCTGGTCAAAAAGCGGCTCAAGCGACTGGGCCGCTGGCTGCTCGACCGTGCGGGCGGGGAGATCAAGGTCTTTGTCGATACGGCGCCGGTCATGGAAAAACCGCTGGCCGAGGCGGCAGGGCTGGGATGGCAGGGCAAGCACACGAACCTGCTCGCCCGCGATCTGGGAAACTGGTTCTTTCTGGGGGCGATCTTTACCACGCTCGATCTGCCGCGCGACAGGCCCGGGCGGGAAACCTGCGGGTCCTGCACGGCCTGCCTCGATGCCTGCCCGACCGCGGCCTTTCCCGCGCCGTTTCAACTCGATGCGCGCCGCTGCATTTCCTACCTGACGATCGAGCACAAGGGCCCGGTCGACCCCGAATTGCGGCCGCTTCTTGGCAACCGGATCTATGGCTGCGACGACTGCCTTGCCGCCTGCCCCTGGAACAAGTTTGCGGCCGAGGCGAGCGAGCTTCGCTATGCCGCCCGGCCCGACCTGCGCGCGCCGCCGCTGGCGGAACTTGCCCAACTGGACGACACCGCCTTTCGCGAAAGGTTCTCGGGCAGCCCGATCAAGCGCATCGGCAGGAACCGTTTCGTAAGGAACGTGCTTTATGCCATCGGCAATTCGGGCCTGCCGCAGCTTTTGCCCGATGCAAGGCGGCTGACGGATGATGCCGATCCGACGGTCGCGGATGCCGCACGCTGGGCTGTCGGGCGCCTGAAATAGGCACGACACGCGGGGACCTTCGCCGGGACGGTTTTCATTGCCGGCAGCTTGGGCTAGGCAGGCCGCAACAAGGAACGACCCATGCCCCCTGCCAGTCCCTCGCCCGTCACCGGTATTCTGCTCAAGGTGCTTTCGGTCATCGTCTTTGTGGGGATGGCGACGCTGATCAAGGCAACCGCCGATGCCGTGCCGCCCGGTGAGGCCGTTTTCTTCCGATCCTTCTTTGCGATCCCGGTGATCCTTGCCTGGCTCTGGTGGCGTTCGGAACTTGCGACCGGGCTGCGCGTCGCGGAACCGCTTGGCCATGTCTGGCGGGGCTTTGTAGGCACCGTGGCGATGGGGCTCGGCTTTGCCGGCCTCGGCCTCTTGCCCCTGCCCGAGGTTACGGCCATCGGCTATGCCGCGCCGCTGTTGACCGTGATCTTTGCCGCCATGTTCCTGGGCGAAGAGGTCCGGCTTTTCCGCCTTTCCGCCGTTGCGCTGGGGCTGGTGGGCGTGCTGATCGTGCTGTCGCCCCGGCTGGGCGCGGTCGGCAACCTCAACGCCACCGAAACGCTGGGGGCAGTGGTGGTGCTGACGGGCGCCACCTTTGCGGCCCTTGCGCAGGTTCTGGTGCGCAAGCTGGTGCGGATGGAACGCACCTCCGCCATCGTCTTCTGGTTCTCGGTCACATCCTCGGTCCTCGCGCTGGCGACCTTGCCCTTTGGCTGGGTCATGCCCGCGCCGCGTGACTTTGCCCTGCTGGTTCTGGCGGGCCTCATGGGCGGGCTGGGCCAGATCCTGCTTACGTCGAGCTATCGCTTTGCCGATGCCTCGGTCATCGCGCCGTTTGAATATGCCTCGATGATCTTCGCCCTCGGCATCGGCTATTTCCTCTTCGATGAGGTGCCGACGCTGGTGATGCTGGGTGGCGCGGCGCTGATCATCCTCGCGGGCGTCCTGATCATATGGCGCGAAAGGCGGCTGGGTCTGGAACGCGCCCGCCAGCGCAAGGCGATGACCCCGCAGGGCTGAAATCCGGGAACAAACCCGCCGCGAATATGTTATATAGGCCCTGCAACGATAGGAGGATCGTGGCATGACCCGACATATCATCGACAAGACGCCCCGCAACAATACGGGCACGCGCCTGCGCTCTTTCCTCGCCATCGCGAGAGAGGACGGCCAGCACCCGGCGACGCAAAAGCTGATCCGCCGCCCCGCGGACCGTTCAGCGGCAGGGCGACGGCTGAGAGAGTTCCTGCGGATCGAACGCGGGCGCCTCGTCTGAGGTGCCCGGCGCCCCGGCCCACCGGCCGGGGCAAGCCCCTAGCTGCGGACATGCCTTTCGTACTGCTCGGCGATGTCGCGGGTCAGGGCGCCTACCTCGAAGGTGTAGTCGCCGATCTGCCCCACCGGGGTGACCTCGGCCGCCGTCCCCGTGAGCCAGCATTGCTCGAAGCCCTCAAGTTCTTGCGGGAGGATGTGGCGTTCATGCACCGCGACCCCCTTTTCCTTGAGCATCCGGATCACCGTCTGCCGCGTCAGCCCGTTCAGGAAGCAATCGGCGAGCGGCGTGTGGACCTCACCATCCTTGACGAAGAAGATGTTGGCGCCCGTCGCCTCGGCCACATAGCCGCGATAGTCGAACATCATCGCGTCGGAACAGCCCTTGGCTTCGGCCGCGTGCTTGGACATGGTGCAGATCATGTAAAGTCCCGCAGCCTTGGCCGCCGACGGAATCGTCTCGGGGCTGGGCCGTTTCCAGCGCGAGATGTCGAGCTTCGCGCCCTTCATCTTGGCGTCGCCGTAATAGGCACCCCATTCCCAGGCGGCGATCGCCATGCGGACAGGATTGCGGCTTGACGCCACGCCCATATCCTCACCGGCGCCACGGAACGCGACGGCCCGGACATAGGCGTCGCTGAACCCGTTCGCCTTCAGCACCTGGGTCTTGGCGGCCTCGATCTGGTCGACCGTCCACGGAATTTCCATGTCGATCAGCCGTCCCGAGGTCAAAAGCCGCTCCGAATGTTCGCGGCTGAGAAAGATCTTGCCGTTATAGGCGCGTTCGCCCTCGAATACCGAGCTTGCGTAGTGGAGCGCATGGGTCAGAACATGTACATTCGCGTCGCGCCAGTCCACCAGCGCGCCATCCATCCAGATCTTTCCGTCCCGGTCATCGTATCGCCCGGCCATCTCACGCCTCCTGTCCAGCCGCCGCTGGAATTTGTGATAATTTCCCACAAGGGACCGATGCGGACATAAAATTGCGTCCGCATGGGGTTTCGCTAGCAATTGATTCTTGGAAAGTCAACAAGACTGACATAAAATCACCACAGAGGCCGATTTTCGATCATAGGATGTGCAATGGCAGAAGGTGGTGCAGGCCCGGGCGGAGAGAGCCTTCTCTTTCTGACCGACGAACAGCTTCGCAAGGGGATCGAGGCGATGTTCTTTGCCTATCGCGGGTTCACGGCGGACCCGGACCGCATCCTTGAAAACCACGCCTATGGCCGCGCCCATCACCGCGCGCTGCATTTCATCCACCGAAGCCCCGGCACGACCGTCAACAACCTGCTCGCGATCCTTGGCGTGACCAAGCAGTCCCTGAACCGCGTGCTGCGTGCCCTGATCGAGGACGGGCTGGTCGAAAGCCGGGTCGGCCGCAAGGACAAGCGGGAACGCCACCTGTTCCTGACCGAACGCGGCGCCCAGCTTGAGCGGGAACTCTCCGATGCGCAGCGCGCGCGGATGCGCGCCGCCTATCGCGCGGCAGGGCCTGTTGCGGTGGCGGGCTTTCGTCAGGTACTTGAGGCGATGATGGACCCGGACCTTCGCCGACAGTATCAGACGATCAAGGACAGCAGCGCATGACGGAACCGCAGGCACATCTTCTGATCGTGGACGATGATGAGCGTATTCGAAAACTCCTCCAGAAATTCCTGATCCGGAACGGATTCCTTGTATCTGGCGCGCAGGATGCGGCGCAGGCGCGCAGGCTTCTCGGGGGGCTGGAATTCGACCTGCTGGTGCTCGACGTGATGATGCCGGGCGAGGATGGGATCACGCTGACACGCGCCTTGCGCGAAGTGATGGACACGCCGATCCTGCTCCTGACCGCCCGCAGCGAAACCGACGACCGGATCATGGGGCTGGAGGCCGGCGCCGACGATTATCTGGCCAAGCCCTTCGAGCCGCGCGAACTGCTGCTGCGGATCAATGCGATCCTGCGGCGCGTCCCGCAGCCGCGCCCGGCGGCGGATGGTCCGCGCGTGCTGCATCTTGGCGCGATCCGCTATGACGTGGACCGGGGCGAATTGTGGCAGGGCGAGGCGCCGGTGCGGCTGACCGCCACGGAATCCGCGCTCATGCGGATTTTCGCCGCCAAGCCGAACGAGGCCGTCAGCCGCATCCAGCTGGTCGAGGATCTGGGCCGGGACCGCGGAATGGCCGGCGATCCCGCCCAGGAACGGGCGGTGGACGTCCAGATCACCCGCCTGCGCCGCAAGATCGAGGCCGACCCGAAACAGCCGCGTTACCTTCAGACCGTGCGCGGCTCTGGATACATGCTTTCGCCAGATTGACGAAATGCGTCGCTTTCAGGCTTGCAAAAGCCTAAATTTCTGCCAGATTTGGCAGCGAACATCATTTCGTGTATACAAAGGCGCGCCATGACTGCTTTCGTCCTGACTGTCCAGTGCATCTCTCGCCGCGGGATCGTCGCCGCCATTTCCGGCTATCTTGCCAAGAACGGCTGCAACATCACCGACAGCGCCCAGTTCGATGACGCCGTCACCGGCAATTTCTTCATGCGCACCACCTTTGTCGCGGAAACGGGCGTTGATCTTGACGCGCTGACCAAAGGCTTTGCGCCGGTCGCGGAAGAGTTCGACATGACGTGGGAATTTCACGATGCCCGCAGCAAGATGAAGGTCTTGCTGATGGTGTCGAACTTTGGCCATTGCCTGAACGACCTTCTCTATCGCTGGCGGATCGGGGGCCTGCCGATCGACATCGTGGGCGTCGTGTCGAACCACATGACCTACCAGAAGGTGGTCGTGAACCACGACATTCCGTTCCACCACATCCGCGTCACCAAGGAGAACAAGCCCGAGGCCGAGGCGCGGCTCATGTCCCTGATCGAGGACAGCGGGGCGGAACTGGTCGTGCTCGCGCGCTACATGCAGGTGCTGTCCGATGAGATGTGCCGCAAGATGTCGGGCCGGATCATCAACATTCACCACTCGTTCCTGCCGAGCTTCAAGGGCGCGAACCCCTACAAGCAGGCCTATGAGCGCGGGGTCAAACTGATCGGCGCCACGGCGCATTACGTGACCGCCGATCTGGATGAGGGCCCGATCATCGAACAGGACACGGTGCGCATCACGCACGCCCAGTCGCCGGACGACTATGTCAGCCTTGGCCGCGATGTCGAGGCGCAGGTGCTGGCGCGGGCCGTTCACGCCCATATCCACCACCGGGTGTTCCTGAACGGAAACAAGACGGTGGTCTTCCCGGCCAGCCCCGGGTCCTACGCGTCCGAGCGTATGGGCTAGTTGCAAGCGCGACCCGACGCGTCTAATCTTTTGCCCATGACGACGGCGCTTCTGACGCATGGCGATTGCCTGAAACACCTGACGCCGCCGGGCCACCCCGAACAGGTGGCCCGTCTTGATGCCGTAATGGCCGCGTTGCAGGCACCCGAATTTGCCGCGCTTCAGCGGATCGAGGCGCCGCTGGCCGATATAGGAGAGGTATTGCGCGTCCATCCGGCGCATTATCTGGCCGAGGTCAAGGCCGCCATCCCCGCCGGCGGGAACGCCAGCCTCGATGAGGACACGCATCTCTCGCCCGGATCGCTCGACGCGGCGCTGCGCGCGGTCGGGGCGGCCACACTGGGGGTCGATCTGGTGGTGGCCGGGCAGGCGCGCAACGTCTTTTGCGCAACCCGCCCCCCCGGCCATCACGCCGAGACCGCCCGCGCCATGGGGTTCTGCCTGTTCGGGACGGCCGCCATCGCGGCCAAACGCGCGCTGGATCATCACGGGCTTTCGCGGGTCGCCGTTGTGGATTTCGACGTCCATCACGGCAACGGAACGCAGGACCTTCTGTGGAATGAACCGCGCGCGCTCTTCATCTCGTCGCATCAGATGCCGCTTTACCCCGGAACCGGCGCGCCGGACGAACGGGGGGCCCATGACAACGTCCTGAACCTGCCCCTGGCCGACGGAAGCGGCGGCGCGGAAATGCGGCGGGTTTATCAGGAAATGGCGCTGCCCCGACTTGCCGATTTTGCGCCGGAGCTCATCATCATATCTGCCGGGTTCGACGCCCATCGCGCCGACCCGCTGGCAGGTTTGGCCTGGGACGAAGACGATTTTGCCTGGCTGACCGGGCAGATCTGCGATGTGGCGGAACGGACGGCCTCGGGCCGGGTGGTCTCGACACTCGAGGGAGGGTATGATCTGGACGCGCTGGCGGCAAGCGTCGCGGCCCATGTCCGGATTTTGATGGAGCGTAACGAATGACTGACCAGAAGCCCGTGGCTGACATGACCTTCGAAGAGGCGATGGGTGAATTGGAACGCGTCGTGGCCGCGCTGGAGCAGGGCAACGTCCCGCTGGAACAATCGATCGCGCTTTACGAACGCGGCGCCACGCTGCGCAAACATTGCGAAGACCGCCTGCGGGCCGCCGAGGAAAAGGTCGAAGCCATCCGCCTGGCCGAGGGGAAACCCGCCGGCCTCGCACCTGCCGACGGGCTCTGATGTTCGGCGCGGCACTGGCTGCGGCGGCAGCGCAGGTGCAGGACCGGCTGGCGCAGGCCATGGCCACTCTTCCCGACCAGCCGGTCTCTCATGCGATGCGCTATGCGGTGGCGGGCGGTAAGGGCGTGCGGGGCTTTCTGGTGCTGGAAGGCGCGCGCCTGCATGACGCCCCGCCCGAAGCGGCGCTGGCCGCCGCCGCGGCGGTCGAGGCGCTGCACGCCTATTCCCTTGTCCATGACGATCTCCCGGCCATGGATGACGACGACCTGCGGCGCGGCCAGCCCACCGTCCATGTGAAATGGGATGAGGCGACGGCCATCCTGGCGGGGGACGCGCTCCAATCGCTCGCATTCGAGCTTTTGACCGAGCCCGTCATTGGCCCGGCCGACATCCGCATCGCCCTGCTGCGCGGTCTTGCGGGGGCCGCCGGCGCCCGCGGGATGGTCCTTGGGCAGGCGCTCGACATCGCGGCGGAAACGGCGCCCGCCCCGCTGACGCTCGAGGAGATCACGGAACTGCAATCAGGCAAGACCGGCGCCCTGATCCGCTGGTCGGCCGAGGCCGGGCCGATCATCGCCGGCGCCGATCCGTCATCACTTGGAAACTATGCCGATGCGCTGGGGCTTGCCTTTCAGATCGCCGATGACATCCTTGACGTGGAGGGCGATCAGGAAACCGCCGGCAAACGACTGCGAAAGGATGCCGCGGCGGGCAAGGCTACTTTTGTCTCGCATCTGGGGCTGGAAGGGGCGCGGCGCCGCGCGGCCGAACTTGTCGCATTGGCCGAGGCCGCCCTCGACCCGTATGGCAGCCGCGCCGAGACACTGCGCGAGGCGGCCCGCTTTGTAATTGCCCGCAGGAACTAGGAAGGCTCCGCGATGACCGATCGACCCAAGACGCCGCTGCTCGACCGGGTACGCCTGCCCTCGGACCTCAAGGACCTGTCCGACCGCCAACTGCGCCAGCTTGCCGACGAATTGCGGGCCGAGACGATTGCGGCGGTTTCGGTCACGGGCGGGCATCTTGGCGCGGGTCTGGGCGTGGTCGAACTGACGGTCGCCATTCATGCGGTCTTTGACACACCGCGCGACAGGCTGATCTGGGACGTGGGCCATCAGTGCTATCCGCACAAGATCCTGACGGGCCGGCGCGACCGCATCCGTACCCTGCGTCAGAAAGACGGGCTGAGCGGGTTCACCAAGCGCTCCGAATCACCCTTCGATCCGTTCGGGGCGGCGCACAGCTCCACCTCCATCTCGGCGGCGCTCGGCTTTGCGATGGCCCGGGAACTGGGGGCGACGGATGTCGGCGACGCCATCGCCGTCATCGGCGACGGCTCGATGAGCGCGGGCATGGCCTATGAGGCGATGAACAACGCCGGCCATCTGGGCAAGCGCCTGATCGTCATCCTGAATGACAACGAGATGAGTATCGCGCCCCCGGTCGGCGCGATGTCTGCCTATCTCTCGCGGCTCTATGCGGGCGCGCCGTTCCAGGATCTCAAGGCCGCCGCGAAAGGCGCGGTCAGCCTTTTGCCCACGCCGCTGCAGGAAGGGGCGCGGCGCGCCAAGGAAATGATCAAGCACCTTGCCGTGGGCGGGACCCTGTTCGAGGAGCTGGGCTTTTCCTATGTCGGGCCCATCGACGGGCATGACCTCGACCAGCTTTTGCCAGTGTTGTGGACGGTGAAGTCACGGGCCGAAGGTCCGATCCTCATTCACGCGATCACCCGCAAGGGCAAGGGCTATGCCCCGGCCGAGGCCGCCGCCGATCGCGGCCATGCAACCAACCAGTTCAACGTGCTCACGGGTGAACAGAAAAAGGCACCCTCGAACGCGCCGTCCTATACCAAGGTCTTTGCGACCTCGCTGATCCAGGAGGCCGAGCGCGACGACAGGATCGTCGCCGTGACGGCGGCGATGCCCGACGGGACGGGGCTCAACCTCTTTGCCGAGCGGTTTCCGCGCCGCTGCTTTGATGTGGGGATCGCAGAACAGCATGGCGTGACCTTTTGCGCGGGGCTTGCGGCGGGGGGGATGAGGCCCTTTTGCGCGATGTATTCCACCTTCCTGCAGCGCGGCTACGATCAGGTCGTGCACGACGTCGCGATCCAGCGCCTGCCGGTGCGCTTTGCCATCGACCGCGCGGGGCTGGTCGGCGCCGATGGCGCGACCCATGCGGGCAGTTTCGACGTGGCCTATCTCTCGAACCTGCCAGGTTTCGTGGTGATGGCTGCATCGGATGAGGCCGAGCTGGTCCATATGGTCGCGACCGCGGCGGCAATCGACGACCGGCCCAGCGCGTTCCGATTTCCCCGCGGGGAAGGCGTGGGCGTCGAGATGCCCGAGCGCGGCACCCCGCTTGAGATCGGTCGCGGCCGTATCGTCCGCGAAGGCGGCCGTGTGGCGATCCTGTCGCTTGGCACCAGACTGTCCGAGGTTCTGAAGGCCGCCGAAAATCTGGCCCAGCGCGGGCTGGCCCCGACCGTCGCCGACGCGCGCTTTGCCAAACCCCTGGACCGTGACCTGATCCTGCGGCTTGCGCGCGAACATGAGGTGCTGATCACCGTCGAGGAAGGCGCGATCGGCGGGTTCGGCAGCCATGTCGCGCAGCTTCTGGCCGAGGCGGGGATGTTCGACCGGGGGCTCTGCTATCGCTCTATGGTGCTGCCGGACATCTTCATCGATCAGGCCAGCCCCGCCGACATGTATGCGGTCGCCGGCATGAACGCCCCGCAGATCGAGGCCAAGGTGCTGGAGGTTCTGGGCGTGACGCTGGCGGGCGAACGCCGCGCCTGACCCGCGCCCCCCCAACCGCCGCGTCGAACCCGCGTCTTGGCCGGCCCTTGAAGCGCCGGTTTACATCGCCACATTGGCAGGTCTAGAACACCGCAGGGTCGCGGGCCTGCCGCGCCATCAGGCGAAACAAGACGCAAGGGAAGTCCATGTCCATCCATCTGCATCCGCGTGATCTTCCCGACGATCTGGATCTTGGCCCCGTGGTCGCAATCGATACCGAGACGATGGGTCTCAACCCGCATCGCGACCGGCTCTGCCTCGTGCAATTGTCGTCGGGTGACGGGACGGCGCATCTGGTGCAGATCGAACGCGGCCAGCAAGAGGCGCCCAATCTCGCCCGGATGCTTGCCGATCCGGCGGTGCTCAAGCTCTTTCACTTCGGGCGGTTCGACATAGCGGCGCTTTACCACGCGTTCGGGGCCCTTGCCGCGCCGGTCTACTGCACCAAGATCGCATCCAAGCTCATCCGCACCTATACCGACCGGCACGGGCTGAAATACCTGCTTCAGGAACTGCTGGAGGTGGATATCTCCAAACAGCAGCAGACCTCGGACTGGGGCGCCGAAACGCTCAGCGAGGCGCAAAAGGCCTATGCGGCGTCGGACGTGCTTTATCTTCACCGGCTCAAGGCGGAACTCGACCTGCGGCTGGAACGCGAGGGACGGATGGATGTCGCGCAGGCCTGCTTCGACTTCCTGCCCACCCGCGCCCGGCTGGACCTGACCGGCTGGCCCGAACTCGACATCTTTGCCCACTGATGCCGTCCGGGGCCGACACCGATCCGTTCCTTGCGACCGCGCAGCGCGTCCTTCGGCGCGAGGCCGAGGCGCTGGACGCCCTTGCCGGAACGCTCGGCGCCTCGTTCACAGCGGCGGCCGAGATGATCCTTGGCACACGGGGCCGCGTGATCGTGTCGGGGATGGGCAAATCGGGCCATATCGCGCGCAAGATCGCCGCGACCCTTGCCAGCACCGGAACGCCTGCGCATTTCGTCCACCCCGCCGAGGCGAGTCATGGCGATCTCGGGATGCTGACGGCCGGGGACGTTGCGCTTGTGCTCTCGAATTCGGGTGAGACGCCGGAACTTGCCGATATCGTCGCCTATACCCGGCGCTTTGGCATTCCGTTGATCGGTATCGCCTCGCGCGCGGACAGCACGCTGTTGCGGCAATCGGATGTGGCGCTTGTGCTGCCACAGGTGCCGGAGGCCTGCGAAACCGGGATCGTGCCCACCACCTCGACGACGATGACGCTGGCACTGGGGGATGCACTGGCCATTGCCCTGATGGAACATCGCGCCTTCACGCCCGAGAATTTTCGCGTGTTCCATCCCGGCGGCAAGCTGGGCGCCCGGCTGGCCCGGGTCAGCGACCTGATGCATGGGGCGGCCGAGGTTCCCGTTGTCCCGCTGGAGGCCCCGATGGGCGACGCGCTGATCACCATGAGCCAGAAGGGTTTCGGGGTGGTCGGCGCGGTAGACGCCGGGGGACGGCTCTGCGGGATCGTCACCGACGGCGACCTGCGGCGCCACATGAACGGGCTTCTGGATCGCCGCGTGCATGAGGTAATGACCAAGGGGCCGCGCACCATCGAGCCCGGCGCGCTGGCCCACAAGGCCGTCGCGATGATGGAGGGGGCGCGCATCACCAGCCTCTTCGTTGTCGCCCCGGGTGGCGGCGGGCGCCCAGAAGGCATCCTGCATATCCATGACTGCCTGCGGGCGGGGGTGGTCTGAGATGTCGCTGACCGACAGCGGTTACAGCCGGCTTGTCACATGGCTCAAGATCGGGTTGCCGCTGATCGCGCTTGCGCTGCTCTCGACCCTCTTTCTCTTTTCCCGGACCATCGACCCGACGCGGGCGATCCAGTTCACCGCCCTGAATGTAGAGGAACTGGCGCGCGAACCGCGTGTGACCGCGCCGCGCTATTCCGGCCTCACCTCGGACGGGAGCGCGCTGCGCGTCGAGGCGGCGACCGCGCGCACCGATCCGCTGCAACCCTCGGGCCTTTCGGGGCAGGAGGTGGAGGCCTGGCTGGAAACACCCGATGGTCAGAGCGCGGCAATGCAGGCCACCAGCGCCGCCATCGACCAGGGGTCGGGGGAACTGCGCCTGACCGGGGCCGTGCGGCTGGAAACCTCGGGCGGCTATGACCTGCAAAGCGAAGAGGTGATAGCGCTGCTGGACCGGACGCGCCTTGTCAGCCCCGGACCGGTTCAGGGCAGCGCCCCCGCGGGCGATCTGGAGGCAGGCGCGATGACCCTGCAACAGGCGCCGGACGGCCAGAGCTATGTTCTTGTTTTCAACGAAGGGGTCCGGCTGCTATATCGGCCCTGAAGAGATGAGAGTCACCATGCGCCGCCTGATGTTCCGGATCGCCTTTACCGCGCTGGTCTGCGCCGGTTCCACCACGCTTCATGCGCAGGGCGCGCAAGTGGGTTTCGGGGCGATCCGCGCCGACAGTTCGCTTCCGGTCGAGGTGACGGCCGACCAGCTTGAGGTCACGCAGGCCGATGGCACGGCGGTCTTTACCGGCAATGTGCTGATCGGGCAGGGAGAGATGCGGCTGAGCGCAAATCGCGTGCAGGTGGATTACGCGGCCGATGGCAACCGGATCGCCCGGCTGCTCGCCACCGGGGACGTCACGGTGGTGAACGGCCCCGACGCCGCCGCCGAGGCCGATGAGGCCGATTATTCCATCGACGACGGCGTGATCGTCCTGACCGGAAATGTCCTGATGACGCAAGGCCCGAACGCACTGAGCGGTGAGCGGATGGTCATCGACCTCACGACCGGATCGGCCCAGGTGGACGGGCGCGTTCGCACGATCCTGAACCCGCAAAGATGACAGTCCCGCCCGTGGCAGATCGCCCCGGCGAGGGGCTGCGCGTCACCGGCCTGCGCAAGAGCTATCGGCGCCGGCCCGTGATCCGCGACGTATCGCTCGACCTGCGTCAGGGCGAGGTCGTGGCGCTTCTGGGGCCGAACGGCTCCGGCAAGACCACCTGTTTCTACGCCATCGCCGGCCTTGTTTCCGCCGAAGGCGGGCAGGTCACGATTGACGGGCGCGATGTGACGGGGATGCCCATGTATCGCCGCGCCCGGCTCGGGGTAGGATATCTGCCGCAAGAGATGTCGATCTTTCGCGGGCTGAGCGTGCAGGACAACATCCTCGCCATCCTCGAAATCACCCATTCCGACCGGCTGAAGCAACGCGAGCGGCTGGAGGAGCTCTTGTCCGAGTTTTCCATTGGCCATCTGCGGCGGGCGCCGGCGCTGGCGCTTTCCGGGGGGGAACGGCGGCGGGTGGAAATCGCGCGCTGTCTGGCCGCCGATCCGCGCTATCTGCTGCTGGACGAACCCTTTGCCGGGGTCGATCCGATTGCGGTGGGGGAAATCCGATCGCTTGTCGCGCAGTTGCGGACGCGCGGGATCGGCGTCCTGATTACCGACCACAATGTGCGCGAGACGCTTGAGATCGTGGACCGCGCCTATATCCTGCACGACGGGGTCGTCCTCATGAGCGGGACGACAGAGGAGGTCGTGCGTGACGAGAATGTGCGCCGCGTCTATCTTGGGGACACGTTCCGGATCGACTGAGGCCGGATCGACTCACGGGCGGCCGGAATGAAGCTGGGGTTAAGGCAGGGCCAGCGCGTCACGCTCGCCCCGCTGCTGCGTCAGGGGATCGCGCTCCTGCGTCTCCCCGCGCTGGAACTGTCGGAACTGATCGCGCGCGAGGCGGCGGAAAACCCTTTTCTCGAAATCTCCATGCCCCGACCGGCGCCGGGCGTCTCGGCCTATGACGTGGCCCTCGATACGGTCGCGACCGAGCCCTCGCTGCACGAACGGCTGTTCACCCAGATCGCGATGATGCGGCTTGGGGCAAGGGTTGCCGAGGCCGCCTGCCATCTGGTCTCGGAACTGCGTGAGGACGGTTATCTCGACCGCCCCCTGCCCGAGATCGCGCAGGAAACCGGCCTGCCGCTGGCAGATCTGGAACAGGGGCTTCGGGCGCTGCAGGGCTGCGAGCCATCAGGGATCGGCGCCCGCACCCTTGCCGAATGCCTGACGTTGCAACTCTGCGATCAGGGGCTGACCCTGGACGAGGCGCAACGGGCCGTGGGCCGCATCGACCTTTTCGGCGGGCAACCCACACAGGCGGCCGCACAGACGCTGGGCATGACGGTGGACCGGATGCGCCAGATCGCGCAGATCGTGCCGCGGTTGAAACCCCGGCCGGTCGCGGGCGACGACGCGGCCACGCCGCCGCTTGTGGCCGATGTCGCGCTTGATCTGCAGCCCGACGGATCGTTTGCCGCACGGCGGGCACGGGGCGCGCTGCCGGCGCTAAGCCTGAACGAAAACCTGATTGCCCGCGCCCGGACCGAGGGGTTCGGCGCCGAGGCGCGTCACCGCGCCGAAGCCCTGATGCAGGCGCTCCGCTACCGCGAAGACACGCTGGTGACCATCGCGGGGTGGATTGCGCGGCATCAGTATCGCGCGCTGTCCGACGGGGCCGAACATATGCTGCCCCTGACGCAGCGAGAGATCGCGCAGGCGCTGGGGCTCAGCCCCTCGACCGTCAGTCGCGCCATCGCCGGCAAGGGGCTTTCCGTCCTGGGGCGCATCTGGCCCTTGTCGCGGTTCTTTTCCAACGCGCTTCCGGGCGGGGATGAGGGGCTGTCGGCCTTTGCGGTCCAGCAGACCATCGCGCGGCTGATCGCGCGCGAACCGCCCGGCGCGCCCCTTTCAGATCAGGATCTTGTCGGGCTTCTGTCGCTCGAAGGCGTTGACATAAGCCGGCGAACTGTCGCCAAATACAGGGGATGCCTGCGGATACCTTCTTCGCACGGGCGTCGCCGCAAAACGCGGCACGGGACGCTGCGACAGATCGCGCAGCCGGCCGGGCCGGGTGGAAAGGGCCCCGCGAGGCATTAACTTGAAAGTATCCTTGCCAAGCAAGGATACAACCTGCGGACAAGCCAGAGGAGGTGTCATGCGGTATCAGATCAGCGGAAAACAGATTGACGTGGGCGAGGCGCTTGCAACCCATGTCGAGACCGAGCTTGGCGAGGTGATGGGCAAGTACTCCCAGCGCCCGACCGACGCGACGGTGGTGTTTTCCCGCGATGCGCATGAATTCGTGTGCGAGGCCACGGTCCATCTTTCGACTGGCCTGACCGCGCAGGCCCGTGCGGCGGCGACCGAGATCTATGCCGCGTTCGACGGCTGTCGCGACAAGATGGACAAGCAGTTGCGCCGCTACAAACGCCGCCTGAAGGACCATCACCGCGAACGTGCACAGCCGGTTGAATTCGACGGCGCACCGTCCTATATCCTCGCCGCATCTGAAGGACCCGAGGAAGCGGAACCAGAGACGCTGCAGCCCATGATCATCGCCGAGATGGAAACGCGCATTCCAAGCGTATCCGTGGGCGAGGCCGTGATGCAGATGGAACTCGCCGGTTCGCAGATGCTGGTCTTTCGCAACGAAGGCCATGGCGGGGTGAATGTCGTTTATCGGCGCGATGACGGCAATATCGGATGGATCGACCCGCGCAACACGAGGTGACGCCTGAAAAGGGCGGACAGAAATCAGCGTTTACATGAACCTAGCAAAAATTCTCGCCCCCGAAGCCGTCAAGGTCTGCGGCCATCTCACAAGCAAGAAGCGGCTCTTCCAGGATCTGGGAGAGCTTGCCTCGGCGGCTTATGGGCTGGATGCCAGCGTGGCCATCGACTCGCTGCAAGAGCGGGAAAGCCTTGGTCCGACCGGCGTGGGGCATGGCATCGCCCTGCCGCATGCGCGGCTTGACGGGCTGGAACGGGTGGTGGGCGTGTTCCTGCGGCTCGAAAAACCGCTGGATTTCGATTCGGTGGATCGTCAGCCGGTGGATCTGGTGTTTTCGCTTTTCGCCCCAAAGGAATCCGGTGTTGAACATCTCAAGGCGCTGGCGCTCGTGTCACGAACGATGCGCGACCCGGCCATCCTCACCAAGCTGCGGGCCAATTCCGATCCGGCGACGCTGCACGCGATCCTGACGGAAAGCCGCGACACGCGCGCGGCCTGACCTCGCCGGCTCAGCCCTGCCAGTTCCCGTAACCGAAGGCCAGGTAATCCCGGTCATAGGCCTCGCGTGCGGCGGCCTCCAATTCTTCATCATGGATGTCCGCTAGGGCGACGGGGCGTTCCTCGGTCGTCTTGCGCGGGGCGGGCGCCGTTTTGCCCAAGAGGGCGGCAATGCGCGGAAGCTCGGCCTCGATTTCTTCCTCGCGCAGGACGAAATCCGGCAGGGCAAATTGCGCAAAGCCCTGAAGCACCGCGCATTGGCTGGCCCAGCTTCCGTGGACATGGACGCTGGTCTGCCCCGAAAGGTTGCCCTTGACGAAGCGGAGGAAGGCGAGGAACGCCTCACGATGCTCGGCCACCGAAAGCACCTCGCCATTCTGCGGCAGGGGCAGTTTGTGGACCTTGATCAGCGCCGTCTTGATCGCCCGCAGCCGCGGTGTCAGCAGGTAGTCGCAAAAGGCCGCATGGGCGCGTGCGAGCGGATGGCGCACCACGGTGAAGGTGCGATGCCCGGGATTGGCCGATTGCCAGCGCCGGATGCTGCGGCCGGTGAATCCGTCGACCGGGGGCGCGCCGTCCATATCCTCCATCCAGGCCAGAACGCGCGCCTCGGGTCCGCAACGCACCGGCATGAACAGAAGCGGGGTCTGCGCGCCTGCGCTGAAGGATGGCACGCCCGCACCGCGCCGCGGCTCGAAATTCGGGGTGCGCGACAGGTTGAACCGGTCGAGCCGGGCAAGGGCCCGCTCCATCTCCTCGGGGTTCGTCACCTTGTCGCGGATATCTTCGGGGTTCTGCTTTTTCAGCTTGTCGGACGGCGCGTCGAGCTTTGCGTCCAGCCCCAGATACTTGCCCAGCCCGTTCAGGACACGCACGTTCTGAATATCCTCATAGGCGATGTAGAACGCCGTCTGCCCCGACACCTGAAGCCCATGCAAAAGCAGCAGTTGAAAGTTCTGCAGCTCCTCCATCATCTGAAGGAACTCGTCGCTTTTGAACTCGACCCGGGCGCTGCGCTGGAAGCGGACATTCTGCAGCTTCCACTGGCCTGTCGCGCTGGCGATCTTGCGCGAGACATAGCTTTCCAGCGGGTTCCGGGTCAGGATGATCTTGGCGCAGCGCGGGTCCGACAGCACATGATCCAGAACGCGCGGATCGTGATCGTGGAAGAACCGGAAGCCGAACAGACCGGGGCTCGCATCCCGCATCCGCTGCAACAGCGCCAGCGGATCATCGCGCCGTGCCTCCAGCGATATGCCCAAAAGCTCTGTCTTGCCCTGCTTACCGATGAAGACCGGGTTGAACGCCTCTCCGTACGAGGTGATGCCCGGAAATTCGCAGATGCTCGTTTCCAGAAAGTTGGAGCCTGTCCGCATCTCGGCGAAAAGGACGAAATAGTCGAATTTTCGGGTCATTCCGCTGCTCGTTTC
This sequence comes from Halodurantibacterium flavum, assembly GCF_042681825.1. Lineage (NCBI taxonomy): Bacteria > Pseudomonadati > Pseudomonadota > Alphaproteobacteria > Rhodobacterales > Paracoccaceae > Halodurantibacterium > Halodurantibacterium flavum. The sequence continues at coordinate 51,854 of NZ_JBHUGH010000012.1, forward strand.
ACAGATCTTGTGGTTACAAGGGAAAAATCACCGATCACATGCGGTGTCATCCCTTCATTTCGCAGACGGCGCAGGAAGGCGGCAAAACCATCGAGCGGCACCATCTGCGGCAGTTGAGGTGCATTTATATGCGCCCGTGGGTTCATCTCATCCAGAACGGAATGGAGGTTGTCGCGCATCCCCAGCAGAAACTCGGTAAGCGTCCACACCCGGACCCGCGCCGTCGTCCAGGGGGTGCGCAGGGTCTTGAGGAACGCCATCTCGATCTTCTGAAGGCGCGCCGCCTCAGTCCGGATGGTGGCGAAATCGAGGTTCGACCGGAAGAGCGGGATCGCCCAGGCTCCGCTCACGACCGCGATCTGGGCGTTGTGATCGGTCGCCATGAACCAGTTGAGCGCCTGGTTGTCCCCCGGACCGTATTGGAACGACTGCCGCTGGCCGCGCGTGTTCCAGATCAGGCTGGTCAGGAAGGCCCGCGGATCACGGTCACGCAAGGACGCGGCATCGGACAGCCCGCCCCGGAAGACCTCGGCGCCGCCGCTGAAATGAACCCGGTCCGGCGCAAAGAGATGCCCGTGCACCGTCGTGCGCGTCACCTCGGCCAGCCAGGTTTCGAAGTCCGGAAAGAGCGCGTCGAACCCGGAAAAGACCGAATAAGGCGCGGCCGTCTTGCCATGTTCGCGGTCCCGGCGCGGAAAGCGGCTTTGCATGTAAAGGCCCGGGCGCCCCTGGATCCGCCGTTCCTGAGCGATCTGAAAGACCCGGTCGATCCGCGCGGGGTTCGGATCGGCGCGCCGCAGGGATTCGCCGCCGCCTTCTCGCAGAAAAACCCGGTAAAGCACATTGGCGCGCGGCCAGATCTTGCGCGCGACGAAACAGTCCGACCGCCGCAGAAGCCGCAGGTGATCGTCGTAAAAGATGTAGGGTTTGCCCTGATAGTCGAATTTGGAAAGCGTGAGCGACCGGCTTTCGATCTGCCGGGAATGAATACGGACGAGGGTCTGGAAATAGGATTCGTCGGGAATCCAGACGCGGCGGAAATACCGGTCGAACTCCGCCCGCCGCGGGTCGTTCAGGATCGCCGTCAAGGTGTCGCGCGTCAGGCACCACCACTGCGAGCCGAGATGCGGAACGATGCCTTCGGGGACCCGCCGGCGAAGCCCCAACCGACGCTGGACCCGCACCGAGGCATCGAAAAGCCTGCGCTGCCGCCGCCACGAAAAGGGAAACCAGAGCTGGAACCTTTCACGCTCCAACCCGCCTACGGTCCAATCCACATCTTCGGTCGTGACGGATTCGATGAAGTCCGTCTGCGGCTGCTGATCCAGATAGTCGATCAGTTCCTGAACCGGGCGCAACGGCAGGCAAGAGCCCGAGACGTGATAGACATGGCGCACCTCGGGAAAGGTCTGCAGCATCACCTCGCTCGCGCGGATGGCGGCGGCGATCAGTGACCAGTTGCCCCATTCGCACCGCTGGCGGCGACAAAAGCGGATGTTCTGATGCTTGCGCAGCCGGCGGACGAAGGCGCTGTAATCCTCGGTGCGGACGCTGCGGTCCACATGAATCACCACCGGACAGCCCGCCCCGGCCCAGTGCTCGGCCACCTGCGCCGCGCGGTTGAGCGCCGTGTGACAGAGCATGACAAAGCCGACGCTCATACCCAGCTTCCCTTGGACATCAGGCCCAGGATTTCCAGCTGCCGCCAGCCCGTGTATCGCTCTGACGCCTCGCACCAGAAAACCGCGCCGGCGTGCAGCCCCTCATGATAGGCGCGGTATTCGTGACTGCCGGCGTAGTGTTGGCGGCGCTCCAGCTCTTCCACGGATTTTTCGGGGAAGGTGCTGATGAACTTGGCGTGGAGCAGACAGCCCGAGGCAAGTTCCCCGCCCTCGCGGTCATAGGTGCGGTTCAGGCCCCGGGGCAAAAGCATGTGGGTCGAACTGACATAGGCATAGCGCCGGTCCCATTTCACCAGCGGGATCTTGTTCAGCGCGGGCGCCCGTTCCGGCGCATCCCGGAAGAAGAGACGCGCCCTCGGCCCCCCCTGAATCCAGAGGTGGCCGAATTCGGTATTGCGCGTGAAGGTGTAGTTGCCGCTGTCGAACCATGACGTGATTTCCAGCGGGTCCTGCCCTTCGCGGTAGGGGATGCTGTTCAAACCGCCCCGGGGATAGAGATCCAGAAGCATCGCACTGAACGACCGCACTGATGACGCATCGAGCCAGTCGGTAAGTGCCTGAATGGGGCGCGTGTCGCAGAAGGGATAGATGAAGAACTCGTCGGCATCGACCACCAGCGTCCAATGCCCGTCCCCATAGGTCCGCAACAGCCAGCCCAGCCAGTCCACCCCGAAACGGGACCGCTTGTAGCTGGCCGAGGTCGTCCAGATCGACACATCCGGCTGATCGGCGAGATATTCCCGCGTGCCGTCATCCGACGCGTTTTCGACGAAGAGAAAATGGTTGATGCCCATTCCCCTGTAATATTCCAGGAAATACGGCAGGCGAATACGTTCGTTCCGCAAGGTGCAGAACAGCAGCACGTCATTCCTCCGGATGGACTTTGTCCTGTCGGCGACGGCAGACAGTTCACGCCTTTTTCGAAAGGCCCGCAGAAGGAACTGCTTGCGCTTCAGCCTGAGACCGTATCGTCCGACGAGGCCCAACGTCATCCTCACTGTCGCGCTTCAAAAACACCTGCCACAAACCCGGATCAGACCCGAGGCAGGACCAGATCGAAATGTCTGGCCCAACCCGCCGTGACAAGCGGCGTCTGACGCCGGGGTTGCGCCGCTTGCGCAAGCTCCAATATCTTTGCCCTCCAGACATACTGGTCACCCGGGTCGAGGTAAACCGGATAATCCCCCGCGAACTCCCGGTAGATCGGCAGGTCGCAGCAAACCGCCGGCAGGCCGATCGACGCGGCCTCGAGCACCGGAAGACCAAAGCCTTCGACGAAGCTCGGGAAGAGAAGCGCATGCGCCCCCTGCATCAGCGCCATGACCCCCCCGTCGGTCAGGCCTGACAGTTCATGCACATGGCGCCCCATAAGGGGTGAGGTGTCGAGCCTGCGGAATACCTCTTCGTTCTTCCAGCCTCGTGATCCGACGATCAGCAGACCGGGCATCCGGTCATCGGGTAACGATGCTGCCATCCCGTCCCAGATATCCAGCAGAAGGGCGTGGTTCTTGCGGGGCTCGATGGTGCCGACCGTCACGAAGTAAGGGCGCGCCGGCGGCATCCCCGGCGGAAGGGCGCTGGGGTCGGCACCCGGGGGCGCATGGCCCAGATGCGCGACAAGGGCGGGCGGTATGCGCCCGGCCTGCGCGAAATGCCGTTCCGCATCCTGGCGGCTTTGGTCCGAGTTATAGATGACGAAGTCCGACATCGCCGAGACGCGCGTCAGAAAATCCGCGAAATCGCGCGTCGACCGGGGCGTGCTGAACTGGGGATAGTCGACCGGGATCGTGTCATGGATCAGGATATTGATCCGGAAACCCGCCTCTCGCAGCGTCCCAAGGAACAGATCGGTCAGGTTGCCATGGCTGACATTGATGTAGCTGCCACCCTGCGGGGCATGTCGGCGCAACATGCGTGCCAGACCCGAGGGACGACAGCGGGCCATCGCAATGCGGCGCGCGAAGGAATTCGCCTCTCGCTGGATCTGGTTCTGCTTGCGCATGAAACGCGAAAGGAAATCGGCCTGTCCGGGGCTTTTGCCAGACAGAACCATCTCGCGCAGCCTTGCCGCCCCGGCCCGATCCAGCAGCACATAAAGCGGTGAGGCGCGCAACAGCGCCAGAAAAGGTCCGGGCTGCGCGAGAAGAGCGTCGATATACGCAAGCTCTACCCGGTCGATCCCCGTCAGGGGATGGCGCGCCGTCCGTGACAGAAGGCGCGACAGGTCCAGAAGCCGCAAAGGCGGGGCCGCATTGCGCGCCCCGCCCGTTTCCCGATCCGTCATTGGGACGACTTATTCCGCCGCGCTTTGCACGCTGGTCATCTCGCGGAGGAATTCCGACAGTTCATCCCGCAATTCGTCGCGGGCAAGGCCAAAGGCCACCGTCGCCTGAAGGAAGCCAGCCTTGGACCCGCAATCGAACCGCTGCCCGCGGAAGCGGAAGCCATAGACGTTGTCGGTCTGGCTGATCTCGCGCGCGATGGCATCGGTCAGCTGAATCTCGCCGCCGGCACCGGCCTTGATCTCATTCAGGTTGTTCAGGACCGAGGGGCTGAGGATGTAGCGCCCGATCACCGCAAGGTTCGAGGGCGCCTCGCCGGCCTTGGGTTTTTCGACCATCCCGCGCACCGAGACGAGGGAGCCCATATCCTCCTTCACGTCGAGAACACCATAGGCCGAGGCCTTTTCAGCGGGCACTTCCATCGCGGCGACCATGTTGCCGCCGGTTTCGGCATAGGCCTCGACCATCTGCTGCAGGCAGGGCTTTTCGGCTGCGATCACGTCATCGGGCAGGATCACGGCAAAGGGCTCATCGCCGATCAGGCGGCGCGCGCACCAGACGGCATGGCCAAGACCCAGGGCCTTGTGCTGGCGCACATAGGCGATGGCGCCGCTTTCCATGTAGGTCGATTGCAGAACTTCCAGCAGCTGGTTCTTGCCGGCGTTGCGCAGCGAAGTCTCCAGCTCGGGCGCATTGTCGAAATAATCCTCGAGCGCGCCCTTGCCGCGCGAGGTGACAAAGATGAACTCGGTAATGCCGGCCGCTCGCGCCTCGTCGATGGCGTATTGGATGAGCGGGCGATCCACCAGGGTCATGATCTCCTTGGGAATCGATTTGGTCGCCGGAAGAAACCTTGTGCCAAGTCCAGCGACGGGAAATACCGCCTTGGTCACCTTACTTTTCATAACAACTCCGTATGTATGCCAGCCGCACGATGCACCCGCGCGGCGCTTTTCTGGCGGATGCAAAACGCCCGAGTCACCGGGAAGTTCCGAAACCAACCATACAACAATTCGTAAAACAATTGCGTTAGCTTTTAATAAAAGTGGAGATTCCTGAGCAGACAGACGCACTTGCCCCTTTTTCAGGCAGCTTTCCGCTCAAGCAGGGAAGAAGCTGCGCAGATGCGCCAAACGGTATCTCTCGGCACGGATGCGGTCGGCGACTCGCCACAGGCGGATCGGGGGCTGGTTGCGATCGGACGGCGAGATCAGGCCCCCCGACTGTTCCCATATCCCGTCCCGGCGCAGGCGCATCCGGTGAAGGCGCGGCGAGAGCGACAGGACCAGAAGCGTCACAAGCGCCCCCCCTGCCCGCAGTGTCCGCGCCCGGTCTTCGAGCCGATGCCGGTGCCGGGCGAGCCCTGCCACGAAATGATGCGGCCGCGGGCCCGTTCCGCCAAGCGCCGCAAAATCCCGTGCGGCAGGTGCCAAGGGCGGCGTCGGTTCAAGCGCACGCCCGGCCGCCGCGGTCATCCCCGCCTCAAGCGTATGCATCAGGCGGCGAACATCGCGGGGTTCCAGCCACCCCGCGACCATGAGCCGAAGGAGACGCCGCCGCTGTTCCTTCCTCAGCCGTTCGATCGCCCGCGCATGATCCCGCGCACCCGCATGTTTGCGCAGAAAGATCACCGAACTTGCGCCCACGTCAAAAAGGCTGCGTGGGACGCGCCCCGGCCCGCGACGGTCCCCGGGGGCGGAGCCGTGAATGACCTCGGCATCGGTCACGATGGCGGTCATGCGGCCCAGCGCGGCCAGCCGCATGTTCACGTCCGTTTCATCGAGGTAAAAGGCAAACGCCGGGTCGAAGCCGCCCATCGCCAGCAGGTCGCCGCGGCGAAAGGCGCAGTTCGTTCCTTCTGTCTTGATCGCCCGCCCCGGCGCGCCGCGATGAACCGAGATGCCCTGGGGCACGGAAAGCGCGGCGCCCGCGCCGGTCGCGTCGACCGTCTGCGCCTGCCATTGATAGGAAATGCCATTGCGCCCGCGCACAAACCCGCCCGCCGCCGCGACATCAGGGTCCGCGAATGGCCTGACAAGCCGCGACAGCCAGGATGGCTCTGCCACCGCGTCATCGTCGATATAGGCGATGATCCGGCCCGCCGCAGCGCCAATGCCGATATTCCGCGCGAGCGAGATATTGGCGATGTCGCAGGGCAGCAGAAGCCGCCCCTCCTTCGGCAGAACCTGCGCGGCGACATCAAGCCCTGCGGCATCGGCCACCACCAGAACCTCAAAGCCTGAGTGATCCTGCTGAAGCAAAGAGATCAGGCAAAGCCGCAGATGGTCTGGACGCCCACGACTGACCACGATCACCGACACGGTGTCGGAGGTCATTCCATTCCCATTTCGGCCATCATCGCCTCGATGCGCGGCACGTCCTCGGGGTTGTTCAACTCCCAGAACTGCCGCCCCTCCGCCCTGACCTCCACGCATTTCACGTGACGACCGTTTTCGAGGAAGCGCAACTGTTCCAGCCCCTCAAGCCGCTCCAACGGGCCGACGGGCCAGCCGGGATAGGCCGCCAGCGCATCCGGACGGTAAGCGTAGACGCCCACATGGTGAAAGACCGGTGTTTCCGCATCGGGCGCATAGTCGCGCCCGGTATAGGGGATGACCTCTTTGGAGAAATAGAGCGCCTGCCCGGAGGCCCCGAAAACCGCCGTTGTCCCGCCGACGCGCCCCGCGCGCCGGTCCTCGACCAGCCCCTGCAACGCCCGGCCATCACAGCGCAGAACCGGCGTCGCGATTTCCGCCGCGGGATCGGCCTGCAAGGCGCTGACCAACGCCTCGATGAACCAGGGGGGTGTGAGCGGCGCGTCGCCCTGCAGGTTGACCACGATATCCTGCGTGCCGCGCAGATGCCTGTAGGCCTCGGCGCAGCGCTCGGTCCCGTTGGCGCATTCCGCCGAGGTCATCACGACTTCGGCACCGAAAGCGGCGCAGGCCTCACGGATACGATCGTCATCGGTCGCCACCACGACTTTGTCGACGCCCCGGACGGCGATCGCCGCCCTCCAGGAACGCTCGATCAGGCTGCGCGACAGGCCACCCGCGCCCCGCAACGCGGCAAGAGGTTTGCCGGGATAGCGGCTCGAGGCGAAACGCGCCGGAATGACGACAAGAACGGACATCAGGGGGCCTGCAGCTCCACCCCGGGCGCGTAGGCGATGAAGAAGGGGTTGTCATAGCCGGGCTTGCCATAGGTGAGCGGGCTGTGGTCCTCAAAACGTACGACCTTACCCCCGGCACCCAGCAGAACCGCGTGGCCGGCGGCCGTATCCCATTCCATCGTGCGGCCAAGACGGGGGTAAAGATCCGCCTCCCCGGTCGCGACCAGACAGAACTTGAGCGACGATCCGGCGCTGGTCATGTCGCGCACAGCGTATTTTGCGATATAGGCATCCGTGGCCGCGTCGCGGTGGGACTTGGAGGCCACGACCATCAATGCCGTGTTATCGGGGTTCGTGACCGAGATGGGCCGCAATTCGCCCGCAGTCGGGCCGAAGGGGCCGGTTTCCTCGACCGACGATCCGTCTGCCGTGGTATAAAAGAGGCGGTTCTTGGCCGGCGCATAAACCACGCCAAGCTGCGGTACGCCATTTTCGACATAGGCGATGTTGACGGTGAAATCGCCACGTCGCTGCACGAATTCCTTGGTGCCGTCCAGCGGGTCGACGATGATGAAGCGATCCGCCCCCTGGCTGTGGGTAGAGGCCTGTTCCTCGGTGATCACGAGGATATCGGGGAATGCCTGCGCAAGGCCCTCGGCGATGATTGCATCCGCTGCCTCATCCGCAGCCGTCACGGGGCTGTCGTCGGACTTGGCGCGCACGTCGAAATCCGGCGCCTCATAGATTTCCATGATCTTCTCGCCTGCCTCGAGGGCAAGCGCACGAAAGCAGTCCACAAGATGTTGGCGGTTCACTCTGCCTCTCCCGGTTGTGTTCGCCTTGTCGGGCGCACATCGTGTTTCCCCCCTTCGCAAGTATTGCCAGCCGCGTTAGGATGGCAAGTGATGGATATGCAACAGCGTTGCGTTGCGGACTTGGCGCAGGATGATCGGAATGTTTGAAAACAGGCGCAACCGGACCAAGGTCGGCATCGCACTGTCGGTGCTTGAACTGATCTTTTATGCGACGGTCCGGGACATCCGCAAAGCCCACGGAAATGCGATCATCGGCCTGCTCAAGAGCATAATCCAGAACCTGATACTGGTTGTGGTGTTCTACTTCATGTTCTCGGTTCTGGGCCTTCGCGGGTCCGCCGTCCGAGGTGATTTCATTCTCTACCTTCTGTCGGGGATCTTTCTTTTTCTGACACACAATCAGGCCGTGGGCGCGATCCTGTCCGCCGAGGGGCCGACATCGCCGATGATGAAACATGCACCAATGAACACGATCGTGTCGATCACCTCCTCGGCGCTGGCTACGCTTTATATCCAGGTCCTTTCGCTGGGTGTCATTTTGCTGATGTACGACGTGCTGGTCAGCCCGCTCGAGATTTACATGCCGGTTGCCGCCTTCGGCATGTTTGTCATGGCGTGGATGTCGGGATGTGCCATCGGACTGATCTTTCTGGCGCTACGGCCCTGGATGCCCACGGTTGTCGGCATTGTCTCAACCCTCTATCGGCGGGCAAACATGATCACCTCGGGCAAGATGTTCCTTGCCAACAACCTGCCGGGCCATCTGATCGCGATATTTGCATGGAACCCCTTGTTCCACACGATCGATCAGGCGAGGGGCTTCACCTTCATCAACTACAACCCTCATTATTCCTCGGCCATGTACCCGGTCTATTTCACGCTGGCCTGTGTCGTGCTTGGCTTGATGGGCGAATTCTTCACGCGGCAGCGTGTTTCTGCGAGTTGGTCTGCCGGCCGCTGAACCGCGTAGCGCAAGATGGATCAGACCGCGTAGCGCAGGATCGCCGCGAGCGAGGCGTTCTGTGGCAGTTCTTCCTTGCGAACGGCCAGCACATGACCGCCGGACAGAATCACACGCCCAGCGATTTCACCGACCACGCCATAATTCGCCGCGGTTGATGCTGGTTCGAACGTGACCGCGCCCGTGGCCTCGTCAATCTCCCCCGGCACGACCTCATCGATGTCCACCATCAAGGTATCCACAGCACCTTGCGTCGCTGCTCGGGCGGCCTGGGCGATATCGCTGGTTGCCCGCCCGGCGTTTTCCCGTTCGGCATAGGTTTCATGAAACGCCCGGACCGTTTCACCGTGCAACCTGTCCAGAATGGGCCGCGCCGCATCGGCCAGCTCGGCAGGAGTTTTTTGCACCGGGCTGATCTCGATCATCTCGGTCGCGAGATGCGGATAAGTGTTCACCGAATGATAGATCGAGCGGAGCGGTTCTGCCGCAGCCAGAATCAGGGGCTCGGACCGACCGGCAAGGATCGGGCGCAGGGCCGCATCGACCTGCCGCGCAAAATTCCGCAGGAGGATTTTCTGCCCCTCGCTGCCGTGGATACGGCCCGACGCGGATCGGGAGTTTACAGATGCCGTATGGTTCGCATCCGCGGCACTGCGCGGTAGGTTCGCGACCCGCACTTCCTCTGCCGGAAGGTCGCCCGTGACTTCGATCAGCCGCACCTCGTTTTCGGCCAGAGCCAGCACGAAGGCATGTTGCGGCACGCTCATGGCGCGCAAAAGGGGCTTGATGTGAAACCGGTCGGAAACCTGCACAAACTCTGACAGGTTGTTCGGCAGGCGGAAGGTCTGCATCCGTTCGGGCGTCACGAAAATCGCGAGGCTGTTCGCCTGATGCGACCAGAAAAGGTCGTCGGCCACAAGATCCTGGACCTGCTCGGCGATCGACAGGACAGCGCGCTTGTCGGTGCCCGCCTGTTCCAGCTGAATCTCGGCTTCTTTCATGAGATGGCCGAGTTGCAGGCGCGCAGTCTCGATATTCTGGGTCTGGGGCGTGGTCTGAAGGTAGAACGAGACGCTTGCCTCATGTCGGGCGCTCACCAGTCGGCGAAGTTCGGGCTGGGTCGGGATATCGACGTAGAGCATGGTCTCTCCTTCTCATAACCTGTCGGGCCCATCCGGAAGATGTGCCGTTCCGGACAGGGAACGCCCGCAGGCCGGGTGGGGTTCCGGCCCGTCCCCCACCACCCCGCCCCGTTAGGCAGAGTTTGCCGGAAATCACGGCTGCGTGACGCTTGCAGCCCCTTTTGCGCCTGCCTATATACGCCGTGAGCCGGAATGGGCCGCCCGCAAGGGCACCGGACCGGAAGGAAGTTGGGATCGGAGGGCAGAAGCCGCAACTCGGGTCTGTCAGCCACATAATCGCCAAAGAAGAGGTGCATATCATGGCCAAAGTCATCGGAATCGACCTCGGGACGACGAACTCCTGCGTTGCCATCATGGATGGGGCACAGCCGCGCGTGATCGAGAATTCCGAAGGGGCGCGCACGACGCCCTCTATCGTCGCATTCACCGACAGCGAGCGTCTTGTCGGTCAGCCGGCCAAGCGTCAGGCTGTCACAAACCCCACCAACACGATCTTTGCGGTCAAGCGTCTCATCGGTCGCCGGTTCGACGACGCGGATCTTGCGAAGGACAAAAAGAACACCCCCTATTCCATCGTGAACGGCGGCAACGGCGATGCCTGGGTCGAGGTGAAGGGCGAGAAATATTCGCCCAGCCAGATCTCTGCCTTCATCCTGCAAAAGATGAAGGAAACTGCCGAAAGCTATCTGGGTGAAACCGTCACGCAGGCTGTCATCACCGTTCCTGCCTATTTCAACGACGCCCAGCGTCAGGCCACCAAGGACGCGGGCAAGATCGCGGGGCTTGAGGTCCTGCGCATCATCAACGAACCGACGGCCGCCGCGCTGGCCTATGGGCTCGACAAGAAGGAAACCCGCACGATCGCGGTCTATGACCTTGGCGGCGGAACCTTCGACATCACCATCCTTGAAATCGACGACGGACTCTTTGAGGTGAAGTCGACCAACGGGGACACCTTCCTCGGCGGTGAAGACTTCGATATGCGCATCGTCAGCTACCTGGCCGACGAGTTCAAGAAAGAGCATGGCGTCGATCTCACGCTCGACAAGATGGCGCTGCAGCGGCTGAAAGAGGCTGCCGAGAAAGCCAAGATCGAGCTTTCGTCCAGCCAGCAGACCGAGATCAACCAGCCGTTCATCTCGATGGACAAGAACACCGGGCAGCCGCTGCACATGGTCATGAAACTGACCCGCGCCAAGCTGGAATCCCTGGTTGCCGATCTCATCAAACGCTCGATGAAACCCTGTGAGGCCGCATTGAAGGATGCCGGTCTTTCCAAGGGCGATATCGACGAGGTGGTTCTGGTCGGCGGTATGACCCGGATGCCGAAGGTCGTCGAGGAAGTGACCAAATTCTTCGGCAAGGAGCCGCACAAGGGCGTGAACCCCGATGAGGTGGTTGCGCTTGGTGCCGCGATCCAGGCCGGCGTGCTGCAGGGCGATGTCAAGGACGTGGTCCTGCTCGACGTGACCCCGCTGAGCCTCGGGATCGAGACGCTGGGCGGTGTGTTCACGCGCCTGATCGACCGCAACACCACGATCCCCACCAAGAAGTCCCAGGTCTTCTCGACCGCCGAGGACAACCAGAATGCGGTGACGATCCGCGTCTTCCAGGGTGAGCGTGAGATGGCGGCCGACAACAAGCTGCTGGGCCAGTTCAACCTTGAAGACATTCCGCCCGCCCCCCGCGGCATGCCGCAGATCGAGGTGACGTTCGACATCGACGCCAACGGCATCGTGTCGGTGAGCGCCAAGGACAAAGGCACCGGCAAGTCGCAGAACATCACCATTCAGGCGTCGGGCGGGCTGTCCGACGACGATATCGAGCGGATGGTGAAGGATGCCGAGGCCAATGCCGAAGCCGACAAGCAGCGCCGCGAACTGGTCGAGACCCGCAACCAGGCCGAAAGCCTGATCCATTCGACCCGCAAGTCGATCGAGGAGCATGGCGACAAGGTCGATCCGTCTACGGTCGAGGCGATCGAGCTTGCCATCGGCGCACTGGAGGAAACCCTGCCGAACGACGATGTCGGCAAGATCAAGGGTGGCATCCAGAACGTGACCGAAGCCGCCATGCGTCTGGGTGAGGCCATCTACAAGGCGCAGCAGGAAGGCGCCGAAAGCGGTGGCGAAGACAATCCGCGCGGTGTCGATGAGGACATCGTGGATGCCGACTTCGAGGATCTTGGCGAAGACAAGAAACGTTCGTGACAGCGAACTGAACCGGGAAAGCCGGCCTGCTGTCGGGCCGGCTTTCGCGTTGCGGGGAAGGGCCATCCATGGCGAAGAAAGATTTTTACGAGGTGCTCGGCGTCTCCCGCGGCGCCTCGGCCGAAGAGATCAAGAAAGCCTATCGCGCCAAGGCAAAAGAACTGCACCCCGACCGGAACGCCGACGATCCGGGCTGCGAGGCGCGGTTCAAGGAAGTCAACGAAGCCTATGACGTTCTGAAAGACCCCGAACGCAAGGCCGCCTATGACCGCTTTGGTCATGCCGCCTTTGACGGCGGCATGGGGGGCGGTCCGCGCGGGCAGGGTGCCTATGCCCATGGGCAGGGCGACTTCGCCTCGGCCTTTTCGGACGTCTTCGAGGATCTGTTCGGCGACTTCATGGGCGGCCAGCGGGCAGGCGGGCGGCAACGTGCCGCGCGCGGGTCTGACCTGCGCTACAATCTGCGCATCACGCTGGAAGAAGCGTATAACGGCGTGCAAAAGACGATCACCGTCCCGGCCTCGACCGCCTGCGACACCTGCAACGGCACGGGCGCCGAGGGTGGCGCAGAACCCGTGACCTGCCCCACCTGTTCGGGAATGGGCAAGGTCCGCGCACAGCAGGGCTTCTTTACCGTCGAACGCACCTGCCCGACCTGTGGCGGCATCGGCCAGATCATCAAGAACCCGTGCAAGGTTTGCGGCGGCGCGGGCCGGATCGAGAAAGAGCGCGCCCTTTCCGTGAACATCCCCGCCGGTGTCGAGACCGGCACGCGCATCCGTCTTTCGGGCGAGGGTGAGGCCGGAATGCGCGGCGGCCCGTCCGGAGATCTTTATATCTTCATCGAGGTGCGGGAACATACGCTCTTTCAGCGCGACGGAATAAGCCTCTTCTGCCGGGTTCCGGTCAGCATGACGGCCGCAGCCCTTGGCGGAGAGGTCGAGGTCCCCACGATCGACGGCGGTCGCAGCCGCGTCAAGGTGCCCGCCGGCAGCCAGACCGGCAAGCAGATGCGCCTGCGCGGCAAGGGGATGCCCGCCCTCCGTGGCGGCAGCTATGGGGACATGCTGATCGAACTGGCGGTCGAAACCCCCGTTAATCTCACCGCGCGGCAAAAGGAAATCCTGCGCGAGTTCGAAAAGCTGAGCGAGGACAACAATCCCGAAGGCTCCAGCTTCTTTTCCAAGGTGCGCAGCTTCTGGGACGGGATGAAAGGCTGACGTTTTGCGGCCCGGACATCCGGGCTGCATTAACCGTTCCTTTACCGTCCTCTGCAAGTCTGGCCGCATGAGCCAGAACCATTCTTTCCAGGAAGCCCCCATACCTCTGTTCGAGGTGGACCCGGATGAAGCCGCGCCGGAACCCTTGGGCGCGCGGCTTCCGTCCTATATCCGGGACCACAGGAAAAGGCTGCGCACCCGCTTCATGGAAGGCGGCGCGCAGGCAATGCCTGACTATGAGCTTCTGGAGCTTGTGCTGTTCCGGGCGATCCCCCGGCAGGACGTCAAGCCGCTGGCACGGCAACTGCTCGACACGTTCGGCGATTTCAACCGCGTCCTGTCTGCCGCCCCTGCGCGCCTTCTGGCCGTTCCGGGCGTGGGTGAGGCGGTCGTCCAGGAACTGAAGATCGTCGAGGCGGCGGCCCATCGCCTTGCCCGGGCGAAGGTGATGAAACAGCCGGTTCTGTCCAGCTGGTCCGCCCTGCTCGACTACTGCCACACAGCCATGGCGCACCGGGAGACGGAGCAGTTCCGGGTTCTCTATCTCGACCGCAAGAACACGCTCATCGCGGATGAGGAACAGGCCCGCGGCACCGTAGACCATGTTCCGGTCTACCCGCGCGAGGTGGTGAAACGCGCGCTGGAGGTGAACGCCTCGGCCTTCATCCTCGTCCACAACCACCCTTCCGGCGATCCCACCCCGTCGCAGGCGGATATCACCATGACCATGCAGATCCAAGACGCCGCGCAGGCACTTGGCCTGACGCTGCACGACCATCTCATCATCGGGAAGGAGCGGGAACTGAGCTTTCGGTCGCAGGGCTATCTGTAGCGGACCCACGCCGAGATCATGATCGGTGTTGCCGCTCTGAGGCCCAACCGCGAGGGTCTCCATCCATATTGCCCAAGGGATGCGCGGCACTCACACCTGACATAGCGTTGATGAGGAGCGCGCGCCCCGCCTTCCTGCCGTTGTCACGCAAGTCAACTTGCTCAACGTTGAGACAATACCGTGCGGTCCTTCAACGCCCCCGCCCGAGGCCCCGTCAGGCAAACCTTCCATGGCAATGCTTGAACTTCTGGCCGGATCCGCAGGGGCAGGGGTCGTTGCGGCCCGGGTTCCCCCATGTTGCCGGGTCCGCCTCATCGAAACCCTCAACCAGCGGCGCGGGTGCATCTGACGGCTCGGGTGCCTTGGCGGCGCGGGACAGGGCGGCTTGCTGCGCGGCGATCTGGCGCAGCATCGTTTCCTGCTCTTCCTTGGTCAGGGGACGGATCTGGCCCAGCCGCTGCGTCACATCCACACGCAGGCTGTTCAACATGCTCTCGAACAGCGTGAATGCCTCGGTCTTGTATTCGTTCAGCGGATCGCGCTGCGCATAGCCTCGGAAACCAACGACCGAGCGCAGATGCTCCAGCGTCAGAAGATGTTCGCGCCACTTGCCGTCGATCGTCTGAAGAAGCAGCTGCTTTTCAATGTTGCGCATCGTCTCCGGGCCGAACTTTGCGGTCTTGTCGGCCATGAGTTCGTCAGAGGCTGCATAAAGCCGTTCGCGCACCGTATCCTGATCGACGCCTTCCTCTTCGGCCCAGCCGAGCACGGGAAGATCGAGCCCCAGACGCTCGCCAATGGCGGCCTGCAGGCTCTCCATCTCCCATTGGTCGGCATAGCTGCGGGGCGGCAGATGCAGGTCCACCAGATCGTCGATGACCTGATGGCGCATGTCCTGCACCATTTCCGAAAGATCCTCGGCCTCCATGATTTCGAGGCGCTGCGCAAAGATCACCTTGCGCTGGTCGTTCATCACGTCGTCGAATTTCAGAAGCTGCTTGCGGATGTCAAAGTTGCGCGCCTCGACCTTGGCCTGCGCCTTTTCCAGGGACTTGTTGACCCAAGGGTGTACAATCGCCTCACCCTCCTTCATGCCGAGCGTCGACAGAACCTTGTCGAGCCGGTCCGACCCGAAGATGCGCATCAGGTCATCTTCGAGCGACAGGAAGAAGGACGACCGGCCCGGGTCCCCCTGACGGCCCGACCGGCCGCGCAGCTGGTTGTCGATACGGCGGCTTTCATGCCGTTCCGTCGCCAGAACATAAAGCCCCCCGGCGGCAAGCACCTTCTGCTTTTCCTCTGCGACCTCGGCTTCGACACGCGCCCGCAACTCGTCCGGATGGGCGTCCGGATTTTCGTCGAGGGCCTGCATGACCTTCATCTCGACATTGCCGCCAAGCTGAATGTCGGTCCCCCGGCCGGCCATGTTGGTTGCGATGGTCACCGCGCCCAGCCGCCCTGCATCCGCAACGATCTGCGCCTCTTGTTCATGCTGGCGCGCGTTGAGCACGTTATGGGCGATGCCGTCCTTCTTGAGGAGATCGGACAGGAACTCGGACTTCTCGATCGAGGTGGTGCCGACCAGGATGGGCTGGCCCTTGGCATTCGCTTCCTTGATCGCTTCGACGATCCCGTCGAACTTTTCGCGCGCCGTGCGATAGACCTGGTCATGTTCGTCGATCCGCTGCACGGGACGGTTCGTCGGCACCTCCACCACGCCCAGCTTGTAGATCTCCATGAACTCTTCGGCTTCGGTCGCGGCCGTCCCCGTCATCCCGCCCAGCTTTTCGTAGAGCCGGAAGTAGTTCTGGAACGTCACCGAGGCGAGCGTCACGTTCTCCGGCTGGATCTGTGCGCCTTCCTTGGCCTCGATCGCCTGATGAAGACCATCCGACAGGCGGCGTCCCTTCATCATCCGGCCGGTGAATTCGTCGATCAGGACGACTTCGCCCTCGCGGACGATGTAATCCTTGTCGCGGGTATAGAGCTTGTGCGCCCGAAGCGCCTGCGTGACATGGTGAACGAGGGTCGTGCTTTCGGGATCATAGAGCGACTGGCCTTCCGGCAAGAGCCCCGCCACGCGAAGCCGCTCCTCGATGAAGTCGTTCCCTTCGTCGGTATAGGTGACGGTCCGGGTCTTTTCGTCGAGCGTGAAATGATCTTCGGTGATGCCGGGGATGATCGCGTCGATCTTTACGTAAAGCTCCGACCGGTCCTGAGACGGACCCGAGATGATCAGGGGTGTCCGCGCCTCGTCGATCAGGATGCTGTCCACCTCGTCGACGATGGCAAAGAAATGGCCGCGCTGCGCCATCTCGTCCAGCGACGATTTCATGTTGTCGCGCAGATAGTCGAACCCGAGCTCGTTGTTCGTCGCATAGGTGATGTCGGCGCGATAAGCGGCGCGCTTTTCGTCTTCCGGCTGGAAGGGGTAGACGACGCCGGTGGTCAGGCCAAGCTGCGCGTAGACCTTGCTCATCCAGTCGGCATCGCGCTTGGCAAGATAGTCGTTCACCGTCACGACATGCACGCCCTTGCCGGCCAGCGCGTTCAGATAGGCCGGGAAGGTCGCGACCAGCGTCTTGCCCTCGCCCGTCTTCATCTCGGCGATATTGCCCTGATGCAGGAAGATCCCGCCCATGAGCTGCACGTCGAACGCCCGGAGGCCAAGCGCCCTGCGCGCACCTTCACGGCAGTTGGCGAATGCCTCGGGCAAAAGATCGTCCAGCGTCTCGCCCTGGGCAAAGCGGGACTTGAACTCCGCCGTCTTTTCCTTGAGGCCGTCATCGGACAGGGCCTTGAACTCTGCCTCCAGATCGTTGATCCGTGCGACCAGCGGGCGGGTCGTCTTGACCTTGCGATCATTCGGGGTGCCAAAGACCTTTTTGGCGATAGTTCCGAGACCCAGCATGTTTTCTCCGCATGGCGTCGTTTGACAGGATCGTGTGGCGCTTTGCCTTGCCGCCCCCGCCAGCCCGCCGTAGAAGTGCTGCAAACGCAGGGCGGCCCGGCCGAGATGTCCTTCGGCGATGTAAGGGTCAGCCCGCAGAGTGTCAACGTCGCGGGTGCCGCGGCCTCATGCAGGAGTGTCAATATGTCGAAACCCGCAAGCCTCTGGCTCGGCTCTGCCGTCGCGCTCGCGCTCGCGCTGCCGGCGATGGCCCAGGATGCGGACACGGTGGTCGCCACCGTGAACGGGACCGACATCACGCTGGGCGAGATGATCGTTCTGCGCGAACAACTACCCGAACAATATCAAAGCCTGCCGGACGAACTGCTGTTCGAGGGCATCCTCGACCAGCTGATCCAGCAGACCGCCCTTGCGCAATCGCTTGAGGGCGAGCTTTCGCGCCGCGACGAGATCGCCATCGAGAACGAGCGCCGCGCCTATATCGCAAGCGTCGTCCTGTCGCAGAGCGCCGAAGAGGCCATCAGCGACGAGGCCCTGCAGGCTGCCTATGAGGAACGTTTCGCCGGGGCTGAACCCTCGCAGGAATACAACGCCTCGCATATCCTTGTCGAAACCGAGGAAGAGGCGCAGGCGCTGCGGCAAGAGCTTGATGAAGGTGCCGATTTCGCCGAGCTCGCGCGGACCCATTCGCAGGATGGCGCGGCGCAGGGTGGCGGAGCCCTCGGGTGGTTCGGCCCCGGCATGATGGTGCAGCCCTTTGAGGACGCCGTGACGGCGCTTGAGGTCGGCGAGATCTCTGACCCGATCGAGACGCAGTTCGGCTGGCATCTCGTGCTGCTGAACGAAACCCGCCTGGCCGAGGCGCCCTCGCTCGATGAGGTGCGGTCCGAGCTTGCCGTCCAGCTTCAGAACGAGGCGGTCCAGAACCGCATCGCCGAGGCCACCGGAAATGCCGAGATCGCCCGCAATGACGAAGGGATTGACCCGGCGGTCCTTCGCGATCAGATGTTGCTCGACTGAGCCGATCGGGGGGACGGAATGACCAAAAAGGAAAAGGGCGCCAAGGCAAAGCTGAAGGCCGAGGCCAAGGGCCTTCGCAAGAAGCTCAAGGCGCTGAAGGCCGATGTCGCCGCGACCGCGCCAAAAGCTGCCAAGGGCCATTCCGTCTCGCCGCTCGCACCCGCGGCCTTTCCGCAGCTTCCGGTGATCGCGGGTGTGGAATTCGCGACCGCCGAGGCCGGTGTCCGTTATCGCAACCGGACCGATGTGATGCTTGTGCGCCTCGCACCCGGAACCGCGATTGCGGGGGCGTTTACCCGCTCGGCCACACGGGCCGCGTCGGTCCTCGATTGCCAGGCGAAGCTGCGCCGCCGTGCGCCTTCCGATGAGGGCGCTGCGATCATCGTGAATTCCGGCAATGCCAATGCCTTTACCGGCGCCGCAGGCCAATCGGCCGTCGATCAGGTCACGGCCGAGGTCGCGCGGGTTCTGGGTGTGCCGCAGAAGCGCGTTTTCTCCTCCTCGACAGGTGTGATCGGTGAACCGCTGCCCCATGACCGGATCACCGCCAAGCTGGAGGAGCTTGCAGGGGCTCTGTCGGAGGATACAATCGAGGCTGCCGCCAGGGCGATCATGACCACCGACACCTTCCCGAAAGGTGCTGCCGCCGAGATCGAGATCGACGGCCAGCCGGTGCGCATCGCGGGAATCGCCAAGGGGTCGGGCATGATTGCGCCGGACATGGCGACGATGCTCGTCTATATCTTCACCGATGCGAAAATCGCGGCCGGCCCGCTGCAAAAGATGGTCGGCCGCCTGACAGACAAGACGTTCAACTGCATCACCGTGGACAGCGACACCTCGACTTCGGACGCGATGATCGTTGCCGCAACGGGGAAAAGTGCCGCCCCGGAGATTTCCGACATGCGCTCGGGCCCGGCCAAGGCCTTTGAACGTGCCCTGCGGACGGTGATGATGGATCTTGCGCATCAGGTCGTGCGTGACGGCGAGGGCGCGACGAAATTCGTCGAGGTCAAGGTGACGGGCGCGGCAGACGCCGGGGACGCACGGCGCGTCGCCATGGCCATCGCGAACTCGCCACTCGTCAAGACGGCGATCGCGGGCGAGGATGCGAACTGGGGCCGTGTCGTGATGGCGGTCGGGAAATCGGGGGCCAAGGCCGACCGTGACCTGCTTTCGATCCGGTTCGGAAAGATCCTCGTCGCCGAAAAGGGATGGCGCGCGCCGGATTACGACGAGGCGGAGACCTCGGCCTATATGCGCGGCCAGGAACTGACGATTGCGGTCGATCTGGGGCTGGGCCGCGGGCGGGCCCAGGTCTGGACCTGCGATCTCACGCATGGATACATCGACATCAACGCCGACTATCGTTCATGAAGATCGTCCTCGTTTCGGCTGTCGCGTTGATCGACGCGGATGGCCGCGTGCTTTTGGCACAACGTCCCGAAGGCAAGTCGATGGCGGGCCTTTGGGAATTCCCCGGCGGCAAGGTTGAGCAAGGCGAGACGCCCGAGCAGGCCCTGATCCGCGAGCTGCACGAGGAACTGGGGATCGAGACCTGGTCAAGCTGCCTTGCGCCCCTGACCTTTGCCAGCCACGCCTATGCCAACTTCCACCTGCTCATGCCGGTGTTTGCCTGCCGCAAATGGGCCGGGACACCGGTTTCGAAGGAAGGTCAGGCGCTTTCCTGGGTGCGGAAGGAGCGGCTCCGTGACTTTCCGATGCCCCCCGCAGACGTCCCGATTGTTGCAGTATTGCGTGAATGGCTCTGACCCATTTCCGGCTAAACGGTCACGGGGCCTCACTTTTCGCAAAATTGTCGAAAATTAGGCGTAATTTTGTGACCTGCGCCCAAATTCCTAATGTTTTTTTATCCGATTCCCCTTAAATTCAGAGTCATGGGTAGACAAACAGGGGTCGAATCATGATCCGGACGATCAACATCGGTAGCTACATCTCGGTTCAGGGCATGTTCCTGCGCCAGCTCCCCGACGGTAAGGTTGCCGTGCGGGTTGGTGACAAGACGTTCGTCGGGACCCCGGTCGGGAACGATCAGGCGGCGTGACGAAGCTTTCGGCACCGGGTGCCAAAGCAGTCAGTATGAGTTTCAGTTGAAACAGCCGGATCGCATGACGATCCGGCTGTCTTCATTTCTATCTGCACAATCTCAGGCGAGCGTGCGCTCCACTTCCTCACGCTCGAAGATCTCGATGATGTCGCCGGGACGGATGTCGTCATAGGCCTCGAATGCCATACCGCATTCCTGCCCGGACACCACTTCCTTGACCTCGTCCTTGAAGCGCTTGAGCGTCTTGAGCGTGCCTTCGTGAATAACCACGTTGTCGCGCAGCAGCCGGACCCCGGCAGAACGGCGCGCCACGCCCTCGGTAACGAGACAGCCGGCAACCTTGCCCACGCCCGTAACCTTGAACACCTCGCGGATTTCCGCATAGCCGATGAACTTTTCGCGGATCTCGGCCGAAAGCAGGCCAGACGCCGCCGCCTTCACATCGTCCACAAGGTCGTAGATCACCGAGTAATAGCGGATCTCCACGCCCTTCTGGTTGGCCGCGTTGCGGGCCGGAGCGTTGGCACGGACGTTGAAGCCGATGACCGGGGCGCCCGACGCTTCTGCCAGACCAATATCGGACTCGGTGATCGCGCCCACGCCGTAATGCAGGACCCGGACGCGCACCTCGTCGTTTCCGACCTTTTCGAGCGCCTGGACAATCGCCTCGGCAGAGCCCTGCACATCGGCCTTCACTACCACGGGCAGTTCCGCCACGCTCTGATCCGCCTTGGCCTTGGCCATAAGCTGTTCCAGCGTGGTCGCGGCACCCGCCGCAGCACGCCGGTCCTTGGCCGCCTGCGCCCGGTAATCGGCGATCTCGCGGGCCTGCGCCTCGGTCTCGACGACGTTGAGCACGTCACCCGCCTCGGGCGTTCCGTTCAGACCCAGAACCTCGACCGGAACCGACGGTCCGGCTTCTTTCACCCGCTCACCCTGATCGTTGATGAGCGCGCGGACCTTGCCCCACTGTTCGCCCACGACAAAGATATCGCCCTGCTTCAGCGTTCCGTTCTGAACAAGGACAGTCGCTACGGGGCCACGGCCCACGTCCAGCTTTGCCTCGATCACCGCACCCATCGCGGCACGTTTCGGGTTGGCATGAAGCTCAAGGATTTCTGCCTGCAAGGCGATCGCATCCAGAAGCTCGTCCAGCCCCTTGCCGGTCAGGGCCGAAACCTCGACATCCTGCACATCGCCGGACATCTTCTCGACGACGACCTCGTGCTGAAGAAGGTCCGTCCGCACCTTGTCAGGCTGGGCCGAAGGCTTGTCGCATTTGTTGATCGCGACGATCATCGGGACTCCGGCCGCCTTGGCGTGATTGATCGCCTCGACCGTCTGCGGCATGACCGCGTCATCGGCCGCGACAACCAGCACGACGACGTCCGTCACCTGCGCACCACGGGCTCGCATCGACGTAAAGGCGGCGTGGCCCGGCGTGTCGAGGAAGGTGAGAACAGCCCCGCTCTCGGTGCGCACCTGATACGCACCGATATGCTGGGTAATCCCCCCGGCCTCGCCAGAAACGACGTTGGTCTTGCGGATCGCATCCAGAAGCGAGGTCTTGCCGTGGTCGACGTGGCCCATGATCGTGATGATCGGCGGGCGCGCAACGAGATCTTCGGGCGCATCCTTGACCGAATCGATGACCTGTTCCACATCGGCATCGGAAACGCGCACGGCGCGATGGCCGAATTCCTCGATCAGAAGCTCAGCCGTATCGGCATCGATGGTCTGGTTCATGGTGGCCATGACGCCCATCTTCATCAGCGCCTTGACCACATCCGCGACCCGTTCGGCCATGCGGTTCGCAAGTTCCTGCACCACGATGGTTTCAGGAAGCTGCACATCGCGCACCTGCTTTTCGCGCGACTGGCCGGAGCCCATCGCCTTTTGGCGCGCCCGTTCCTGCTTGCGCTTCATGGCCGCAAGGCTGCGCTGACGGCCGCCTTCGCCCGAAAGCGCCTCGTTCAGGGTCAGCTTGCCGGCACGGCGGCTTTCGTCGCCCTTGCCTTTGCCGCGGCCGTCGCGATCGGCATCGCGCTCACGCTCCACCTTGCGGGGGGCAGAGGCAGGCTTGGGCATCGAGCGTTCGGCTGCCGGCGCCTCTGGTGCGGCAGGCGTCGCATCCGCGGTCTTCTTGCGCTCGGCGCTGCGGCGGGCACGTTCGGCCTCTGCGGCCTTTTCACGCTCTTCTTCCTCGGCCTTCAGCCGCGCGCGCTCTTCCCGCTCGCGCTCTTCACGCTCCCGGGCCTCGATCTCTTCGCGTTTGCGCTGACGCTCTTCCTCGCGCTCGCGCTCTTCACGCTCGCGCCGCGCGGTATCTTCGGCCTCGCGGGCACGGGCGGCCTGAACCGCCCTCAGGCGACGCTCCATCTCGGCGTCGCTGATACCCGCGGGACGTTTGGACGGATCACCGAGATGCGGCGATGACCCCGAGGCAGCACCCGAACCCGCACCCGGCTTGGGCACGACCACGCGCTTGCGCTTGGTTTCCACCACAACAGCCTTGGTCCGGCCGTGGCTGAAGCTCTGCTTCACCTGACCTGAATTCGATCCGCGCAGCCCAAGGGGCTTCTTACCGTCTGTATCGCTCATGCGTCTTTCGTATCCTTCCCGGCGGCCCTGCCACCGATCTGCCCACGGATGCCCGAGAGCTTTCGCGCCTCGTCTACAACACGCGCCGTGAGTCCACCAGCCGCAAGCGCGGCATGTATCACATGTTCCCGTCCAAAAGCCAAACCCAATTCAGCAGCCGTGAGGCAGCCGATAAAGGTCGTATCTCCTGCATTCACAGGCTCGGGCGGGCGGAGTTTCGTCTTGCCTCGTTCCGACCCGTCACAGGCCTGGATCAGGACCTCTGCCTGGTCCTTGACCAGCCAATCCTTCACCTTTTCGAACCCGGCCACCGCCGCGCCACCCTTGCGCGCCAGCGACAAAAGGTCGACGACACGGCGTCCCAGCCCGGCCTCAAGCGCCGAGACCAGATCCCCGGTCTGCACCGGCTGGCGGGCGGCACGCGCGAAAAGGCCCTTCTTCACCGCCTTTTCCACCGCAGCTCGGTCGGCGCTGACCCAGATGCCCCGCCCCGGAAGCCGTTCCAGAAGGTCGGGAATCACCTGACCCTCCGGTCCGACCACAAAGCGGATCAGGCCCGCCTTGGGCTGGCTTTCGCCCGTCGCGATGCACCGGCGTTCCGGTTCGTCCCGGTCCTTGTCGCGTCCGCCGCGCGTCATGCTGCCTCCTGGCCTCAGGGCTCCTCGCCCTCTGCGGCCTCTTCTTCTTCGGCGGCACCTTCCAGTTCGGCCGGATCCACCCAGCCCAGAAGAACACGCGCCGTCATCACCAGATGCTGCGCCTCTTCGAGGCTCACATCGAATTTTTCCAGAACGCCCTCATCCTTGACGCGCTGGCCATTGACCGTCGTCCAGCCGCCGGCCAGTTCCCAGTCCGCGCAGGTCGCGAAATCTTCCAGCGTCTTGACGCCATCCTGGGCCAGAGCCTCGACCATCTGCGGGGTCAGTCCCTCGAACTCGATCAGGCTGTCCTCTGCGCCAAGGGCGCGCGCGGCCTCAAGCGCCTTGCGGGTCGCCTCTTCGATCTGGTCGCGCGCCCGGGCCTGAAGCTCGTTCGCGGTATCCTCGTCAAAGCCGTCGATGGAGAGGAGTTCGTCCTGATCGACATATGCGACTTCTTCGAGATTTGTGAAGCCCTCGGCCACAAGAAGTTGCGCCAGCGTCTCATCCACGTCCAGCGCATCCATGAAGAGCTGCGTGCGCTCGGCGAATTCCGCCTGACGCCGCGCGGCCTCATCGGCCTCGGTCATGATGTCGATGTCGAGACCTGTAAGCTGGCTGGCCAGGCGCACGTTCTGGCCGCGACGGCCGATGGCGAGCGAAAGCTGTTCATCCGGGACCACGACCTCGATCCGGCCCGCATCCTCGTCGATGACGACCTTCGACACCTCGGCCGGCTGCAACGCGTTCACAAGGAAGGTCGCCTGATCCTCATTCCACGGAATGATGTCGATCTTTTCGCCCTGAAGTTCGTTCACCACCGCCTGAACGCGGCTGCCGCGCATACCGACACAAGCGCCCACCGGGTCGATCGAGCCGTCATAGCTGATCACCGCGATCTTTGCCCGGCTGCCGGGGTCACGGGCCACGGCCTTGATCTCGATGACACCGTCATAGATTTCGGGCACTTCCATCTTGAAGAGTTCGGCCATGAATTCCGGCGCCGTCCGCGACAGGAAGACCTGCGGGCCGCGCGCCTCACGGCGGACATCCTTGACGAAGGCGCGGATACGGTCGTTCGGGCGATAGCTTTCGCGGCCGATCTTCTCGTTCCGGCGCAGGATCGCCTCGCCGCGGCCGATATCGACGATGATATTGCCGTATTCCTCGCGGCGGACGGTGCCGTTGATGATCGTGCCCTTGCGGTCCTTGAATTCCTCGTACTGCCGGTCGCGCTCTGCCTCGCGGACCTTCTGCAGGATCACCTGCTTGGCCGATTGCGCCGCGATACGGCCCAGATCGACCGGCGGCACCTCATCCACGATCTCGTCCCCGACCTTGGGATCGGCGAGATACTGCTTTGCCTGCTTGACGGTCAGTTCCGCCTGCATGTTCTCGACCGCGTCATCCTCGACCACCGTGCGGACCCGGGTAAAGCGCGCGCGCCCCGTCTTGCGGTCGATGCTGACGCGGATGTCCAGTTCGGAGCCATAGCGCGACTTGGCGGCCCGGGCGAGGCTTTCTTCCATCGCCTGAACGACCAGATCGGGGTCGATCATCTTTTCGCGCGCCACCGCTTCGGCGGTCTGCAGCAGTTCAAGCTGGTTGGCAGAGGTGATTGCCATGTCTCACTCCTTTTCCGAAGCGGTGTCCGATTCATCATCGGTGTCGGTTTCAATCTCGTCGAATTCGGTTTCATCGATGATGCCGGCTTCCTTGCGCTGGCGCAGCATCTCGGCAATCAGGTCGTCGGTCAGGATCAGCTTTGCATCCGAGAGCCAGTCGAACTTGAGTCCGATCACGCCCTCTTCGATCTCGATCAGTATCTCGTCGCCTTCGGTCCCGCGCAGCTCGCCCTTGAAGCGACGGCGGCCATCGATCAGCTCGGTCGTCTCGACCCGCGCCTCATACCCTTCCCAGACGTCGAAATCCTTGAGCCGCGTCAGCGGGCGGTCGATGCCGGGGCTTGAAACCTCCAGCATATAGGCGTCGTCAAGCGGGTCCTCTACGTCGAGCACGGCCGATACGGCGGTGGAAATCATGGCGCATTCGTCAACGACGATCCCCCCTTCCGGACGGTCGGCCATGATCTGCAGCACACGGGTCTTGCCGCCCTGCAGCCGGACGCGCACAAGCTCAAAACCCAACCCCTCGATGGCGGGGGTGATGATCTCGGCGAGGCGCCGGTCGATGGCGGTTTTTGCGATAAGATCGGTCATGGGTCCAAATACAAAAAAACGGGCGCGCGGCCCGTTGTCTTATCCGGTGGGCCCCGGATCATCCGAAGCGCCGCTATTGGCTGCCATATAGGGGCAAATCCCGTCGGCCGCAAGGCCGATGAATCAGATGCCCAGCGCCGGGCCCTTGTGGCGCAGCAGGTTCATGCTCCGCACGAGTTCCGCGGTGATCCCGGGCTCGGACAAGGCGTGCCCTGCCATGCCCACCAGCTTCAGATCCGCGCGGGGCCAGTTCTGCGCCAGATGCCAGGCCGCAGCGGGCGGGCAGATCATGTCATAGCGGCCCTGCACGATCGTCCCGGGAATCTCGGCGATCCGCGGCAGGTCGGCGATGATCTGGTCATCGCGATGCAGGAAGCCGGCATGGGTGAAGTAGTGATTCTCCAGCCGCGCAAAGGCTCGGGCATAGTCGCCGGGCGCCTCGCCCACCGGGCCTTCATGTTCGATCGCGGCCAATGCGTTTTCCCAGGCCGCCCAGGCGCGGGCGTGGCGCGTTTCCTCAACGGTGTCGCCGCTGAACAGCCTGCGGTGATAGGCGCCGATCAGGTCGTGACGCTCATCTTCCGGGATCAGTGAGACGAACCGAGCCCAGAGGTCGGGCCAGAACCGCCCGGCCCCGCCGCCGTAGAACCAGTCAAGCTCGGCCCGGGTCATCAGAAAGACACCCCGCAGCACCAGATGGGCGACACGGTCCGGATGAGCCTGCGCATAAAGCAGCGCAAGCGTGGCCCCCCAGCTTCCGCCAAAAACGATCCAGCGCGGGATGCCGAGCGATTCCCGGATCAGTTCGATATCGGCGACCAGATGCCAGGTGGTGTTCGCCTCGACGCTCGCATGGGGCCGCGACCGGCCGCAGCCCCGCTGGTCGAACAGGATGATCCGATAGACCGTGGGGTCGAAATAGCGGCGCATCGCGGGGCTGCATCCGCCCCCCGGCCCGCCATGCAGGACGACAACCGGAAGCCCGTCGCGCGCGCCGCATTGTTCGACATAGATGCGGTGCCCGTCGCCCACGTCCAGCACCCGCTGGTCGAACGGATCGAGCGGCGGATAGAGAAAGGCGGCGGCTGCGCGCTTTTGGCCTGCGGTTCTGTCCATGATTGTCCTATATAACGCCGGAACCCGCCCCGCCACGGGGTTTTCAAGCGAGAGACTGAAGATGACCGTGCGAACCGGCTCAACCATAGACGCGGCAGAGGTCGCCAAGTTCCAGGCCATGGCCGCCGAGTGGTGGGACCCGAACGGCAAGTTCAAGCCGCTGCACATGCTCAACCCCTGCCGGCTGGATTACATCGTGCGCCAGATCGCGGCGGAATTCGGGCGCGACCCCGGATCCGAGCGTCCCTTTGCGGGGCTGCGCATTCTCGACATCGGGTGCGGGGGCGGCCTCCTTTCGGAACCGATGGCGCGGTTGGGCGCCGATATCGTGGGCGCCGATGCGGCGGAACGCAATATCCCCGTCGCCCGCATCCATGCCGAGCAGATGGGCCTTGCCATAGACTATCGCCACACCACGGCCGAGGATCTGGCCGCCGCCGGCGAGACCTTCGATATCGTCCTGAACATGGAGGTCGTGGAACATGTGGCCAACCCGCTGACCTATCTTTCGGCCTGCCATTCGCTGTTGCGGCCGGGCGGGCTGATGATCTGCTCGACCCTGAACCGGAACCCGAAAAGCTGGCTCATGGCGATTGTCGGTGCGGAATATGTGATGCGCTGGCTGCCCAAGGGCACCCATGACTGGTCAAAGTTCATCACGCCGGACGAGCTTTATGACCTGCTCCGCCGCGCGGGGCTGGACCCGGTGGACCGCAAGGGGTTCGTGTTCAACCCCGTCACATGGTCCTGGTCGCTGTCGGATCGGGATCTGTCGGTGAATTACGTGACCGCGAGCATCCGGCGCTAATCCGCCTCCATCCGCAGTCGCAGTTCGCGCAGCACCGGAAGAACGGCGCGCACCCGTTCGGCGCCCAAGGCGCGCACCACGTCGCCAAGCACTGGCGTGATCGCCTGAAGGGCGGCGTCGCGCGCAGCACGACCCGCCGGGCTGATAGAGACGAATTTACGACGCGCATCGTCCCAGTCGGGGCGGATATGGACATGCCCCGCCTGTTCCAGCCGTGAAAGCGTGTTGGTCATCGCCCCGCGGGTGACGTGAAAGCTGCGCGCAAGCTGCGCCGGCGTCCGTTCATCGCCCACGCCCGCCAGATGGTTCAGGACGCTGAAATGCGACAGCTCCATCCCCTTGGGCATCACGCGCCCGATCAGCGTCCGGGCCAGCTGATCGGCCATGAAAAGTTCGCCGAACAGCGCCGCGGCAAGATCTTCGGTCTTGCCGTTCGTCATGCGTCCGTCCCGACGGCTGTCGCCCGGGGCGGGCAAGTCGCTGGCCGGTGCCCCATCCGCCCCGGGCGCATCGCTCAGCCCGCCAGCAGCGCGTCGAGCTTGCCGGCCCGTTCCAGCGCATGCAGATCGTCCGAGCCGCCGACATGGGTCGTGCCGATGAAGATCTGCGGCACGGTATGGCGGCCGTTTGCCCGTTGCATCATCTTTTGCCGCAGGGCCGGATCGCGCGACACGTCATGTTCGGTGAACGACACGCCTTTTTGGCGCAGCAGATGCTTGGCCGCATGACAATAGCCACAAGTGGGCGAGGTGTAGATTTCGACAGGTTGCATGGCCCATTCCCCAGGAAGCGGTAACTATAGGTATTTAGGCATTCTTCGCAACGCGGGCCAGTACCACGATGCGCACCCCTGCGGCGCCCGCCTCAAGGCAGGCCCGCGCGGCCTCGGCGAGGGTCGCGCCCGACGTCATCACATCATCGACCAGAAGAACGTTGCGGCCCTGCATCCGCACGGTGCGGCGCGGATGGGCGGTGATCGCGCCGGCAAGATTTTCGGCCCTTTCCGCACGCCCTTTGCCGTCCTGGCTGGAGGTCCGGCGGCGGCGCAGCAAAAGATCCGGGCAGTGATCGAGCCCGGCCTCCCTCGCGAGCGCCCGCGACAGAAGCGCCGACTGGTTGTAGCGCCGCCGCAAAAGCCGCGTCCAGTGAAGCGGAACCGGCGCCACCACCATGTCCGGCAGCAGGATCGGGGCCGCCGCCCGCGCCATCCACATCCCGGCGGGCCGCGCTATATTCAGCCGGTCCCCGTGTTTGAGCGCAAGGATCAGCCGCCGCCCCACCCCGCCATAGGTCATGACCGCCCGGCCGCGCGCCCAAGGCCGCGGTGTCGACAGGCAGTCGTCGCACAGCGTCGCCTGCGCCTCCTGGCCCGGCAGCTGCACGCCGCAGTGGTCGCAGCAAAGGCCCGCCACAAACGCCGTGTCGCGCCAGCACGCCCCGCAAAGTCCCGGGCCTGACCCGGGCCCCCGCGCAATATGCGCCCGGCAGGACAGGCATTCCGCCGGAAAGATCGCCTGCAGCACGCTTTGCATTTCCCCGCCCCCCGCTTACATAGCGGCAATCCTTGCCCTACAGGACCAATCCCATGTCCCGCCCGCCGCAAGCCAGCCCTGACCTGACCGACCGCCACGCGCTGGCGCTGCATCGCCGCCGCATTGCGCGGGCGCCCGAGCTCTTCCTGCACCGCGAAGCCGCGGCCGAAGTGCAGGAGAGACTGAGCGAGGTTAACAGAACGTTTACGGCACCGGCGATCGTCACCCCTTTCCCCGAGGCCTGGGATCTGCCCGGGGCGCAGGTCGTTCCCGATGACGATATCCTGGACCTGAAACCGGGGGCGCATGATCTGGTGATCCACGCGCTCTCGCTCCACTGGGCGAATGATCCCGTCGGGCAGATGGTGCAATGTCGTCGCGCGTTGCGACCAGACGGGCTGTTTCTCGCGGTGCTCTTTGGCGGGCAGACCCTGAACGAGTTGCGCCGGGCGCTGGCCGAGGCCGAGGCGCATGTGACCGGGGGCCTGTCGCCCCGCGTTCTGCCGATGGGGGAAATCCGCGATCTGGGTGCCTTGTTGCAGCGGGCGGGCTTTGCCCTTCCGGTCGCGGACAGCGCGACGACCGTCGTGACCTATGCCGATCCGCTGCGGCTGATGCGGGACCTGCGCGCGATGGGCGAATCGAACGCCCTCGGCGCCCGCCTGCGCCACCCGACCCGACGCGCCGTGATGCTGGAGGCCATACGCCGCTATGCCGAACATTTTCCGGCAGCCGACGACCCCACCCGCATCCGCGCCACGTTCGAGATGATCTATCTGACCGGCTGGGCCCCGCATGAGGGGCAGCAGAAACCGCTCCGCCCCGGATCGGCCATCACGCGCCTTGCGGATGCGCTGGGAAAAGACACGCCATGAACGGCCCGTGCCGCGACGATGCGCAGCATTTGAACGGCGGCGGAAACCGTCTATGTCAGCGCCACACGAGGCCAGACGGACAGGGCCAGAGGGATAACGATGCTCGACGCAAAGACAACCGACGCTGCGCATAAGATGAAACCCGGCGAGGGGCGGCTGGCCCATGCCGCGCCTGACCACCCGCCGGTGCCCCGCGCCCGGATCGGGCTTCTGCTCGCCAATCTCGGGACGCCGGACAATTACGACTACTGGTCGATGCGGCGGTACCTGAACGAGTTCCTCTCGGACCGCCGGGTGATCGATTACTCGCCGCTCTTCTGGCAGCCGCTCCTGCAGCTTGTGATCCTGACCAAGCGGCCGTTCACATCCGGCGCGAACTACAAATCGATCTGGAACCACGACAAGGGCGAAAGCCCCTTGATGACGATCACCAAGGAGCAGACGGCCAAGATCGCGGCGCGGATGCAGGAACGGTTCGGCGACGACGTGATCGTCGATTTCTGCATGCGCTACGGCAATCCGTCGACCGAGTCCAAGGTGCGGTCGCTGGTCGAGCAGGGATGTGAAAAGATCCTGTTCTTCCCGCTTTACCCGCAATATGCGGGCGCGACGACCGCCACCGCGAATGACCAGTTCTTCCGCGCGCTGATGAAGGAAAAGTGGCAGCCCGCGGCCCGCACCGTCCCCGCCTATTTCGAGCATCCGCTCTATGTTGAGGCGCTTGCGGAATCGGTGAGCCGGGTCTGGGACGCGATGGACGAAAAGCCGGAGCTTCTGGTGACCTCCTATCACGGGGTTCCGAAACGCTATCTGCTGGAAGGCGATCCCTATCACTGCCAGTGCCAGAAGACCTCGCGCCTGTTGCGCGAACGGCTGGGCTGGGAAAAGGGCAAGGTGGTGACCACCTTCCAGTCGCGCTTTGGCTCCGAGGAATGGCTGAAGCCCTACACCGTGGAAGAGGTCGCGCGCCTCGCCGAAAGCGGCATCAAGCGGATCGCCGTCGTGGCCCCCGCCTTTTCCGCCGACTGCATCGAGACGCTGGAAGAGATCAACGAGGAAATCCGCGAAAGCTTTGAGCACGCCGGCGGAGAGCAGTTCACCTATATCCCCTGCCTTAATGCCGATGACGCGCATATCACCGCACTGGAAGCGGTGGTCCTGGACAACCTGCGCGGCTGGATCGAATGAAAAAGGGCGGCCCAAGGGCCGCCCGCCGTGCCGGACTGTCGCGGTCTCAGATCAGCAGAACCTGCGTGCCGACGCGGGTCAGGCCGTAAAGCTCGGCGATATGTTCGTTGAAAAGACCGACACAGCCATTCGACGACCGGCGCCCGATCTTGCGCGTGTCATGCGTCCCGTGGATGCGGTAATACTGCCACGAGAGATAGAGCGCGTGCGTCCCCAGCGGGTTGTCCGGGCCGGGGCCGACGAAATCCGGCCATTCAGGGTTGCGCTGCTTCATTGCGGGGGTCGGCGCCCAGGACGGGCCTTCGACCTTGCGGATCACTTCGGTGCGGCCGCGACGGGTCAGGTCCTCGCTGACCGGAACGCTGGTGGGGAACAGGCGATAGACGCTCTGATCCTCGGACCAGTAATGCAGCGCGCGCGAATCGAGATCGACCAGAACGGCGCCGTTGCGCAGGTTGTCGAAATAGGGGCGCCAGTCCAGCGTGCGGAAGCTGGAGATGTTACGCTGCACGTTGGTGGACAGCGACCGTTCCATCTCGGTCGAATTGTCCATCTGCTGCGCCCATGCGGGCATCGCTGCCGCCGCCAGGGCGGCAACACCGGCGCCTACGAACACCCGCCGGTTGATGTTATGAGAGCCCTCGCCACTCATTCCCACTGCTCCTAGAAAGATCACATATTTGTGAAGGCCACGTCGTTGAACCCGGTCGTCCCTTCAGAAGTAGATGCTTCGGCAGATCGCGACAAATCAAACCCTTGTCAACTGTTTCTCTTCCGGGCAGTTGAAATTGAACATCTTCGGCCAAGTCTGTATGGCTCGGCTGGCAAATACATCTGGATGGCAGGAACATGGTTCGTCTGACTGGCCTCATTCTCGTCGCTGCAATGGGCCTTGCGGCTTGTGGTGGCGGTACGGAAATTACCCAACTCGGCCCCGATGGCCGCCCGATCCAGCGCATCTATGACGTGCGCAGCGCGAATGCCGGAGAGATCCAGTACCGGATGCTCGATGCGGTGAACACCTATCGCCAGGCCGGAAACCGCCCGCCGCTGGCGCTGAACGCGCAGCTCAACGCGGCCGCCGCAACGCATTCGCGCGACATGTCGGTTCAGAATCGCCCCTGGCATTTCGGGTCCGACGGATCGTCGCCGGTCGACCGCGTGCGCCGCGCGGGCTATCCGGGGTCGGTCCAGGGCGAGGCGATCTCGGAAACCTATGAGAACGAGCTTGAGACGCTGGCCGCCTGGATGGCCGAACCCCTGACGCGCAACGTCATCATGGACCCGGTCGCGCGGGAAATGGGGTTTGCCTGGTATCAGGAACCGTCGGGCAAGATCTGGTGGACGCTGACCACCGGCCGGTAATACCGAAACGGGGCGCCACTGGCGCCCCGTCTGATTTACGGCCTGATGACCCGCTTACGGTCCCATTCAGGGCACGATGGTGATCGGCGTCCCTGTTCTCACCATCGTCCAGATCTCCTCCATCTCCCGGTCCGTCACGGCGATGCAGCCTGCGGTCCAGTCGCGCCTCCCGCCATCCTTGCCGGCGCGCCCGTGGATGAAGATGTTTCCACCCGGCGACCGCCCCACCTGCTTGGCAAAGGCGTGATCGACCGGATTCGGATAGGAGATCCCGATCGACAGGTGATAGGCGCTGTTGGGATTGCGGCGGTCGATGTAATAGGTCCCCTCGGGTGTGCGGCCGTCGCCCTCGAACTGCTTGTGCCCGACCGGTGAAAACCCGAGGTCGATGTCATACATCTTGATGACCTGGTTGCCGTGCAACAGCATCATCCGCCGGTTCGTTTTCTCGACATAGATGTGGGTGATTTCCGGCCCGGTATAGACAGCCGGCGGTCTTTTACCGCAGGCCGCCACCAGGGCCGTAAGTAGAATAAGCCCGATAACGCCAAATATGCGCATTGTTTTTCTGCCTGCCCCTCTGGGATTTTTTCCGAAGATACAGAAGAATCGGGGGCTGTGGCCAGAACTTATTGGCGAAAATCAGCCGATACGCTCCGGACGGGCGTCCGCTGCACCCGCGCCCTGCTGTTCGGCCAGTCGCGCCTCGATCGCGGCAAGCCGGGCCAGAACCTCATCCCGGTAGGCATCGGTGCGCTGCGTTTCCTCTTCCTGATGGGCGTCCTGCATCGAGTTGACGATGAGACCGACCAGCAGGTTCACCACCGCGAAGGTGGTGATCATTATGAAGGGGACAAAGAACAGCCAGGCATAGCCATACTGGTCCATCACCGGCCGCACGATGCCCATGGACCAGCTTTCCAGCGTCATGATCTGAAAGAGCGTATAGGCCGAGGCGCCGATCGAGCCGAACCATTCGGGGAAGGATGCGGCAAAGAGCTTGGTCGCCATCACGGCGCCGATGTAAAAGATCAGCGCCATCAGCAGAAAGACCGATCCCATTCCCGGCAGTGCCGTGATGAACCCCTCGACCACCCGGCGCAGGCGGGGGGCCGCGGAAATGACGCGCAGCACCCGCAGGATGCGCAAGGCGCGCAGGACGCTGAAGGTCTGCGCCCCAGGCACAAGCGAGATGCCGACGATCAGGAAATCGAAGATGTTCCAGGGCGACCGGAAGAACCGCAGCCGGAACGCAAAAAGCTTCAGCCCGATCTCGGCCACGAATATCGCAAGGCAGGCAAGATCCAGCGCGATGATCAGCCAGCCGATCTGCGTCATCACCGTGCCCGAGGTTTCCAGCCCCAGCAGGATCGCGTTGAAGACAATCACCCCGATGATCGCGTTGCGCACCCATGGCTGATCCAGCCAGATCTCGACCTGTTGACGCATCGTCCGCCCCTCTTTGTCAGTTTCGGGCGATATGGCCTTTCGCAAACCGGGCTGCAAGTTCCACATGGGGCGACCAGCGGAACTGATCGACGACCTGCACCCATTCGAGGCGATAGCCCCCGTCGATGAGCAGCCGCGCATCGCGGGCAAAGGTGACCGGGTTGCAGGACACGGCCGCGATCACCGGAACATCGCCTTGCGCAAGCGCGGCCATCTGTGCCTCGGCGCCCGCGCGGGGCGGGTCGATCACCACGGCGTCGAACCCCGTAAGCTCGGCCCCCGACAACGGCCTGCGGAACAGGTCGCGCGCCTCGGTCGTGACCCGGCGCAGCCCCTGCGCCTGCCGCCAGCCCTGTTCAAGCGCCCCGGTCATCGCCGCGCCACCTTCCACCGCGTGGATCTCGGCCCGCTCGGCGAGCGGGAGGGCGAAGGTTCCGCATCCCGCGAAAAGATCGGCGATCCGGCGCGCCTCGCCCACCGCGTCGCGAACCGCTGCAAGCAAGGCGGCCTCGCCCTCGGCCGTCGCCTGCAGGAAGGCGCCCGGGGGCGGCACGACCAGGGCCTTCCCCATCCCTTGCGCGGGCGGCTGGCGCAGGGCGATGACCTCATCGTCCCAGGCAAGGCGGGCGAGGCCTGTGCCCTCGGCCAGTGCGGCAAGATCGGCGCGCAGGGGCGCGTCGAGCGGCTTGCCCCCGCGCACCGCCACATCGGCGCCAAAATCGGACCGGGTGACGACCAGCGTCAGTTCCCCCTTGCGAGAGGCGCCAAGCATCACGATCCGTTCCAGAACCGGAAGCAGTGTCATCAGATCCGGATGCAGCAGGTGGCAGTCCGGGATCGGCACCACCGTGTCAGAGGCACGGCCATGCAGCCCGACGATCACGCCCTTCTTTGTCCGCCGCCCGGCCAGCGCCGCCCGGCGCCGCGATTGCGGCGGAGAGGTCCGGATGGGGCGGAACGGGGCCTCCAGCCCCTGTGCCGCCAGCGCCGCCACGACCACATCCTGCTTCCACGCCGCGACGAACGGGTCCGAGGCATGTTGCAGCAGACAGCCGCCGCAGGCACGGAAATGCGGGCAGGGCGCACGCACCCGATCGGGCGAGGGCGTCAGGATCTTCGGCGCGGCCATGCGGCCTGCCGCCACCTCGCCCTCGACCTCTTCGCCCGGCAGCGCCAGCGGCACAAGGACCGGTCCGTCCGCCGTTACCGCGATCCCGTCGCCCCGATGGCCCAACCGGGCAATCGTCACCTTCATTCCGCGGCCTCACCCAGGAAACCGCCCGACTGCCGTTCCCAATAGCGGGCATAGGTGCCGCCCCGTTCCAGGAGGGCGTCATGCGTCCCCTCTTCGACGATCCGGCCATCCTCCAGCACGATGATCCGGTCCATCGCCGATATCGTGGACAGCCGGTGCGCGATGGCCAGAACCGTCTTGCCCTCCATCACCCGCAACAGCGCGTCCTGGATCGACGCCTCGACCTCGCTGTCGAGCGCCGATGTCGCCTCGTCCAGCACAAGGATCGGCGCGTCCTTGAGGAAGGCCCGCGCAAGCGCGATCCGTTGCCGCTGCCCGCCCGAAAGCTTTACCCCCCGCTCGCCCAGATGCGCGTCATATCCGCGACGCCCCGCATGATCGACCATCGCCATGATGAAATCATGCGCCTCGGCCTTTTCTGCGGCGGCGATCACATCCTCCATCGAAGCACCGGGTCGCCCGTAAAGGATGTTGTCCCGGGCGGACCGGTTGAACATCGCGGTTTCCTGCGTGACCATGCCGATCTGACGCCGCAGGCTTTCCTGCGTGATCTTCCGCACGTCATGACCATCCAGCAGGACCCGCCCCGTCTCGGTTTCGTAAAGCCGGAGCAGCAACGCGACCAGCGTCGATTTGCCCGCGCCCGAGGCGCCGACGATGCCGATCTTCTCGCCCGGCCGCACGGTCAGGTCGATGTCGCGCACCCCGCCGGCGCCGGTGCCGTAGGCAAAGCTTACGTGGTCGAACCGCACCTCGCCCCGCAGCGGCGGCAGATCCTGCGCATCGGGCGCGTCGGTCAGCGCATGGGGCGGCGTGAGGGTACGGATGCCGTCCTCGACCTCGCCCACATTCCCGTAGATCGCCATGAGCGTAAAGCTCACCCAGCCGGTCATCTGCGCGATGCGGATCGAGATCGCGCCCGTCGCCGCGATATCCCCCGCCGTCGCCACCCCGAGCGACCAGAGCCAGAGCGTCCCGCCGATCAGCAGGACCGGCAGGATGCCGGCGACCGTCATCAGCGTCAGGCGGAAGGTGGCGGAGACGACCCCGAATTCCAGGCTGCGTTCCCGGAATACCGCCATCGCCGACAGCGCCTCGCGGTCCTCATGATCCGTGTGCGCGAACAGCTTGACGGTCTTGATGTTGGTGATCGTATCGACCACCTGCCCCGAGACCATCGCCCGTGCCCCGGCGCGCTTGGCCGAGTACTTCCGCACCCTCGGGATGAAGTAACGGATCAAACCGAAATAGATCACGAGCCAGACCGCCAGCGCCACCGCGACCCGCGCGTCGATCGCCAGCAGAAAGACCGCCGATCCGACCAGCGAGGCCAGCGCGAAGGCCACAACGTTGATGCATTCGGACGCGACATCGGTCACGGCCCGCGCCGTCTGCATCTGCTTTTGCGCGATCCGACCGGCAAAGTCGTTGTCAAAGAACGTGACCGCCTGCCCCATGGTCCAGCGATGTATCCGCGACAGGACCAGCGGCGTCACGTTCGGCACCACCACGACAGAGTTCGCCGCCGAAGAGGCCGCAAAGATCAGCGGGCGCAGCAGCACAAAGAAAAGCAAGGCCCCCAGAAGCAACGCCGCATTCTGGGCAAAGAATCCCTCGGGGCCAGAGGCGAGCGCAAGGTCGATCACCCGCCCGAGGAGCAGCGCCGACACGACCTCCATCACCCCCGCCAGCGCCGATATCAGCCCCGCCCCGATCAGCACCGGCCAGGATCCCGAAAGGCACCAGTAGAAAAAGGCGCCAAGGCTGCGGGGCGGCGCCCCCTCGGCGGGTTTGAAGGCGTCGATCAGGTCAAGCCACCGCGCAATTCTCATCCCGCCATCCTCATCGTGCCGCCCCTCATTCTGCGGCACATCATTCTGCGGCCTCGTCCGTGCCGATGAACCCGCCCGACTGCCGGTCCCAGAACCGGGCATAAAGCCCGCCCTTCGCCAGAAGGGCATCATGGGTACCCTCTTCGACAATGCGACCGCCATCGAGCACCAGAATCCGGTCCATCCGGGCAATCGTCGACAGGCGATGCGCGATGGCGATCACGGTCTTGCCCTCCATCACCCGATAAAGCGTGTCCTGAATCGCCGCCTCCACCTCGCTGTCGAGGGCCGATGTCGCCTCATCCAGAACGAGGATCGGCGCGTCCTTGAGAATGACGCGTGCCAGCGCCACACGCTGCCGCTGCCCGCCCGAGAGTTTCACCCCGCGCTCGCCCACATGGGCGTCATAGCCGCGCCGGCCCTCGGGGTCTTCCAGACCAAGGATGAAGCCATGCGCCTCGGCCCGTTCGGCTGCGGCGATCATTTCCGCGTCACTCGCGTCAGGGCGGCCATAAAGGATGTTCTCGCGCACGGAACGGTGCAACAGCGCGCTGTCCTGCTGCACCATGCCGATCCGGGCGCGCAGGCTGTCCTGCGCAACGCCCGCGATATCCTGCCCGTCGATCAGGATACGCCCGCCATCCGGGTCGTAGAAGCGCAGCAAAAGCTTGACCAGCGTCGTCTTGCCCGCGCCTGACCGCCCCACAAGGCCGATCTTTTCGCCCGGGTGGATGGTCAGGTCGATGCCGTCGATGCCGCCGCTCTCGCGCCCGTAGTGATGGCTGAGGTTCTGCAGCTCGATCCGCCCCTCGCGCAGTTCCAGCGGCCGGGCCCCCCTGGCGTCGCGCAGCGTGATCGGCTGGGCGATCGTCTCCATCCCCTCGGCCACGACGCCGAGCGAGCGGAAGAAGGTCGAAAGCGACCACATGATCCAGCCGGTCATCGCATTGAGCCGCAGCGTCAGCGCGCTCGCGGCAGCGATCACGCC
The DNA here is from genome assembly GCF_042681825.1 of Halodurantibacterium flavum. Classification (NCBI taxonomy): domain Bacteria; kingdom Pseudomonadati; phylum Pseudomonadota; class Alphaproteobacteria; order Rhodobacterales; family Paracoccaceae; genus Halodurantibacterium; species Halodurantibacterium flavum. Next base: position 89,975 of record NZ_JBHUGH010000012.1, read on the forward strand.
GACCGAGGCCTGCCCCGCCATCCACAGATACATCGCCCAACCCACGACCGAAACGATGAGAAACCCGTTCAGCGCGACCAGCGAGATGTCCATGACAGTGAATATCCGCATCTCGCGAGCGAAGGTCTGGCGGGTCCTTTCGATCGCCTCATGCGCATAGTCGAGTTCGCGGGCATGATGTGCAAACAGCTTGACCGCGTGGATGTTGGTATAGCTGTCCACGACGCGTCCCGTGACCTCGCTCCGCGCGTCCGCCGAGGCCTTGGACGCGGGACCGACCCGTACCAGCGTCCAGCGCACAAGAAGGCCATAGAGCACCAGCCAGATCAGCAGTGGGATCGCAAGCCGGGGATCGGCATCGGCCAGCAGGACCACTGCGCCGATCATATAGGCTATGGAAAAGGTGATCGCGTCAAAGATCTGGAAGACGGCATCGCCCGCCGCGGGCGGGGTCTGCATGATCCGGTTCGCGATACGTCCCGCAAAGTCGTTCTCGAACCAGCCCACCGACTGGCGCAGGACATGGCGATGCGCCCGCCAGCGAATCAGCGTTCCGAAATTCGGCAGGATGGCGTTGTTCAGGAGCGCGACATCGAGCCCCTGAAGCAAGGGCCGCAGCACCAGGATGAACACCGCCGCAAGGATCAGTTCCGTCCCGTGCGCCGCCCAGAAGGCCCCCGGATCGTCAAGCGACAGGAGGTCCACGAGCCGCCCCATATACCAGATCAGCCCGACCTCGATCGCGGCGACGATCACCGACATGATGCCCGTCGCGACGAAAACGCCGCGGAAGGGGCGCGAATAGGTCAGCAGAAACGGCCACAGCCGCCGGGGCGGCGTGTCATTTTCTTCATAAGGCGTATAGGGGTCGACGAGACGCTCGAATTGACGCAGCACGGGAAAACACCTTTTACGGCCCGGACCGGGGACCTCTGGGGCATATAGACCCGATCCGGCCCAAGGGAAACCTGCACCCTATTCCAGAAACATCCAGACGACGCCCAGGGCGATCATGCCGCCCATCACCATGTTGAAGGCGCGCAGCCGCGCTGGATGCGACAGCCAGCGCCGCAGCGCCTGCCCGGCCGCAGCCCAGCCGAAGGCCGACGTGAACCCGACCCCGACAAAGACAGCCGCGATCCAGAGCGCCGAGACCAGCGGCGCGTCGGCCCGGACGAACTGCGCGCTGATCGCCAACGCCATCACCCAGGCCTTGGGGTTGATCCACTGAAAGGCCGCCGCCTCGACAAAGGTGAAGGGGCGCGCCCGGCCCGCCGCGCCACCAACGCCCCCCGCGGTCGCGATCTTCCACGCGACCCACAAAAGCAGCGCCGCCCCGCCCCAGCGCAGACCCTCGCGCAGCAGCGCGCTTTGCTGAAACAGCTCACCCAGGAACAGCCCCACCACAAGGATCATGAAGGAAAAGCCGAGCGCGATCCCCGCCACATGCGGCAGGCTGCGGCGCAGGCCAAAGTTCACCGCCGAGGCCGCGACGAGCGCGTTGTTCGGACCCGGCGTCCAGGAAGAGGCCATCGCGATCGTGAAAAGCGAGAGAAGGAGTTCGAACGGCATCGTCGCCACCGTGAATGGCGGCCCGCAAGGCCACCGTGAGGGGATGACCCAGTCGTGCCGGCGCAGGCGCGAAGGGTCAAGCCAGAAGTTCGTCCCGCCCGAGCGCAAAGCCCGAGGCGATCCAGCGCGCCTCCAGCTCTCGCAGCCGCGCGCCGAGCGCAGGGCCGTCGTATCGCGCGGCCAGATCGCGGGCCGAGACAGGGAAGACGGCACTGGCCCCGCGTTCTATGGCGGCCTTCCAGTCGCCGGGCAAAGGCACGCCCATCAGCGCCGCGCGGATCAGGCAGGCATCGCGCGCCAGTTCCGCGCCATGGCGATAGGCGGTTTCCGCGGCCCCCGCGTCGTCCAGGGCGAGCCTGCGCAATGTCTCCAGCCGCCGGGCCTCGGCGCGTGACAGGCGCAGGCGTCCGGGCAGGCCCTCGCCGCCCAGAAGCGCAAGACGGCGCGTCCAGTCCGGCGCTACGTCCTCCCCCGCCTCCAGATGGACCAGAACCGGCAAGGTCCGCGCATCGGCACCGGGCAGGATACGCGTCAGGATACCCGTCTGTGCCATGGCTGCGACCGCCGGGGCGGGGTCGGGCGCGGCGAGCAGCTTGCGCATTTCCGCCCCCACCCTCTCGCGCGACAGCGCCTCGATGCCCTCGGCCTGCTCCGCACAGGCGGCAAGCCCGTCCGGGTCCAGACCCGCTGCCGGGTCAGCATACCACGCGTGAAACCGGAAAAAGCGCAGGATGCGCAGATAATCCTCGGCAATCCGTCGCGCCGGGTCGCCGACAAACCGGAGCCTGCGCGCGCGCAGGTCATCGAGCCCGCCCAGCGGATCGACGACCCGGCCCGACGGGTCGGCATAGAGCGCGTTCATCGTGAAGTCGCGGCGCGCCGCATCCTCCGCGATGTCCGTGCCAAAGACGACGACGGCATGACGGCCATCCGTTTCCACATCCCGCCGGAAGGTCGTGACCTCATGCGGTGTGCCATTGGCGATGATCGTGACCGTCCCATGCGCAATGCCGGTCGGAACGGCGCGCAGGCCGGTGGCCTCCGCGAGCGCGAGAACACGGTCGGGGGTTGCGTCGGTCGCGATATCCACATCGCTGACGGGCATGTCCAGCAGCGCGTTCCGGACGCATCCGCCGACGAAGAGCGCGCGAAAGCCCGCCCCTGTGAGCATCGTGCAGACCGGTGCCGCGCGTTCAAGCCAGGGGCCCGCCACGCTCATCGCGCCAGCCCCCGCAGGATACACGCCGTTGCCCCCCAGATGTAATAGGGGCCGAAGGGCACGACGTAATAGCGCCGCCATTCCCCGCGCCACATCCGCCGCTCGATCCGGAACCGCGCCGGGTCCGTGACATGGGACAGCGGCACGTCGAACACTTCCTGCACCTCACCCGCTTCGGGGACTGGGGCAAAGGCGCCGTGGATGCGGGCCAAGACCGGCGTCACGGCAAAGCCCGTCACCGTTTCATGTTGCGGCAGGCGACCCAGCGGCTCGACCTGCGCCGGATCGAGGCCGATCTCCTCCTGCGCCTCGCGCAGGGCGGCGGCCTCGGGCGTGGCGTCCCCGGGCTCGAACTTGCCCCCCGGGAACGCCACCTGCCCCGGATGATGGCGCAGGTGCGAGGCACGTTTGGTCAGGATGACCCGCGGGCCATCCCGGCCTTCGACCAGCCCCACCAGAACAGCCGCCGGGCGCAGGATGCGGTCGGGCGACAGCGCGACATGCCCGTTCAGGTCGTAATCCGAGGACGGTCCGACCGCACCCAGAAGGCTGCTGAACGGATCAGGCGCTGCCACCTTCCGCCTCACGCCCAAGCGTCCGGGGGTCGAACTCGTAATGCGCGCCGCAGAACTGGCAATCGGCCGTCACGATCCCTTCGTCGGTGATCATCTCGGCGATATCCTCGGCCGAATAGATCGAGAGACTTTCGCGGACGCGATCCTCGGAACAGGTGCAGCCGAAGGTGACCGGCTGTGCGTCATAGACCCGGGGGCCCTCCTCGTGGAACAGACGCACCAGAAGGTCGGTGGGATGCACCGAAGGTCCGATCAGCTCCATCTCCTCGACCGTGTCGAGCAGGAGGTTGGCGCGGCTCCAGTTCTCGCCCTCATCGCCCGAAAGGATGTCGTCGGCCGCCAGAAGACCACCTTCGCCCGACCCGCCCTCACCCAGCACATGGGGCGAGGCCTTGGGCATGTGCTGAAGCATCACGCCCCCGGCGCGCCAGCTTTCGATGCCGCCGGGCACCTGCGAGCGTCCGAAGGACACCGCAAAGCGCGTCGGCAGCTGTTCGGACTGCGCGAAGTAGGTCTCGGCACAGGCGGCAAGCGAACCGCCCGCGATGGGGGTGATACCCTGATAGGGGACCATGCCTTCGCCCTGGTCGATCATGATGGCGAAATAGCCCTTGCCGATCTGGTCGAAGGCCGGCATGTCCGGGTCGATCCGGTCGCGGTCGAACCCGGCATAGGCCCGGATACGCGCCGGCGTTCCTTCGGACGAGGGGCCGTAGTAATCGGTGGCGATCAGCCGGACCGGCCCGTCGCCCCGGATCTGGAGCGACAGTTTCCAGCGCAGCTTGATCGTCTGCCCGATCATCGCGGTCAGCATCGCGGCTTCCGCCACCAGCGCCTCGACCTGGGGCGGATAGTCATGCTGCGCCAGAACCTGATCCAATACCCCGTCGAGCCGCGCCACCCGGCCCCGGATATCGGAACGGTCAAGTTGAAATGGCAGGACGGTATCGTCCCAGGCGATCTGCGAACCAAGTGTCATGGGGTTTCCTTAAGTGCCGCTTCAAGGCATACCGCGTCTATATAAGGACGACAACCGAAGCACCAAGGGGCAGCACATGCGCAGGTTCGGCGAAGGCCCGAAGGCGGGTCAGGTCTATCGTCGGCGTCCCGGCGTCTACGCAGTGATCCGCGAGGGGCGGGACCTGCTGCTTACCCATCAGAAAGACCCGGTACCGGAATACCAGCTTCCGGGCGGCGGGATCGACCCGGGCGAACATCCGATCCATGCGCTCCACCGCGAGGTGTTCGAGGAAACCGGCTGGCGAATCCGCGTCCTGCGCCGGTTGGGGGCGTTCCGCCGCTTTGCCTACATGCCCGAATACGATCTCTGGGCGGAAAAGCTCTGCACGATCTACCTGGCACAGCCGGTGCGCCGGCTTGGGCCGCCGACGGAACCCGGGCACAGCGCGATCTGGATGGCCTCGGACGCGGCGTCCCGTCTTCTGGGCAACGAAGGCGACCGGCAGTTTGCGCGGATCGGCCGCTAGATCAGGAACTCGGACAGGGTTTCGTCGCCGGTGATGTCGCGCCATGCGAGACCCGCCGCATCCATCCTGTCGAACAGGGGCCGGAAGTTGCCCGCGTCCTTCGTCTCGATCCCGATCAGCACGGTGCCGAAGTTCCGTGCGGACTTCTTGAGGTATTCGAACCGCGCGATATCGTCGTCCGGTCCCAGCATCTCGAGGAAGTCCCTCAGCGCACCGGGCCGCTGCGGCAGGCGCAGCAGGAAGTATTTCTTGATCCCGGAAAAGCGCATGGCCCGTTCGCGCACCTCTGGCAGACGCTCGAAATCGAAGTTGCCGCCGGATGTGACGCAGACGACCGTCTTGCCCCGGATCTGGTCGGCCAGGTCGCCCAGTGCGTCGATGGCCAGCGCCCCGGCAGGCTCCAGCACGATGCCCTCGACGTTCAGCATCTCAAGCATGGTGGTGCAGATGCGATCCTCGGGCGCCAGAAGCACATGCGCCGGGTCGACATCCGCCAGCATGGCAAAGGTCTTTTCGCCGATCCGGGCCACGGCCGCGCCATCCACAAAGCTGTTGACCCGGGGCAGCGTCACCGGCGCACCCGCGGCAAGCGCAGCAGTCAGGCTCGCCCCGCCCGCGGGTTCGACGAAGCGGAAGTCGCATTGCCCGCCCAGATAGCCCGTCACGCCCGAGGCGAGACCGCCCCCGCCCACCGGCAGGATCACCATGTCGGGCGCATGGCCAAGCTGTTCGACAATTTCGACCGCGACGCTCGCCTGCCCCTCGATCACATCGGCATCGTCGAAGGGCGACAGGAAATGAGCCCCCTGTTCAGCACAATACGCCTGCGCCGCAGCAAGTGATTGGTCGAAGTAGTCCCCCGTGAGCCGGATATCGACTGCCCCCGACCCGAACATCCGGGTCTTGTCGATCTTCTGCTGCGGTGTCGTGACCGGCATGAAGATCGTCCCGCGCACCCCGAAGTGGCGGCAGGCATAGGCCACCCCCTGCGCATGGTTTCCCGCGCTGGCGCAAACGAACTGCCCCTGCCCGGGGTCGCGCGCCAGCACCTTGCGCATCGCGTTGAAGGCCCCGCGGATCTTGTAGGATCGCACCGGCGACAGATCCTCGCGCTTGAGCCAGATCTCGGCGCCGAACCGCTGCGACAGGTGATCGTTGCGCAACAGCGGCGTCTCGGCAAAGAGAAGGCGCATTTCGGCACAGGCTTGGCGGGCGTTTTCAGCAAAGTCGCTCATGGCCGCGGACGCTAGACCTGTTTGCACCGCTTGAACAGGGGCCGCTCTTGTCCCGTTTGGGAAAAGGCAATAGACCGCGTGAAACATTTCCGACAGGAGTGCCCATGTCCGCCCCCAAGAAAGTCGTGCTCGCCTATTCCGGCGGGCTGGATACCTCGATCATCCTCAAATGGCTGCAGACCGAATATGGCTGCGAGGTGGTGACCTTCACCGCCGATCTCGGCCAGGGCGAGGAGTTGGACCCGGCCCGCAAGAAGGCCGAACTGCTGGGGATCAAGCCCGAAAACATCTATATCGAGGATGTGCGCGAGGAATTCGTGCGCGACTTCGTCTTCCCGATGTTCCGGGCGAATGCGGTCTATGAAGGGCTCTACCTGCTGGGCACCTCGATCGCGCGGCCCCTGATTTCCAAGCGGCTGATCGAGATCGCGGCGGAAACCAGCGCCGATGCCGTGGCCCATGGCGCGACCGGCAAGGGCAATGACCAGGTGCGCTTCGAACTCTCGGCCTATGCGCTGAACCCGGACATCAAGGTGATCGCCCCCTGGCGCGAATGGGATCTGACAAGCCGCACCAAGTTGCTGGAGTTTGCCGAAGCGAACCAGATCCCGATCGCCAAGGACAAGCGCGGCGAGGCGCCCTTCAGCGTCGATGCGAACCTTCTGCACACCTCGTCCGAAGGCAAGGTGCTGGAAAACCCGGCCGAGGAAGCGCCCGACTACGTCTACCAGCGCACCGTTGACCCCGAGAACGCGCCGGACACACCGGAATATGTGGAAATCACCTTTGAGCGTGGCGATGCCGTCGCGATCAACGGCGAGGCGATGTCGCCCGCGACCATCCTGACCACGCTGAACGAACTCGGCGGCAAGCATGGCATCGGACGCCTTGACCTTGTCGAAGGGCGTTTCGTCGGCATGAAGTCCCGCGGCATCTATGAGACCCCCGGCGGCACCCTGCTGCTGGAGGCCCATCGCGGGATCGAGCAGATCACGCTGGACCGCGGCGCGGCGCACCTGAAGGACGAGCTGATGCCGCGCTATGCCGAGCTGATCTACAACGGCTTCTGGTTCAGCCCGGAACGCGAGATGCTGCAGGCTCTGATCGACCGGAGCCAGGAACACGTGACCGGCACCGTGCGGCTGAAGCTCTACAAGGGCCTTGCCCGCACCGTCGCGCGCTGGTCGGACCACTCGCTCTACTCCGAAGCGCATGTGACCTTCGAGGAAGACGCCGGCGCCTATGACCAGAAGGACGCGGCGGGCTTCATCAAGCTGAACGCGCTGCGGCTGAAGCTGATCGCCACACGCAAACGCCGGCTGGGGCAGTAAGGCGACCGGCAGAGGAAAAAGCCCCGCCTGACGGGGCTTTTTACCTTGTCCCACGCCTGCTGGCGCGCAAGTGGTTTTCGGCCCTGTTCCTGTGCGTGAAATCTCGCCCGGAGCGGCCAATGAATTGAACGCGGCCTGACATTCCCGTTCGCGCCTTTTCTTCACTCGCCTCCATATGCCGCCTGAATCCATGCGCATTCCGAAGGATCCCGGAGGACATGAGACGTCCGGCCGGAGTGAGGGCGTCGCTATCCGCGGTTCGTGCCGTCGCCGGGCGTAGAAACAAGCGCATCGGCTTGTTTGGCGGCTTTCGCGGCAAGTTTGACGAAGGTCGCGTATTCGGCTTCATCCAGCCCCTGCAGGATATCGCGCTGCAATCCGGTCACGACCGGCAAGAGTGCCGCAACCGTTTTGCATCCCTCCTCGGTAAGCGTCAGGACGCGGGCGCGTTTGTCACGCGCGCTGACCGTCCGCACAAGCAGCCTCTTGCGCTCCAGCCGCTCGATCACCGACCCGGTTGTGGCGCGGTCCTTGGCGATATGATCCGCAAGTCCCGCCTGATCGATGCCAGGGTAATGGCCAATCGCGTCGAGCGCCGCAAACTGAACCGGCGTCAGGTCATGGCCGGCATCCGCGACACGCTGCAGGAACAGCTGGGTCGAGATCTGGTGAAGCCTGCGGATCAGATGGCCCGGCAAGGCATGGCTGACGGTTCCGGGCGCAGTCATCTTCATCCTCCGTAAGACTGCGTCGATAGTATGCGCACATATCAGTTCTTGCAATCGCGCACCCGATATAGTAAGTTATCTTACTAATTGCGCAGGAAGGACGCGATGCAGTATTATCTCGATGGCTTCCGGCCGGGTGACCCCGATCATCTCGACGCCGCACCGGGCCGTGAGGAGGGTCAGGGGCCGCTTCCCGATCTGCTTGACGTCCTGATCGTCGGCAGCGGTCCGGCGGGGCTGACGCTTGCGGCGCAACTCGCCGCCTTCCCCGGGATCAACACCCGCATCATCGAGCGGCGCCCCGGCCCGATGGAAAGGGGCCAGGCCGACGGGATTTCGTGCCGCAGCATGGAGATGTTCAACGCGTTCGGCTTTGCCGAAAAGGTCCTGCGTCAGGGCTACTGGGTGAATGAGACGACCTTCTGGAAGCCCGATCCGGACGCGCCCGGGCAGATCCGGCGCAACGGTCGCGTCCGGGATGTGGAAGAGGGGCTGTCGGAAATGCCGCACATGATCCTCAATCAGGCGCGGGTGCATGACATGTATCTGGAAAAGATGCGCAATGCGCCCTCGCGGCTGGTTCCCGACTACGGCATCGAAATGGTCGACCTCTCGGTGGACCATGACGCCCCCGACTACCCCGTGATCATCACCATCCGCGAGTCGGACAAGCCGGACACCCGTACCTTGCGCGCCCGCTATGTGGTGGGCTGCGACGGCGCCCGCAGCGCGGTCCGGCGTGCCATCGGGCTGGAGTTGTCAGGCGACTCGGCCAATCACGCCTGGGGTGTCATGGATATCCTCGCCGTCACCGACTTTCCCGACATCCGCTGCAAAAGCCTGATCCAGTCCGCCACAGAGGGCAACATCGTCATCATCCCCCGCGAAGGCGGATATCTCGTCCGCTTTTATATCGAACTGGACAAGCTCGACCCCGGAGAGCGTGTCGCAAACCGCAACCTTACCGTCGACCATCTGATCGCGGCCGCGCAACGGATCATCAGGCCCTATTCGCTGGACGTGAAGGATGTCGTCTGGTGGTCGGTCTATGAAATCGGCCAGCGGCTCACGCAGAAATTCGATGACGTGCCCCAGGAAGATGCAGCGCAGCGCCAGCCCCGCGTCTTTATCGCGGGCGACGCCTGCCACACCCACAGCCCCAAGGCGGGTCAGGGGATGAACGTCTCAATGGGGGATGCGTTCAATCTGGGCTGGAAGCTCGCCTCGGTGCTGGAGGGAAAGTGCCCGCCGCGGATCCTGCACAGCTATTCGGCCGAGCGTCAGGCGGTGGCGCAGGATCTGATCGACTTCGACCGCGAATGGTCCCGTATCATGAGCGCGCGCCCCGCCGAACCGGCGCCCGGCGCGGGTGATCTGCCAACCTTCCAGCGGTATTTCATCGAGCACGGGCGTTATACCGCCGGGATGTCCGTAACCTATGGCCCGTCAGCGATCGTTGGGGCGCCTGACTGGCAGGATCTGGCCCGCGGCTTCCCGATCGGCGCGCGGTTTCACTCCGCGCCCGTGATCCGGCTGGCGGATGCCAAAACCCTGGAACTGGGTCATACGATCCTCGCGGACGGGCGCTGGCGCATCTTCGCCTTTTGCCCTGCTGATGATCCGGCAGCAGCGGGTTCCGCGATCCGGAAACTCTGTGATTTTCTCTATGAAGCGCCAGACTCGCCAGTGAGGCGTTTCACAGGCGCTGGTGCCGACCCCGACGCCCTGATCGACTTTCGCGCGGTATTCCAGCAGGACAGGCACGATCTGGACATCGGACAGTTGCCGCCGGCGCTTTTTCCGCAAAAGGGACGCCTGCGGTTGCGCGATTACGAAAAGGCGTTCTGCCGTGACGGCGCGGCAGGGCGCGATATCTTTGATCTGCGGGGGATCGCCCGGCAGCGCGGCTGCATGGTGGTCGTGCGCCCCGATCAATACGTCGCCCATGTCCTGCCGCTTGGGGCGCAGGAGGAGCTTGCCGCGTTCTTTACCGGCTTCATGCTGTCGCAGGGCCCGGCCTGAAATCGCCGGGGTATGATGGGGCAATCACCCCTTCCTTGCCCCTGCACGCTCGATCAGCTTGCCCAGAACCTCGTCCCGCCCAAAGGCGCGGGCGGCTTCTTCTTTCGCGGCAAGCCAGATCGCCGTCTCTCTCGCCAGTCGCAGGTTGAGATGCCGGCGCTGGTTCTGCTGCCACTGCGCATAAAGTGCCTGTGCGCAATGTGCGGCGATGTCGCCCGGGTCCACCATCGACCGACGGTCGATCCGGGCCAGCATCGCAAGCGTGGCGTCCCGCGCCGCGGCGGCGCGGCGCAACTCTGCCAGCCGCGCCTCGCGCGCCGCCGTCGTAAGCGACCGGAGCGCCGCGAGCTTCCGTGCCTTCTCGGTCATCGTCCTGTCGGTCATCGCCAACCTCCTTTCGCGCGCAGGCGCATCGCCTCGGCAAAGCGGATCGCGGCCGCGACTGCGCGAAAATGCTCCGGCCGTATTTCCGAGCCGACCGCCACAGTCGCGTGAAGCGCCCGCGCCGTCGGCGGGTCATGGTGCAGCGGCACACCGGCTTCCTGCGCCAGTTCACGTATCTTCGCCGCGATCTCATCGACGCCCTTGGCCACGCAGACCGGCGCACCGCCCGACCGCCGGGACCAGCGCAGCGCCACCGCGTAATGCGTGGGGTTCACGATCACCACACTGGCCTTCGGAACATCCGCCATCATCCGGTTCGAGGCGATCTCCATCCCGCGCTGGCGCCGCTGCTGCTTCATATGCGGGTCGCCCTCGGTCTGCTTCATCTCATCCTGCATCTCCTTGCGGGACATTCGGTTCTTGCGGATATGCTCTGCCCGCTGCCAGAGGAAGTCGACGACCCCGATGCCGCCGGTCAGCAGGATCAGGATCAGCAGAAAGACCGCGACAAGTTCGAACAGCAGGCGGCCCACCATCGCCGGGCCAAGGTAGAGGCTCGCCGCGATCGAGGGCAGGCGGGCAAAGAGAAATATCCACAGGACCGTGCCGATCAGGATGAGCTTCAGAAAGCTTTTTGCAAATTCGAACAGGCCCGAACGCCCGAACTTGTTGCGCGCATTCGACAGGGGCGAGACGCGCGACAGCTTTGGCTGAAGCTTTTCCGGCGCGAAGACCAGCGCCCGCTGCGCCAGAAGCGACGCGACCGCAAAGCCCATCGGTACGAGGAACAGCGGCCCGAGCCCCGCCGCCAGTGTCAGGAGGATGCCGCCAACCGGCGCACCGCTGCCGCCGAACAGAAGCGGCGCAAGCCGGTCGGCCTGATCCAGGAGAACCCGCCCCAACGTCCCCAGCGTTTCGCCCATCAGCGACCCTGCCGCCAGGCCGGCAACGAGAAAGCCAGCGAAGGCCGCCGCAGCCGTCACATCGGTCGACTTGGCGATCTCGCCACGGCGCCGTGCCTCGTCGAGCTTGCGCTGGGATGGTTCGTGTTCCTTTTCCTGGGCGTCTTCCTCGCTCATCCGGCACCTGTGAACGGGTCGGCCAGCAGGCGCAGAAAGGCCGCGTGCCAGACGCCGAGCAGGATCGGGGTGATCACCAGCAAAAACAGGAGCCCGCCAAGCGTGAGGGCCGGCGCGCCGACGAAGACCACCATCAACTGCGGCATCGCCTTGTTGATCGCGCCCAGCGCGAGGTTGTAGATCGTGGCGGCGATGACGAACGGGGCCGCAAGCGTGAAGGCGAGCGTGAAGGCCCGGGCGATGTGTCCGATCCCCCACTCCGCAACAGTGGAGCCGCCGGGAAACTGCCCGGCCGGCATCAGCTCGTAGGAAAAGAGAAAAAGCTCGGCCACGCGAACATGCAGATCCGCCGCGGCGGCCAGCGCGAGCCCCGCGAGGAAGAAAAGCTGCGCGACGGCCGGTTGCGGATCAGGCCCGGCGCCGCCCAGAAACTGCGACAGCGAAATCGACTGCGCAACGATCGTTCCCGCGATCTGCAGCACCATCACGAAGAGCCGCAGCGACAGGCCGATCAGCAACCCGGCGATGGTTTCGGTCGCGATGGCGCGGGTCAGGACCTCCGCCGCCGCGACAAGGGCGCCCATATCGGCCCAGGCGAGAGGTGTGACGACCAGGGTGAACGCGACCGTCAGGCCAAGCCGCACGCGCAGCGGGACCACCTGTTCACCAAAGACAGGCAAGGTCGCCATGGCCGCGCCGACCCGCAGAAAGACGAAGAACCCCGCAAGGAGCATCTCTTGCCCCTGCCCCAGCAGCGCCGCCATCGTCTCGGACAGCGCCGGGTTCATGCGGCGATCAGGCCCACGAGGGCGGGGCGCGCCTCGATCCCGATTTCCTCGAACGAAAGAACCGGGGCGGTCATGCCGCGCGCCGCAAGAACCGTGCGGAGGAAGCGCCTGCGTCGGACTGTCGTCACAACGGCGGGGTTCAGCCCGGCCTCGGCCGATTTCGTGAGCTTTTCCTGAAGCGCATTGGCAAGGCGGTTGAACTCGGCCGGGGGCAGCGCGACGTCGGTATGGCCCCGCTCCCCCTCGATCTGGTAGGTGCTGAACGCGCCTTCCCATTCGGGCGCAAGCTGGATCAGCGGGATGGTTCCGTCATCCCGGCGCAGGTCGGCCACCAGCTGGAACCCCAGCCGCTGGCGCACATGTTCGCAGATGGTTTCGGGCGTGGTGTGGGTTGTGCGGACCTCGGCGATGGCCTCAAGGATCAGCGGTAGGTTGCGGATCGAAACCCGCTCGTCCACCAGAAGCTTGAGGACGGCGAGCAGTAGTTCGACCGGGATCTTGTCGGGCACGAGATCGTCGAGCAGACGGCGGTTGGATTCCGCACGGGACGCATCGGAGAGGTTCGCGAATTCGTCCAGCAGGCGGCGAAGGGCCTTCATCGTCAAAAGGCGCGCGAAGTTTCGCTTCACCACCTCCAGCAGATGCGTGGCGAGGACTTCGGGCGCGTTGACGACGGTTGCGCCGGCAAGCGCGGCCTCATCCTGATCGTCGCGGTTCACCCATCGGGCCGGGGCGCCGTAGACGGGTTCCCGCACGTCCTCGCCCATCGGGCCGTCGGCCTCTGGCCCGGCCAATAGCGCAAGAACCTTGTCAGGGCGGAGATGATCGCGCGCCTGTTCCACGCCATGGATACGGATGCGGTAAGTTCCGGGCGGAAGGCCCGCATCGTCCGTCAGGCGCATCTCCGGCAGGATGATTCCGTAGACCGTCGCGACATGGGACCGCATGTTGGCGATCCGCGCATCGAGCCCGGTGGCGGGATCGAGAACCATCGGCACAAGATCCGGGGCGAATTCCACATGGATATCTTCCAGATCGAGCAGGTCGCCCATCGACCGGTCGCGCGGCGCAGGCTCTGCCGGGGGAAGCGCCGCCTCAGCCTCGGCTTTCTGTGCCAGACCCCGCACATGCCAGGCTGCAGCCCCAAGCGCGCCCGCCCCTGCAACGAAGGGAAGGAAAGGCAGGCCGGGAACAAGCGCGAAGAGCGCCATCAGCACCGCCACAGTGGCGAGCGCCTGCGGATACCGCCCCAGTTGCGAAAAAAGCGTGCGGTCCGTCGCGCCCGAAACGCCGCCCCGCGCAAGCAGAAGCGCCGCGGCGATCGAGATGATCACGGCCGGGATCTGGCTGACCAGACCGTCGCCGACCGTAAGGATCGCATAGGTTTCAAAGGCCTGCCCGATCGGCATTCCATGGATGACGGTGCCCATGATCAGCCCCATCACGATATTGAGCAGCGTGATGAGAAGACCCGCCACCGCATCGCCCTTGACGAATTTCGAGGCGCCGTCGAGTGACCCGAAGAATGTCGTCTCGGCCTGTTCGCGTTCGCGCCGCGCCTTGGCCTCCTGATGGGTGATTGCGCCGGCGGACATGTCGCTGTCGATGGCAAGCTGCTTGCCGGGCATCCCGTCGAGCGCAAAGCGCGCCCCCACCTCGGCCATGCGACCTGCACCCTTTGTGATCACCACGAAGTTCACGATCAGCAGGACGCAGAAGACAACAACGCCGAGAAAGACGCTGCCGCCCATGATGAACATGGCAAAGCCCTGAATGACATTGCCGGCGGCATGGGTGCCGGAATGGCCCTGCCCGATGATCAGCTTGGTCGATGACACGTTGAGCGAGAGCCGCAGCATAAGCGTCGCGAGAAGCACCGTGGGGAAGGACGAGAAATCCAGCGGGCGTTCGATGAAGAGCGTGACGGTGAAGATCAGGATCGCCAGCCCGAACGAGGCGGCAAGCCCGACATCAAGCACCCAGGCCGGGACCGGCAGGATCATCATCACGATGACGGCCATCAGCGCGAGCGCCAGAAGGACCGTCGGCTGAAAGAGCGACTGGATGCTGAGCTTCATGGCAGATCCCCCGTTTCGACCAGCGGCCGGGCGGCTGAACTGAAAAACGGCCCCGCGGCCTGCGCATCGGTCGAGACGAGCGAACCTCCGCGCCCCCCCGAGCCGGGAAGGAGCAGCGGATAGGTATTCACCCGGACCCTGACCGCCCGCGTCACCGCGCCGGCGGGCAGATCGGGCAGCGAATGGCGCATCCCGTCCTCGGCCAGAAAACGGGCGCGGAACGCCTCGAACCGGGCGCGGTATCTTTGCGCGAATTCCGGCGTGCGGGAGTGATAGGCGCCGGCGGCCATGTCCCACGAGCCCTGCTCATGATAGAGATCGCGCAGGAAGCGGGCAGCGTAGAAGGCATTGCTGCGCGGGTCGAACATTTCCTCGAACGAAGAGAAGTTTTCGCCATGCCAGTGGTAGTTGATCTGAAAGCATCCGACATCGAAGCTGCGCGCGCCGCGCCGATGATGATCGCGCACGAAGGTCAGCGCCTCGGCCATAGTGTCGAACCATGCGCCGCGCCCCTCCATGTTGACGGTCCAGGGCCAGGGGCGCATCTCTCCCTGCCGGGGGCGGCCGGTTTCGGCGCGGGTGATCGCCTTCATCACCGACAGCGGGACGCCCGTCGCCTCTGACGCCTCGATCGCCGCGCGATCGCAAAGCACGGAAAGATCGGCGCGCGCCAGACCGGGAAGCCCCCAGCACAGGAACAGAGCCGTAAGAACGATTCTTTTCATCAAAGCCGCATTTCTTGCTGCCGTTTCCGGCACGCTAGAGCGGCTTTGTTTACAAAAGGTTAGGATCGGGAAGCGGCGCCCCGATTGCACGGCGCATAGCGCGTTTCAGCCCGCGCCTTGCGAATGCACACGCCGGGCAACGGCGTGTGCGTCTGGTTCCGAGCCTCCTGTCAGCCCTGCGTCAGGAGATCCGCGTTCAGCACCTGAAGCCGCAACCGAGAGGGGCGCTCCGCGTTCACGAATACCGTATTTACCGCTACGCGCCGCCGGCGTGACTGCCCCTCGGGCTCTCCGGTATTAGGATTGACGTCATATTTCGGGAAGTTCGAGGATGAAATATCCAGCCTTACCCGATGCCCCTTCTTGAACAGGTTCGCGGTGGCAAAGGGCCGGATGGTGATGCGGAACACCTCGCCGTTCCCGATCGGTTCGGGCCGGTCGAAGCCGTTGCGATAGCGGCAGCGGAAAATCCCGTCGGTGATGTTGAGCGCATAGCCCCGCGGATAGTCGTCGCAAGGCGGATAGACATCCACAAGCTTGGCGGTGAAATCCGTGTCGGGCGCGTCGGAGGTCACCCAAAGCTCCACCTCCACTGGCCCTGCGACGAGCGTATCCTCGGCCAGGGGATCGGTTTCGAAGGACAGCACATCGCGGCGCGCGGACAGCGGCATGCCGGGCCGCGTGCAGCCATAGAAGGCCGCGTCCTCCACCTGGTTGAACCCGCCGCCGGTAAACACCGGTTCCCCTGAGGTCAGCGACCCGCCGATGGTCGGCACCGGGTTTGCAGGATCGAAATCATAGCTGATCGCCCCCTCCCCCGTCGCAGGCTCTGCCCCCAGCCCCATGTCGGGCCGCAGATACAGGTCCAGCGGTGCGGCTTCCGGCACCGGCCAGTCGCTGCTGGTGATCCACTGCCCGCCGTGGTTCAGATGCCCCGCCGCGGTCCGCCCGCCGCGGCCGGTGCCCATGACGAACAGATGCACCTTCGCGCCCTCATCCGCCTCTGCACCCTTCAGCCAGCGGTCGAACCACTTGATCCGATAGGTCAGCCAGTCCTCGTCCACCTGCCCGTCAAAGGTCGCGGCGGGACCGAAATCCACGTCGCCGAAGACGGTGCGCGACCGGTTGCCATGCGTCCAGGGTCCCATGATGAGCTTGAGCGGCCGATCCGGGTCGCCCTTCAGCCCCTCGTAATTCTCCAGCGTGGTCTGCACATAGGCGTCGTACCAGCTCGACATGAAGGTGGTCGCGACCTTGGGGAAGCTGTCGTAATAGCCCGCCGCATAGATGCCGACCTTCTTCCAGAAGTCGTCGAATGTTCCGCGCTGCCACTGCTCCAGCAGGTAATCCTCATATTCCGGGTTCCAGCGCACCGGCGACCGGCCCTTGCCCCAGGGCATCACCCGGAACCAGTCCATCAGGCTTTCCGCCGCCACCGCAGGCTTCACCCGCGGGTCGGTCAGGGCCGCGCCCCCCTCCATCGCCCGGTGATAGGCCCAGGTCGCCTGCTTCAGCTCGAACGCGCCGCCCTGCCGGATGCCGCAGGTAAAGGCGTTGGAAAACCCGCCCGAATCCACCGCCATGCAGACCAGCCCGGGCGGGTTCAGGCACGCCGCCGCCATCTGCGTATGCGCGTCATAGGACAGGCCCATCATGCCCACCTTGCCGTTGCACCAGGGCTGCGCCACGATCCATTCCAGCGTATCGAACCCGTCCTCGCCCTCGGACAGGTACTTGGTGAAATGCCCCTCGGAGGCATAGCGCCCCCGGCAATCCTGCCAGATGACGACATATCCCAGCCGCGCCAGCCTGACCGCCAGTTCGGGCCGGGTCATCGGATCGGGCCGCGCCACCGAAAGCTCGGTCCGGGGGGTGCCGGCCTTGTCATAGGGCGTCCGTTCAAGGATCACCGGCAGCGCCCCGGTCATGCCCGCGGGGCGATAGACGTCGGTCGCCAGATGCACGCCGTCCCGCATCCGCACCATGACGTTGAAATCGACGATCACGTCATCGGGCAGGCCCGGAATACCGGCCACGGATGTGGCCGGCGCAGTGTTCACAAGGGTATCGGTCAATTTTCAGCCCTTACGTCTGTGGCAACGGTGCGTTCGGCAAGGTTCGGGGTAAAGTCGATCCCCTCCTTCGACGCCCAGTAGACCCGCTGGAAGTAGAGCGGCACGATGGCCTGATCCTCCATGGCGATCCGGGTCGCCTCGGCCAGCTTTTCATTGCGCAGGTCGGGGTCGAACTCCTGCACCGCCTCGTTCAGCGCCGCGTCGAACTCGGGGTTGGAGTAGCGCATCCGGTTGAACCCGCCGGTCCCCGCATCCGTATCCCGGGTCTGCAACAGCGCGCGCAGGTTCGCCTCGGAATTCGGCGTCGATGCCCCGAGCGAGAAGACGAAGGCGCCGAACTCGCCATTGGTCGCAGCGCCGGCATAGACGTTATAGGGCTGCGTCACCACACCGTTCACCTGCAACCCGCCGCGGGCCAGCATCTGCCCCATCGCCTGCGCGATGTCGCCGTCCCCCGGAAACCGGTTGTTCGAGGAATAGAGCGTGATCCCGAACCCGTCAGGGAAGCCCGCCTCGGCCAGAAGCTCGCGCGCCCGTGCGGGATCGGCGGGTTCGGGCTGAAGATCCTCGGCGTAACCGCCCAGAACCGAAGGGACGATCTGCGCCGAGGCGACGGCCGCCCCGTTCAGGATGCGGTCGATGATAAGCTGCCGGTCGATCATGTGGGAAATCGCCCGCCGCACATTGGCGTCGCGGAACGGGTTCGGCTCGATCGGCTGGCCCTGCGCATTTACCACGCCCGGCGCCGTATCATCCCGCATCGACAGCGCTAGATAGACCAGACGCCCGGAATCCACGCCATAGACCTTGAGGCCCGGCGTGTTTTCCAGCCGCGCCACGTCCGAGGGCGCCACCGCGTCGATCAGATCGACCGACCCCGACAGCAGCGCCGCCGTGCGCGCCGCATCGTTGCTGATGAAGCGGAATTCGACCGTTCCGTAATCCGGCGCCTCGCCCCAATAGTCGTCGAACCGCTCGACAGTCAGCGATTCCGCCGGGCGCCAGTTGACGAAGCGGTAGGGGCCAGTGCCGATGGCGGCCGTTCCGGCGTTGAAATCCTCGACCGAGGCGCCCTCGGCCGCGGCCTGCGAGACGATGAAGACCCGCCCGATCTGTTCCAGCAAAGCCGGGTTCGGGGAATGGGTCACGATGCGGATCGCGTGATCGTCGATCTTCTCCACCGAGGCGATGGAACTGACCATATCCGTAAAGGGCGCGGGGCTGTTCGGGATGTCCTTGACCCGTTCGAGCGAAAAGACCACGTCATCGGCGGTGAAGTCAGAGCCGTCGTGGAACTTGACGCCCTCGCGCAGCTGGATTTCCCAGGTCAGCTCGTCGATGTTTTCCCATTCGGTCGCGAGGCCGGGGGTCATCTGCAGGTTTTCATCGGTCAGCAGCAGCGGCTCAAAGATATTGTCGGCCGTCATCTGGTTGTTGCCGGTGCGCGAGAAATGCGGATCAATCGCGGAAGGCTCGGTCGAACGTCCGATCACCAGATCGGCGGCAAGGGCCGGCGTCAGGCTGGTGGTTGCCAGAAGCAGCCCGGCAAGGGCGGCGCGGAATTTCGTCATGCTGGTATCTCCCTGTTATTGGTCTGTGTGAATCGCGGCCTTTCGGCCAGGTCGTTCAGGTGGCACGCAGCCTCTTGCCCGCCGCCGACGGGGACAAGCGCCGGGCGCTCCACCCGGCAGCGGTCCATCGCAAAGGGGCAACGCGGATGGAAATGGCACCCCGAGGGCGGGTTGATCGGCGACGGAATCTCCCCCTTTACCGGCTGAAAGCTCCGGTGCCGCCGGTCGATGCGCGGCACCTCCTCCAGCAGCGCGGCGGTATAGGGATGGTTGGGGCTGGCAAAGATCGCCTCGGTCGGCCCGCTTTCCACCACGCGCCCCAGGTACATGATCACCACCCGGTCGGCGATATGATGCACCACGCTCAGGTCATGGCTGATGAACAGGTAGGTCAGGTCCAGATCCTGCCGCAGCTGCATGAACAGGTTGATGACCTGCGCCTGGATGGAAATATCCAGCGCCGCGATGCTCTCATCACAGACCAGGAACTCCGGGTTCACCGCCAGCGCCCGGGCAATCCCGATCCGCTGCCGCTGCCCGCCGGAAAACTGGTGCGGGAACCGGTCGCGCATGGACGGGTCCAACCCTACCTTCTCCAACAGCCCCGCCACCAGCGCCGCCTTGTCCTTGCGCGGGATCAGCCCATGCGCCACCGGCGCCTCGCCAATGATGTCTACCACCCGCTTGCGCGGGTTCAGCGACGACATCGGGTCCTGAAAGATGATCTGCGTTTCCAGCCGCGCCTGCCGCGCCTCCTGCCCGCGCAAGCTGGCCCGGTCCTTTCCGCGAAACCGCACGGTCCCCTCGCTCGGCGGCAGCATCCCGGCGATGATCCGGCCCAGCGTGGACTTCCCGCACCCGGATTCCCCTACCAGCCCCACGACCTCGCCCCGCCGGATGGTCAGGTTCACCCCATCCAGCGCATGCACCACCTTGCGCGTATCCCGCGCCCCCAGCTTCACCGCGATGCGTTCGGCCAAGTCAGGCTCGGTGGTAAAGCGGCGCGAAACGCCAACAGCCTCGGCAAAGACCTCGCTCATGCCCCGCCCTCCATGTTGCGCGGATGAAAACAGCGCCAGCGGTGCACGCCCTCCGACTCCGGCGGCTCCTGCAAACACCGGTCGGTGGCGAAATCGCAGCGGGTGCGGAACGCACAGCCCTCCGGCCGCTGCAACGGCGGCGGCGCGGCCCCTCGGATCTGGCGCAGCGGCTTGCCCCGCTCATTCGCCAGCGGCGCCGAATTCACCAACCCCTGCGTATAGGGATGGCGCGGCCGGTCCAGCACCTCGTCCACCGGCCCCTGTTCGACAATCTTCCCCGCGTACATCACCGCCACCCGGTCGGCCAAGCCCGCCACAACCCCAAGGTCATGGCTGATCCAGATCAGCCCCATCCCCAGTTCCCGGCAGAGCTTCTGCACCTGCGCGAGGATCTGCGCCTGGATGGTCACATCGAGCGCCGTCGTCGGTTCGTCCGCGATGATCAGGTCCGGCCGGTGCAACAGCGCGATGGCGATCGCCACCCGCTGACGCATGCCCCCCGAAAACTCGTGCGGATAGCTCTCGATCCGCCGCGCGGCATCCGGGATGCCCACCATCTCCAGCGCCTCGACCGACCGGCGCAGCGCCTCTGCCCGCCCCACCTTCTCATGGGCCAGAACCGTTTCCACCATATGCGTCCTGATCGACAGCACCGGGTTCAGCGTCATCATCGGGTCCTGAAAGATCATCGCGATCCGGTTGCCGCGCAGCCCGCGCAGCCGCCGTTCCGGCGCACCCAGCAGATCCTCGCCGTTGAACAGGATCTGCCCGCCCACGTTGCGCCCCGGCGGATCGACGAGACCAATGATCGAAAACCCGGTGATCGACTTGCCCGACCCGGATTCGCCCACCAGCCCCACGATCTCGCCCCGGTTCACGGTCAGGCTCACGCCATCCACCGCCTTCACCACGCCCGCGGGGGTGAAGAAATGTGTCTGAAGCTCTCTCAGATCCAGCATCGCATCCCCGCTCATTTCACCAGCCTCGGGTTCAGAACCTCGCGCAGCCGGTCACCCACGATGTTGATGCTGAAGACCAGAAGCAGCAGCAGAAGCCCCGGAAACACGCTGATCCAGTAAAGCCCGGCCAGCAGCACCTGATAGCCGTTGGAAATCAGCAGCCCCAGCGATGGCTGGGTGATCGGCAGGCCGATGCCCAGGAACGAGAGCGTCGCCTCGGCCGCGATAGCGCTTGCCACCTGAATGGTGCCGATGACGATCAGCGGCGGCAGGCAGTTCGGCAGCAGATGCCCGAAGAGGATCCGCCAATGCGACAGGCCCAGACAGCGCGCGGCCTCGACATAATCCCGGTTCACCTCGACCAGCGCCGCCGCCCGCGCCGCCCGCGCGAAATAGGCCCATTGCACGAAGACCAGCGCCAGGATCACCTTCCACACGCCCTGCCCGAAGACCGCCAGGATCATCAGCGCCACAAGGATCGTCGGAAAGCCCAGCATCAGGTCCACGAAGCGCATCAGGAACGCGTCCAGCCGCCCGCCCGCATAGGCCGCGATCAACCCGAGCGATGCCCCGATGGCCAGCGCCAGCCCGCCCGCGATCAATCCCACACCCAGCGAGGTGCGCAGCCCGTAAAGCATCGCCGACAGCATGTCGCGCCCCTGTCCGTCGGTGCCCAGCACATAGATCATGCCGGTATAGCCTTCGGACATCGGTGGCAGCCGACTGTCGAACACGTCGATCTGCATCAGGTCATAGGGGTTCTGCGGCGCGATCCAGGGTGCGAACACCGCCGCCCCGATCAGGATCACGCAAACCACCAGCGCGATCGTCGCCTTGGTGCTGCGCAGGATCCCGTTGACCGAGGTTGCGACGATACCCTCGCCCATGCGGGCCGGAAGCCGGAGCACAGCCATTAGCGTTTCCCCCGGATGCGGGGATCAAGGACGGAATACAGGATGTCCACGATCAGGTTGATGGTGATGAACATCGCAACGATCACAAGGATGTAGGCGACGATGACGGGGCGGTCGAGGATGTTGATGCTGTCGATGATCAGCTTGCCGATCCCCGGCCAGGCAAAGATCGTCTCGGTCACCACCGCGAATGCGATCAGCGACCCGAACTCGATCCCCAGCACGGTGATGATGGGGATCATGATGTTCTTCATCACATGGACCGAGACGATCCGCCGCCCCGAAAGCCCGCGCGCCCGCGCGAACTTGATGAAATCGAGCGGCATCGTCTCCTGCACGCCCGTCCGCGTCAGCCGGATCACCAGCGCGATCTTGGCCAGCGCAAGGTTCAGCGCCGGCAGGATCAGGTGCCGGATACCGTCCGCCGTTGCAAGGCTGGTCTCGATGCCCAGGATCGTCCCCGTCCGCCCCCGCCCCGTGGAGGGCAACCACCCGAGGATCACCGCAAAGATCATGATCAGCATCATCCCCTGCCAGAAGTTCGGCAGCGAAAACCCGAGGATCGAGCCGGTCATCACGGTTTCCTCTGTCCGCGTCCCCGGCCGCAGCCCCGCCAGCAGGCCCAGCGGTATCCCGATCACCAGCGCCAGCAACAGCGCGCAGAACGCCAGCTCCAGCGTCGCCGGCAGCCGCTGCAGGATCACCTGCACCGCCGGCTGGTTATAGACGAACGAGGTCCCCAGATCCCCCTGCAGCGCGCGCATCAGAAAGCCGAAATACTGAACCGGCAGCGGCTGATCGAGGCCCAGCGTCCGCGTCACCTGCGCCCGTTCCGCCGGCGTGGCATCGGCCGGCAGCAGGATTTCCAGCGGGTCGCCGATCGCATAGACGCCGACAAAGACGATGACCGACGTGATCAGCAGGACCATGATGGCCTGCAAGAGGCGACGGATCACGAAGGCCGTCATGAGCTACTGCCCCGGATCGGGCCTGGCTGGGTCGACAAAGCAGCTTCCTTCCTGTTCAGGTGTTCTTTTTTGAGGAAGGCTTACAAAGCTGTCCCGTTGCCGCAACTTTATGATCTTTTCACGCCAGTCTATGCAAGTTACGCATAGACAAGAACTCCGCAGCGCATAGTCAGCATAGACCGTAGAGGCACATGAAACTCAAGGACCTTGAAGCCTATCGCGCCGTTCTCGGCACCGGATCGACGCAGGCGGCGGCAGACATGCTCGGTATCTCTCAGTCCGCCGTAAGCCGCCGGATTTCCCAGCTGGAAGAAGACCTTGGCCTGCAACTCTTTGTGCGGGACCGCGCGCGGCTTGTCCCGACCCGCGCCAGCCGCCATCTAGACCGGCACGCACAGGACCTGCTTGAACGGCTGTTCTTTCTCAACGAGGCCGCGGATGAACTGCGGCAGGGGCGCGGGCCTGCGACTGTGCTGCGAATCGCGGTGCCGGCCAGCATGTCGCGGGTCATCCTGCCAGAGATCATCGCCTCTTTCCTGCCGCTGCATCCCGAGGTCCGGTTCGAGGTGATGCACGGACCCTATGATGCCATCACCCGGATGCTGCACGCGCGTCAGGCCGAGATCGGCCTCTTGCGCCTTCCGCTGGCGGAACCGGGGCTGGAGCTTTCGCCGATCGTCACCGCGTCATCCGTCTGTGTCATGCCCGTGGGGCACCCGCTTGCCGAATTGCCGGAAGTCCGGCCCTATGATCTGCGGCAGCACGATCTTGTGTTGCTGGGCTGGCGGCGCGCGCCCCGCCGCGACCTGGATCTGGCCTTCGCGATGGCGGGCATCAAGCCGAATGTGCGGATCGAGACGCATTCGGTCAGTTCCGCCTGCGGCCTTGTCGCCAAGGGGCTCGGTGTTTCGATCGTCAATTCCCTGCTTGTGCGGGAATGCCTCGATCTGCCGATCGTCCTTCGGCCATTCCGGCCCGATATTCCGCACCGTTTCGTCCTTGCCTATTCCAACCAGCCCGAACTGCCCGAACCGGGGCGCCAGTTCGCGACATTCGCCGCGGCGGCGCTGGAACGGCTCGCTGCCTCGTCCGGGGAGGCTGACGCGCCGCCCTCGAATTAAGGCCACGTTCAGATTTTGCCCCTAAACCTTGAACCGGGTGTGAACGTGGGGTGGTGCTATGGCGCTTGCGAATGCAAAGCCGGTCATCATCAAGCGGAAGAAGGTTGTTGCGGCAGGTCACCACGGCGGGGCGTGGAAGGTGGCCTATGCGGATTTCGTGACCGCCATGATGGCCTTCTTCCTGCTGATGTGGCTGATCAACGTGACGACGGAACAACAGCGCAAGGGGCTCGCGGATTACTTCAATCCCACGGTCCCTATTTCCCGCACCGCCGCAGGCGGGACCGGCGTGATGGGCGGAACCGATCCGCGGACCGAGGACAGCGCCGCCAGCGCGGGCCGGGGTGCCAGCAGCATATCGCCCAGCGACGAACGTCAGGCCGTCGGTCAGACCGGCACCGACCCGCAGCAGATGGAAGAGCTTTCGCAGGAACAGCTCGAATCCATCGAAGAGGCGCTACTGGCCCGCACCGGCGAAAGCGCGATGCGCGAACAGCTTTTGCGCCATATCGTGACACGCATCACGGATGAAGGGCTCATCGTCGAGATCTTCGATCTGGAGGACGCGCCGCTTTTTCAGGGCGAAACCGCGGAACCACGGACGATCACAATCGCGCTGGCAGAGATCATCGCAGACACTTTCGCGCTGGTGCGGAACGGGGTCGCGATCAACGGCCACACACGGGTCTATCCGATCATGATACGGGAAAATCCGGTCTGGCATCTTTCCAGCCAGCGGGCAGAGACGATGCGGGTTCTGCTGACGGATCATGACCTTGAGGATCGCCGGATCAGGCGTGTCGCGGGCCATGCCGACCGGCAGCCCGCAATGCGCAATCCGATGTCGGCGCGCAACAACCGGCTGGAGGTCATTCTTTTGCGCCGCTCGCCGGCATTAGGACGATCTTAAACCGTGGGCTGCAAGCTGCGTGAGAATCTTCTGATCCAGAAAGGCGCAGCATGACGATTTCATCATCCCTCAACGCCGGGGTCGCGGGGCTGGCTGCGAACGCAGCACGGCTCGCCGCGATCTCGGACAACATTGCGAACTCGGCCACCTACGGCTACCGCCGCGCGACAACGGACTTCCATGCGATGGTCATCAACGGCGGCAATACCGGCAGCTATACGGCCGGCGGCGTGCGGGTCACCTCGGCACGGCTGGTGGATCAGGGCGGCGCACTCGTTTCCAGTACCAACGCGATGGATCTTGCCGTGACCGGCCGCGGCATGCTGCCGGTGACGACATATGCCTCGCTCGTCAATGGCGGCCAGGCGCCGTTCATGCTGACGCCGACATCTTCGTTCCGGCCTGACGCCCAGGGAATTCTGCGGACCGATAGCGGGCTTGTCCTTCTGGGGTGGCCGCTTGCCGCCGATGGCAGCCTGCCGAACTATCCGCGGGACAGCGTCGCCGGGCTGCAGCCCGTCCGCATCAACTTCAATGAATATACCGGGGAACCCACGACACGCGTCGAAGTCGGGGTGAACCTGCCCGCCACAAGCACCATGGCCGGGGCTGCGGGTGAAATCGAATCGGTCAGCATCGAGTATTTCGGCAATCTCGGAAATTCGGAATCGCTCAGCATCACGTACGAGCCCGTCGTCCCGGCTGCCGGCAGTTCCAACGAATGGACAATGACGATCCGAGACTCTGCCTCCGGCGGAGCGGTGATCGGTGAGTTCACGCTTGTCTTCGACGACTCGCGCGGGGGCGGCGGGCGGCTGGCCTCGGTCACGCCGATCTCCGGCGGGACCTATGACCCCGTCGCGGGTGAGGTAGAGATCACGGTCGGTGGCGGCCCGCTCAGCATGGCAATCGGCCGCCTGGGCGAGCCTGGCGGGATGTCGCAGCTCGGCGACAGCTTTACACCGATCGTCATCGACAAGAACGGCTATCCCGTCGGAAGCCTGACCAATGTCGAGGTCAATGACAGCGGTGTCGTCTATGCCATCTACAGCAACGGCGCGACGCGTCCCGTTTACCAGATCCCGGTGGTTGACGTTCCCAACATGAACGGCCTCCGCTCCATGGACAACCAAGCCTATCAGGTCACGAACGCGAGCGGCGCCTTCTATCTGTGGAATCCGGGGGACGGTCCGACAGGGGCCATCCGCGGTTATTCCCGCCAGGAATCCGCAACCGACGTGGCGGGTGAACTGACGCAGCTTATCCAGACGCAGCGGGCCTATTCCTCGAACGCCAAGGTGATCCAGACGGTGGACGAGATGTTGCAGGAAACCACGAACATCAAACGCTGACGGCTGATCTCAGCCCCCGATCCGGGAAAACGACATGAGTCTTTCAACATCCCTGTCCAGCGCCCTGTCGGGGCTGAACTCCGCCGCGCGAAGCGCCGAGGTGGTGTCCAACAACATCGCGAATGCGTTGAACGAAAGCTACGCGCGGCGCGAACTTGTCCTGTCCTCGAACGCCTATTCGGGGGTGCGGATCTCGGGCGTCAAGCGCATCCTCGACCAGGCCGTGCTCAACGACCGCCGCATGTCGATGGCAGAGGCCGGAAATGCCTCGACCTCGCTTGCCTTCCTGCGCCGCGTGGAAACCACGATAGGAACCCCCGATCAGGCCTCCTCGCTTTCCGGTCGCATCGCGGCGCTGGAGGCCACCATCCTCGACGCGGCGAGCCGGCCGGAATCCGAGGCACATCTTTCCAAGGTACTGACCGCTGCTCAATCCGTTGCGCAGACCTTCAATACCGCCTCGAACGACATCCAGGCTGCGCGGAGTGACGCGGACCGCACGATCGCGATCGAGGTCTCCACACTCAACACCGCGCTCGACCTCGTCGCGGATCTGAACCGCCAGATCATGACGGTCGGTGCGAGCGGGCGTGATATCAGCCCCCTCCTCGACCAACGCCAGCAGCTTGTGGACCAGATCGCGACCATCGTCCCGATCCGAGAGGTGCCCCGCGACAACAACCAGATTGCGATCTTCACCGCGGGGGGCGCCATTCTTCTTGATGGCGCGCCGAGCCACGTGGAATTTTCCCCCGCCGGGCTGATCACCGCCGACATGACGGTGGCCTCCGGTGCGCTTTCAACGCTGAGCATCAACGGGCAGCCGGCAGACCGGATGCTGGCCGGCGGCAGTCTTTCGGCACATTTTCAGGTGCGGGATGTGCTTGCGGTCGAGGCGCAGGCACAGCTGGACGCGCTCGCGCGGAACCTCATCGAGCGGATGGCCGATCCTTCGGCGGACCCGACGCTTGCCGCCGGCGCCCCAGGTCTTTTCACCGATCTGGGTGCAATGCCCGACCCGTTGGATGAGGCAGGCCTCGCCGGCCGTCTGCGTGTCAATACTGCGGCTGACCCGGCAAGCGGCGGCGATTTGTGGCGGCTTCGGGCCGGTCTCGGGGCAACAGCACCCGGAGAGGCGGGGGATGCACGCAGACTCAACGCGTTGGCCGAGGCGCTCTCTCAGCCGGGGACAACCGCTTCCGGTAATTTCGGCGCGACGTCCAAGTCATTCGGCGGCCTCGCAGGTGAGATGATCTCGATGCTGGGTACGCAGCGCCAAGGGCTGGAAACGCGGGCGAGCTTCGCGACGGCGCGCGTCGAAACACTCCGCCTTGCGGAATTGCAAGGTGGCGTCGACACCGATCAGGAACTGCAGCGCCTCCTCCTGATCGAGCAGGCCTATTCCGCCAACGCCCGGGTCATTCAGGCGGTGGACGACATGATCAACACGATATTGAGGTTGTAAGATGGTTTCCCTCCCCACTGGCGACCTGGCGCGGCACATCACGTTGCGCAATCAGATGATGCAGACCAAGACCGCGCTCCTGCGCCACGCGAATGAAATGGCGAGCCAACGCACGAGCGATGTCGGCAACCGGTTGCGGGGCGATTATAACGCTCTGGCAGCGATTGAGCGCGACATCGCCAAGCTGGCCTCCTATCGGACCTCCGCCACCGAGGCCGACCTCATGGCGCGGGGCGCACAGACCACCCTCGATCTGGTCCAGACGGCCTCCACGGATGTTGCGGCGCTCATGCTGTCGCTGGGCAGCCTGGGCAATCAGACCGGCGTCGCAGCAGTCATTCTTGAGGCGCATGACAGGTTCCACTCGGTCGTTTCCGCGCTGAATATGCAAGTCGGGGGGCGGACGCTTTTCGGCGGCACGGCGACTGACTCTCCCGCGATCTTGCCTGCGGCGGATATCCTTGAGGCCCTTCGGGACGAACTCGTGGGCGCGACCTCGGCGCAGGAATATGAACAGGCGGTGCGCGGATGGCTTGAAGCCGGAAATGCCTATATCGGGTCGGATGAGTCGCTTGCCCCCTTTGCCCTGTCCGAAACCGAAACTGCGACGCTTCAGGTGCGCGCGGATAATCCGGCCATCACCGAATTTCTTGTGGGAATGGCGCTCGGCGCGCTGATCGGTGAGGGGGCATTGCCCGACTCGCCAAGTCAGCAGACCGCACTCAGCCTGCGTGCCGGCGAAATCCTGATGGGGCTGCAGGGTCCCTTGTCCTCCCTCCGGTCCGAGGTGGGGCTGGTCGAGGCAAGAATCGAGGGCGCAATAACCAAGATCGGCGCCCAGACAGCCGTTTTGGGCGAGGCGCGACAGGCGTTGATCGGCGTCGATCCTTTCGATGCGGCAACCGAGCTCGACGCCGTCCAGACCCAACTGGAAACACTTTATGCCATCACGGCCCGCATGTCCGGCCTTTCCCTGGTGAACTTCCTCCGATGATCAGAATACTCCTCGTCCTGCTTCTGCTGCCGGGCCTGGCCCAGGCCAGCCCGATCCGCATCAAGGATCTTGTGGAATTCGACGGCGTCCGCGGAAATGATCTCGTCGGCTACGGGTTGGTCGTCGGTCTTAATGGCACGGGCGACAGCCTGCGCAACGCGCCCTATACCGAAGACATCATGTCGAACATTCTCGAACGGCTCGGGGTGAATGTCACGGGGGAACAGCTCCGCCCCCGGAACGTCGCGGCGGTCTTTGTCACCGCGACGCTTCCGCCCTTTGCCCGCGCCGGCGGGCAGATAGATGTCGCCGTTTCCGCCATCGGCGATGCAAAGAGCCTGCTTGGCGGCACGCTCGTGATGACACCCCTGACGGGGGCGGATGGCCAGATCTATGCGGTGGCCCAAGGGTCGCTTTTGGCCGGCGGCGTCTCGGCGCAAGGTGAGGCTGCTTCGGTTGTTCGCGGGGTTCCGACCACCGCCGTCATCCCCGCAGGTGCCCGGGTGGAACGGGAGCTCGATTTCGATTTCAGCAGCCTGCGGCAGATCCGGCTTGCGCTTCGCGAGCCGGACTTCACAACCGCGAGCAGGATAGAAGAGGCGATCAACGGAAACTTCGGCAGGTCGGTGGCCGCGATGCTGGATGCGGGAACCGTGCTGCTGGACATCCCGTCCACGCGCCAGGCCTCGCCCGCCCATGCGCTGGTGCGGGTCGAGAACATCGCCGTGGAACCACAACAGCGGGCCCGAGTGGTTGTCGATCAGCGGTCAGGGACAATCGTCATGGGTGCGGATGTACGTATTTCCCGGGTTGCCGTAGCTCAGGGTAATCTGACGCTCCGCATCGAGGAACAACCCGTTGTCGTGCAGCCGAACCCCTTCGCACGCGGGGAAACGGTTATCGTTCCGCGCACGCGCGCCGAGATCGAAGATGGTCCCGCCACTGGACTGGCCGAAATCTCTGCCGGGACGAATCTTTCCGAAGTTGTGGCGGGGCTCAATGCCTTGGGGGTCGCCCCGCGCGACATGATCGATATCCTGAAAAGCATCAGCGCGGCGGGCGCGCTGCATGCCGAGTTTGTCGTGAACTGAGTAACCTCAGGATGTGAGCGCGCGCGCTGTCTTGTTCAGCGTCGCCTCCATCCTTTGAACGATCTGATGAACGTGCTCTTCCGTAACGATCAGGGGCGGACATAGCGCAAGCGTGTCCCCGATGGCGCGGAAAATGAGCCCCTCTTCCTGGCCGGCCTCGGCCGCGAGGGCGCCGATTTTGCCGACAGGGTCGAACGGCTTTTTCGTGGCCTTGTCGGACACCAGCTCAAGCCCTGCGATAAGGCCGGCGCCCCGCACCTCGCCCACCAGTGGATGATCTGCCAGGGGGGCGAGCCCGACCTGAAGAAGATCGCCCATCTGACGCGCATTCTCGACAAGATGGCGTTCTTCGATGATCGCGAGATTCTCGAGCGCCACCGCAGTCGCGACGGGATGACCCGAGGCCGTAAAGCCATGCCCGAAGGTCCCGATCTTGTTCGTATTGTCCGCGACAGCCTGATAGATCTCGTCGGTGAAAACCACTGCCGCAAGCGGCATGTAGGACGAGCTGATCTGCTTCGAAAGCACCATGATGTCCGGGGTAAACCCATAATGAACCGCGCCGAAGGAAGAACCCAGCCGGCCGAAACCGCAGATCACCTCATCCGCGACAAGCAGGATGTCGTACTTGCGGCATAGGGCCTCGATGCCAGGCCAGTAGCCTGCCGGCGGCGGCATGACACCACCGGCAGCCATCAGGGGTTCACCGATGAAGGCTGCGATCGTCTCCGGCCCCTCCTCCAGGATCACCTGCTCGGTCTCGGCGATCAACCGCGCGCAGAATTCGGATTCACTCTCCCCGTCATGCGCAAAGCGGTAATGGTGCGGACAAGTCAGATGCCTGACAGGAATGGCGGGTAAGTCGAAGTCCCGGTGGTTGTTCGGAAGACCGGTAAGACTGGCCGAGGCCACGGTCACTCCGTGATAGCCTTTGGTCCGGGCAAGGAATTTCTTCTTTTGCGGCCGGCCCAAAGCGTTGTTCATGAACCACACCAGTTTCACGACGGTGTCGTTCGCCTCCGATCCGGAGGAAGTGAAGAAAACGCGATCAAGGCCCTCTGGCGTCATCTCGACGAGCTTCTCTGCCAGCCGGATCGAGGGCTCATGCGACTTGTGGGCGAAGGTGTGATAAAACGGCAGCTTCTGCATCTGCCGGACTGCAGCCTCGACTAGCCTCGGCTCATTAAAACCGACTGCCACGGACCAGAGCCCCGCCAACCCCTCGATATATTCCTTACCCGCCTCGTCATAGACATGGACGCCCTCGCCGCGATCAATGATCAGCGGGCCTTTCTGTTCATGGGCGCGCGCGTTGGTGTAGGGGTGCAGCACCGCAGCAACATCGGCCGCCACGAGCGAGTTCGAAAGCCTGTTCATTTACCTCTCCGTCACATGATCCGCTGTGCAGTCTGCGCCATTCGCTGCAGACCCGCCAGAGAGAAGCAGCGTCAGTTCAGGAGTAGCTTCGCACCAAAGCCGCGGAAACGAGGGTCCAGCCGTCGGCCACGACAAAAAACGCGAGCTTGAACGGCAGGGAAACAATCGCCGGGGGAACCATCATCATGCCCATCGACATGAGGATTGCGGCAACAACAAGGTCAATGATCAGGAACGGCAGGAAGATAAGAAAGCCGATCTCGAAGGCGCGGCTGATCTCTGTCAGCATGAATGAGGGCACCAGGAGGGACAACGGCGCGGAAGGGGTTAGCGCCGCATCCGAATCGGGCCGCAAGGTCTGAAGGGCCTCGAAGGTCGCCGGAGAGATACGCGCGGCCATGAAGCGGCGGAAGGGGTCGACCGCGACGGGGAAAGCCTCTTCATAGGACAGAAGACCCTCGCTGAGCGGGCCTATGCCCGCGCGCCAAGCCTCTTGAAAGACAGGCTCCATCACGAAATAGGTGAGGAACAGCGCCAGGCTGACGATCAGCATGTTGGGCGGCGATTGTTGCAACCCGATTGCCTGCCGGAGGATCGAAAGCACCGTCACGATGAAGGGAAAGCAGGTGACCATGATCGCGATGCCGGGCGCAAGGCTCAGCACCGTCAGGAGCAGGATCAGCTGAATGGTCCGTCCGCCCAGCGTCCCCTGCCCCAGATCGATCGAAATCTCTTGTGCAGCGGCCGGCGTGGCCGCGGCGAGAAGCAGGAGGAAAAGGGCGGCCGTCCTATAGCCCATCTTGGAAATCCGCGACCTCGGTCAGGCGCACGGCCAGACGACCGGCCTGATCATCCGTAAGCTCCTCCAACTCCCCCCGCGCGATCAGCTTGTCACCGATGTAGAGCTCGACCGGATCGTCGACGCGCCGGTCGAGCGGCACCACTGCGTCCCGCTTGAGTTGTAGCAGATCGCGGATCAGCGGGCGGGCGCGCCCGACAGTGATTGTCACTTCGATGGGCACCTGCGAGAACGGGTTCGGCGGCAATGCGACGGCATCATCCATAAAGCTTCCTCTCTTTCGTAAGGGTAAAGAAGTCGGTAACAGCCTGGCCCAGCGCCTCGACGACGGCCGGCATGTCTATCGCGGTTCCGCCACCATCCGGCTTGCAGATACGGAATTGCCCGGGCGCGAGATCCGCCAGCTCCTGCAGGCGAACCGGCAGGGCCGAGCCATCGAGTATCTTCTCGACGGCCGGGCGGTCGGTGGCGCAGAGTTCGAGTGTGAGCGGCCCTTTGGCAACCTCGGCGGCAAGGTCGGAAAGCGCGGCGTTCAGGGTAAGCGGCAGGACCGCGCGCGCAGCTTCCGGCAACAGGGTGCCGGTGATCTCGGCGAAAAGCGGCTCCAGCGCAGCAAGAATATGGTTGAGCGCTTCGTGATATCCGAACGAAAGCTCCTGAAGATGCGAAGAAAGCTCTTCCGTCAGCCGGTCTTGGCGCTGATGATATTCCTCCTCGGCTTCGCGGCGGCCGGCGGCATGCCCCTCGGCGTAACCTTCGGTGCGCGCCGCCTCCACCTCCTGGGCGGAAAAACTCGGCGGATCAGGGGGCGTGTCGGCGAGATCGAAATTCCTCAGTTGAGGTCGCGCATTCATGCCCTGCCCTCCCGCTCTTCCATCCAGCCGCGCAGGATTTCTGCGGTTTCCTGCTGCCGTTCCTCGATCAGGCGGCGCAGGCGGGCGACTGGATCGTCGCTTTCCTCCTCCCGATCCATCCCGATATCGCCCATGACCGGAAACATCGTCGGCAGTTCGCCCATATCCTGAATCTCGCCTGACAATGGCGGAAGGCTCGCAAAGGCCTGCTCCATCTCATCCTCGGGCTCGGGCAGTGCGGGCAGCGCCTGCGGTTTTGCAGACAGAAGGGGCCGCAGAACGAACAGCCCCAGAAGCAGCGCGAGCACCGCCAGAACCGCAAGCTGGATCAGGCCCATGAGGTCGAGCGTGCCGAACAGGCTTGCCTCCGCGAACTCCCCCGGAGGTTGGGCGGGCTCAAACGCCATCGACTTGATGGTAATGACATCCCCCCGCGCATCGTCGAAACCGACTGCCGAGGCGACGAGTTCACGAAGGGCGCTGATCTCCTCTTCTCCCCTCAGTTGCGGAAGGCCATCGGCGCCACGCGGCTCATCCAGAAGGACGGCAACCGAAAGCCGCCGTGTCGCCCCAGGGCCGCGGCTGATTTCACGCTGAAGCTGCGACACCTCATAGTTCACGCGCTCGCGGCTTTCGCTCGACTGGCTTTGCGAGGTCCCGCCGCCATTCGCGGCCTCTCCGTCCGGAAGATTGCTGGCCACCGTGACCTGCGCACGTCCCTGGTCGTTGCTGTTGGAATTCCGCTCTTCGGTTTCGGCGCTGATCGCGACGCGACTCTCGGGGTCGATGCGACGTTCCAGTATCTGTTCGGTTTCCGTGACGGTATCGACGCTCACCTCTACGATAGCGCGGCCCGGCCCGACCCGCGCTTCCAGCAGACGTTCGACGTTCCGGCGCAGTTCCAGCGCGCGCTCATGCCCCTGCTGGGCCGGGGTGCCGGTTTCGTCCGAACTCGCAATCATGCCACCGACAGTGTCGATCACCGAAACATCCTCGGCCGCAAGGCCCGCCACCGCCGAGGCGATCATGTAGCGCAGCGCGCGGGCCTGGGCGGGCGCCAGCCCGCCGTTGACCGTCGTCACGGTGACCGATGCGGTGGGCCTGATCTCTCGCCGGAAGGGTTGGGTGCCGGTATGGGCGATATGAACCCGCGCCGCCCGGATCTGGGGATTCGCGGTGATCGTCCGCGCGAGTTCACCCTCTTTCGCGCGCCAATAGGCCGCATCGAACATCTGCGACGTGGTTCCGAACCCGGAAAGACCGTCAAGAAGTTCATAGCCCGAGGCGCCGTTCGACGGCATCCCCTCGGCCGCAAGTGTCATCCGGATTTCGTCGCGGCGCCGTTCATCGACCCAGATCGAATCGCCCCGCACCTGATGCCGGACACCCCGCTGTTCCAGCGCGCGCACCACCTCACCCGCGGCACTGCTTTCCAGCCCGCCATAAAGCAGCGCCATCGTCGGCGAGAGCGCGAGTCGCGTGATCCCGAACACGGATGCCAGAATTGCGGCGGCAGCCAGAACGGCGATGAGCTTTTTCTGCCCATTCAGGCTGTTCCAGGCTGATTGAAGCTGCGTCAAGGCGATTCTCCTTTCTCGAGGCATTCTGCCCCCGGCGCCTTCAAAATTGCCGATGCGGCTTAACAATCGGTTAGTGACATTCCGCTAGATCGCTTTGAACAAACCTAGAACGGGAGAAAGCGATGGCAGAACCAGATCATCCCGCCGAGCCCGCGCCGAAACGGCGTCGGTTCTGGCCATTGTTGCTTGGCTGTGGTGCGGCGCTTTTCCTCGGCGGAGGAGCTTTCTACGCGACCTATTCGGGCATGATTTCCCTGCCCGGCGCGTCCGCGGCCACGGCGCAGCCGGCACCCTCGGCCTTCGTGCAGATCCCGCCGATCGTCGTCGCCGTCGGATCACCGGTGCGCCGGTCGCATCTGCGATTCGCGGCACAGCTGGAGGTCGATCCCGCCCGTGCGGCGATGGTGACCGAGCAGATGCCGCGCATTCTCGACGTGCTCAACAGCTACCTGCACGCTCTCGAACCCCATCAGCTGGAGGAGGCCGGGGCCCTGGCGCGCCTCCGGGGCCAGATGCTGCGCCGCCTGAAGATGGTTCTGGGCGAAGAACGGGTCAACGACCTCCTCATCACCGAATTCGTCATGAACTGAGAGGGTGACATGCAAATCATCTCTGATCTTCTTCTCGTTTCCGGCTCCATCGCGGCCGCCGGTTATTGTCTGGTCCTCTCACACCGGTTGCGTCGCTTCACGCGGCTCGAGGGGGGGATGGGCGGCGCCATCGCGGTCCTTTCCTCGCAGGTAGAAGAACTTACGCGCGTCCTTCGCCGCGCGGAGGCCGCGTCAAAGGCCTCTGCCGGCGCGCTGGATTCGCAGGTTTCAAAGGCCACTGCCGCCGCAAACCGGCTGGAGCTTCTGCTGGCCGCGATGCATGATCTGCCCGAGGTCGAGACGCGCGCGCCCCGTGCACGCTCGGTCCGCCACCGGACCGGGCGCTATTCGTTCGAGCCTGCCGAATGACACCTAAAAAAGCTGCACGAAAGCCGCTCCGCCGACGCGGTATTCTATGGGTCGTCGTCATCGTTCTTTCAGCTTCGGGCGCGCTGCGCCTCGGGTCGGCCATGACAGGCGCATTGGCGCAGGAAGCGGCGGCCCCTGCCCCACCCCAGCGTGAAGAGCCGCAACCGGCCGCGCTCCTGGCTGCCCTTCAGGAACGCGAGGCCCGGGTGGCCGCCCTGGAGGCCGCGCTCGGCGAACGGATGCAGGCGCTCTCCATCGCGGAAGGGCGCATATCGGAACGGATGGCGGCCCTTGTCGCGGCAGAGGAATCGCTCGCTGCCACGCTCGCACTCGCCGATCAGGCGGCCGAGACCGACGTGCTCCGCCTGATCGCCGTATATGAGACGATGAAGCCAAAAGAGGCGGCCGTCCTTTTCGAGGAAATGGAGCCGGAATTTGCCGCCGGCTTTCTCGCGCGCATGAGGCCCGAATCCGCCGCCGGCATCATGGCCGGGCTTCCGTCCCGCAATGCCTATGCAATCAGCGTGACGCTTGCGGGTCGCAACGCGCTCGCACCGACGGAGTAGCGCGATGGGTAAGCCTGTTAATCCTTTCGCGGAATACTGCCGTGGACATGCGGCAGGAAAGGGGTTCGGATCATGATCGGTATCATCGGCATCGCGTTGATCTTCGTGATGGTTTTCGGCGGTTACCTCGCGGCCGGGGGAACGCTGGGCATCATCCTGAAATCCCTGCCCTTCGAATTCATGATCATCGGCGGGGCCGCGGTCGGGGCGTTCCTGATTGCAAACGACCGGTCCGCGATCATGCGCACACTGCGCGACATACGGAAGGTGTTTCGCGGTCCTGTCTGGCAGCCGTCGGATTACCGCGATCTCTTGTGCCTCTTGTTCGAACTGATCCGCCTTGCGCGCCAGAACGCGGTCGTTCTTGAGGAACACATCGAATCGCCCGAAACATCCGCGATCTTCGCGCGCTATCCGCGCATCACGGCGGATCATGAGGCGGTCGAACTCATCTGCGACACGCTTCGCTCCGCCTCGATGAACTACGACGATCCGCATCAGGTCGAGGAGGTTCTTCAGAAACGCATGGAGACGAACATGTCCCATGCCATGCATTCCAGCCATGCGCTGCAGACCGTTGCCGATGCGCTTCCTGCCCTTGGAATCGTCGCCGCTGTGCTGGGTGTCATCAAGACGATGGGCTCGATCGACCAACCGCCGGAAGTCCTGGGCAAGATGATCGGCGGTGCGCTGGTCGGGACATTTCTGGGCGTATTTCTGGCCTATGGCCTGGTCGGCCCCTTTGCGAACCGGCTGCGGAGCGTGACCGAGGAAGACGCGCATTTCTACCAGCTCATCCGCGAGGTTCTTGTGGCCAACCTCCATAACCACGCCACCAATATCTGCATCGAGGTGGGCCGTCAGAACACGCCGCACCACGTCCGCCCCAGTTTCGGCGACCTCGAAGATGCCCTGAAATCCGTGAAGCAGGAGGCTGCATGATGCGAAAATCCCTTACCCTCGCAACGCTTGCGCTCGCCAGTCCCGCGGTCGCGGAAGATGTGCGCGTTCTGTCGGGTGAACATGGGCGCTTTACGCGGCTTGCGATGGTGCTTGACGAAAGGACCGACTGGCAATTCGGGCGGGTCGATGGCGGGTATGAACTCCGGCTCGGGCGATCCGGCGTCAATTTCCTGACCGACCGGATTTATGACCGGATCGCGCGCCGGCGGATCTCGGACGTGGCGCTGAACGGCGAGGCCCTGCGCCTGACGCTCGGCTGTGACGAATGCCACCCCCATGTCTTCGAGGACCGGCCGGGGCTGATCGTCATAGATGTCCGGGACGGCGCCGCCCCCGACGATTCCCCGTTCGAGCAGGCGCTGATCGAGAATGTTCCGCAGCCCGCGGAGACGCCGGCGCGCAGGCCGGCTGCGCCGCAGCCGCGGCGGCCCGATGATCTGGCGCGCGACCTGTCGCTTTTCTGGCGGAATGACGCGCCCCCGGCCCCGCAAGCCGAACCGCAGCCGGAACCTGCACTGCCCGCAGAGGCGACGGAACGCGTTCAGGAAGCGCAGGATCTGCTTGTCCGAAAGCTGGCAGAAGCAGCCTCACAAGGCTTCGTTGAACTTGCTCCGGTGCTACCTGAACCCGACCCCGTGCCCGAGACGTCGGTTGAGGAGGCTCTTGCTCCGCCACAGGTCAGAATGCGGGCGCGTACTGCCCTTGATCGTGAAGTGCCTGCTATCATCCGTAACGTTGAATCTCCTCGCGATTGTCTATCAGATCAAGACCTTGATGTTTCAGCCTGGGGGAACACGGAGACAATTACTTCGGATCTCGCGCTCGCCCGCTCGGCCCATGTGGGGGAAGGAGGCTCCGCTGCTGAGACCCTTCAGCTTGCGCGTCTTTATTTGTACCTCGGGTTCGGCGCCGAGGCACAACAGATCCTCAGTGCAGCTCCGCGCACTCCGGAAGCGACCGCTCTGGCGGGCATCGCCGCAGTAATTGATGCACCTGTCTCCCGCACGCCTCCTGAAACGGCCGGCATGACCTCTTGCGATACATCCGCCGCCCTCTGGGCAGCTCTCGGAATACCGTCCTCCAGCCAGCCGGTTTCCCTGAATGGCACAGCAATTGCGCGCGCTTTTTCTGATCTGCCGCCCCATCTGCGCCGGCACCTTGGGTCACGTCTTGTCGATGCCCTCCTGCGCGCCGGGAATCCAGACGCTGCTGGCATGGTCCGAAATGCCATGGGCCGGACATCAGAACCAAGCAGCTCTGTCACGGGCATTGTCGACGCCCGCATTGCGCTTGCCAATGGGCATGGGGAAGCTGCCACGGCGCATTTGCTGACAGAGGGCGCAGAGGCCACGCCGGAAGGGCTCGCCCTCTTCCTTGAGGCGCGGCTACGTCACGGCGAGAGCATCGAACTCGCCCATGTCGAGGCTGCGGCTGCGTTCGCGACCGAACTGGGACAATCAGGGCTCGGTCCAAAGCTCTCAAAGCTTCATGCGCTGGGGCTTGCGGCCACGGGCGCCTTCGAAGCTGCGCTTTCGGCCTATCAGAAGACTGTGCCCAGCGCCAAATATGACGCGCAGTTGCTCGACTATCTCGTAGCGTCGGCGCCGGATTCTCTTTTCTTGGGCGCAGTTTATGAGCATCCGCAATTACTTGACACTGCAGCGACCCCGACGGGGCGGCAGGCCACTGCCGAACGTCTTCTTGGCCTCGGATTTCCAGAACTTGCACTCCGCGTATTGAACAACGCCCCGCAGCCGCTTTCGGGTGACCGCCTCCTCCTCGCCCGGGCGGCGCTCTTGTTGCGCAACCCTCAGGTGGCGCTTGCGCATCTCGCCGGGTTGTCAGGCGCGGAAGCCGCGATTCTCCGCGGAGAGGCACATGAAATGCTTGGCCAGCCGGAGGCGGCATCGGCTGCCTATCTTGAAGCGGATGCCAATGCAGATCTTGTGACACGACTCTGGCGTAACGGGTCAATTGAAGCGGCCACGGCTCTTTCAGAGGGCGCGCGCGGCGAGGCAATGCGAGCGCTGGAGGCGAGTTCAGGCAATGTTCCTTCTGGTGGAACAGCAGCATTCGAGGCTTCGCTGGCTGAAAGCCGCGCGCTCC
The DNA here is from genome assembly GCF_042681825.1 of Halodurantibacterium flavum. NCBI lineage: Bacteria > Pseudomonadati > Pseudomonadota > Alphaproteobacteria > Rhodobacterales > Paracoccaceae > Halodurantibacterium > Halodurantibacterium flavum. The sequence goes on from NZ_JBHUGH010000012.1 coordinate 128,862, forward strand.
TCGCAAACAGCCAGGAAGAACGCGCGATGCTCGAAGCTCTGCTCGCGTCCTTTGCATTGCCGGAGCAACAGCCACAATGAGATCGGACCCCAAGATGGGCGAAGCCGAAGATACTGGTCCCAGGCACCCCGCCAACGAAATGAGCTACCCCCCGAAAATCGGACAGTGACGGAGGCTACGATCTGACGTTTGCTGGTCTCCAAGAACGAGGAGATCCGAAATGCGGAAACGCAGAAGCCATGACGCGGGCTTTAAGGCGCGTGTTGCGCTGGAAGCATTGAAGGGCGAGCGCACTGTGTCGGAGCTGGCCGCCAAATACGGCGTGCATCCGACGATGATCCATCAGTGGAGCGAGCCATAGTCCGCCATTGGTTCAAGGACAATGGCGAGCGCGCTGCTCGACGGTGCGGCGGATATCTTCGAGCGCGGGGGCAGAAAGCCTGTTGCGGAGGTGGATGAGGAGACGGTCCGGTCACTGCATGCCAAGATCGGAGAACTGGCTGTCGCCAACGATTTTTTGTCACGAAAGCTCAAGCCGTGGACCGGCAAGTGATGAGGCGTTGGAACGCCATTGGTCCGAGAGACAATGCCGAACGGGATGATCGAGCGGGGCCATCCAGTATTGTCGATCGGGGCGCAGTGCCGCCTGCTGTCGATCTCGCGCTCGTCCTTCTATCATGAACCGGTCGCAGAGACGGAGCAGAACCTCGACCTGATGCAGCTCATCGACAAGCAGTTCCTCGACACCCCTTCTACGGGGTGCGGCAGATGACCTGGCACCTGCAGAACGAGGGGCACGGCGTGAACCAGAAGCGCATCCGGCGCCTTATGCGGCTCATGCACTTGATGCCGATCTACCAGAAGCCCAACACCAGCAAGCCGAGGAAGGGGCACAAGACCTACCCCTATCTGCCGGGCGGGCTGCAGGTCGATCGCCCCGGCTAGGTCTGGTGTGCCGACATCACCTACCTGCCGATGCGGCGCGGCTTCCTTTACCTCGTGGCGATCATGGACTGGTTCACCCGAAAGGTGCCGGCTTGGCGCATCTCAAATACGCTGGAATGAGACGTGTTCGCCACCGGTTCAAGAACAGGGTCGAATGACTTCTGCGTCGAGGCGTTGAATGAGGCCATCCACCGCTTCGGCGCGCCGGGGATCATGAATACGGACCAAGGTTCACAGTTCACGTCCTTTGCCTGGACGGACAGGCTGAAGCGCACTGGCACCCGGATCTCCATGGACGGCAAAGGCCGCTGCATCGACAATGTCTTCATCGAGCGCCTCTGGCGGTCCCTCAAGTATGAATGCGTCTACCTGCACGCTTGGGAAACGGGGTCGCAGGCCAAGGCTGCCATCGGCCAATGGATTGCCTTCTATAATCATCGGCGACCCCACACCGCCCATGGCGGGCAGCCGCCCGCCGTGGTCTACTTCAACACCATCGAAACCGATCAGCAGGTGCAGGCAGTAGCTTAAATCAGCCGGAAAACTGTCCAAGGATCGGGAAGTAGCTCAGAACGGCGCGCGGGTATCGGCGCTACGCCACAAAGATGATGATCACAACGACCCTGCGATGACGACCGAAAGGTTTGTGTCGACAGGACGTCGCCGAGCTTGAGGGGCGGCAACGGCATGCCGGCACGCGCGTCGCAATACTTTGTGAACAGCCCGCCGTCGTTTGCAGGTTCGAAGCCCTCGGCGCTCATTCACTGAGAGCATATGCACCGCCCGTAACCCTGCCAGAGCATCTGGTGACATTCCGACCGTGTTCCTCTGCTCCGCACAGTGGAGAGCGCAAGTCTCGCATTGCCGTCATCAGGCTGAAGTCGCGAGGCAACGCCGGAGGTCATCAAGGCGATCGCGCAAACGGAGGCTATGTCCGCGCCCTCTGTTGAACGCTCTCTGTTGCCGCATCGCCTGGGCATATTAACCCGGCGCGTGCAAGGTCCGGAACCTGCATCGCCCCCGACCCAAACTTGCGTCGGGGGCGGGGGACGGCCATATAGCCCCTCAAAGCTGGAGGCAGAAATGGCAGACAAGGAATTCCCGGGCTGGCACGGCACCACCATCATCGGTGTCCGCAAGGGGGGTGAGGTCGTCATTGCCGGGGACGGGCAGGTCAGCCTCGGCCAGACGGTCATCAAGGGGACGGCGCGCAAGGTGCGGCGCCTGTCGCCCGGCGGCACGGATGTCGTGGCGGGCTTTGCCGGATCGACGGCAGACGCATTCACCTTGCTGGAACGTCTGGAAACGAAGCTGGAAGCCGCGGGTGGCAAGCTGGCCCGTGCGGCCGTGGAACTTGCCAAGGACTGGCGGACCGACAAATACCTGCAAAAGCTGGAGGCGATGCTGATCGTCAGCGACGGCAAGGAACTGCTGGTGATCACCGGGGCGGGGGATGTGCTTGAACCCGAACAGGATGTTGCCGCGATCGGGTCGGGGGGGATGTATGCGCTTGCCGCAGCCCGCGCCCTGATGGACACCGATCTTGCCGCCGAGGAAATCGCGCGCAAGGCGATGACCATCGCCGCCGAAATCTGCGTCTACACCAACGGCAACCTGACCGTCGAAAGGATCGCCGGATGAGCACCCTTACCCCCCGCGAGATCGTCTCGGAACTCGACCGCTTCATCATCGGCCAGAAGGACGCCAAGCGCGCCGTGGCGGTCGCGCTGCGCAATCGCTGGCGCCGCAAGCAGCTGGGCGATGACCTGCGCGATGAGGTCTATCCCAAGAACATCCTGATGATCGGCCCCACCGGCGTCGGCAAGACCGAAATCTCGCGCCGGCTCGCCAAGCTTGCCCGCGCTCCCTTCATCAAGGTCGAGGCGACCAAGTTCACCGAAGTGGGCTATGTCGGACGCGATGTGGAACAGATCATCCGCGACCTTATGGATGCCGCCGTCGCGATGACCCGTGACGCGATGCGTGACGATGTCCGCGCCCGCGCCCATGCCGCTGCCGAAGATCGTGTGATCGAGGCCGTTGCGGGCAAGGACGCGCGCGAACAGACCAAGGAGATGTTCCGCAACAAGCTCAAGCGCGGCGAACTTGACGACACTGAAATCGAGATCGAGGTGGCCGACAGCGCAAGCCCTTTTCCGATGATGGAAATCCCGGGCACACCCGGCGCGGGGATGATGAACCTTGGCGACATCTTCGGAAAGGCCTTCGGGGGCCGCAAGGTGCGCCGCCGCATGACGGTGGCCGCAAGCTATGACATCCTTCTGGGCGAAGAGGCGGACAAGCTGCTGGACGACGAAACCGTCAACCGCACCGCGCTGGATGCCGTGCAGCAGAACGGGATCGTCTTCATCGACGAGATCGACAAGGTCTGCGCCCGGTCCGACAGCCGCAGCGGCGACGTGAGCCGCGAAGGTGTCCAGCGCGATCTGCTGCCGTTGATCGAGGGGACCACCGTCTCCACGAAATACGGGCCGGTCCGCACCGATCACATCCTTTTCATCGCATCGGGCGCGTTCCACATCGCCAAGCCGTCCGACCTGTTGCCCGAGTTGCAGGGACGGCTTCCGATCCGGGTCGAATTGCGCGCGCTGACCGAGGACGATTTCGTCCGCATCCTCACGGAAACGGACAATGCGCTGACGCGGCAATATACAGCCCTGATGGCGACCGAGGAGGTTGCCGTGCGCTTTACCGATGACGGTATCCACGCCCTTGCCCGCATCGCGGCCGAGGTCAACCAGGCGGTCGAGAATATCGGTGCACGACGGCTTTATACGGTGATGGAGCGGGTGTTCGAGGATCTGTCCTTCTCTGCCCCCGATCGAGGCGGCGAAGAGATCGTGGTGGACGCGGAGTTTGTGGAGGCGAACCTGGGCGAGCTGTCGCGCTCGACCGACCTCAGCCGCTACGTGCTCTGACCCTTCGATCCGGTATCAGGTCGCCCGGCGCAGATAGACATAGTACGCGCCGGAGCCGCCGTGTTTCAGATGCGCCTCGGCCACTTGCTGGACGACAGCGCCCAAGGGCGGCATCGACAGCCATTGCGGCACCTGGCGTTTCAGGACGCCGGGATGCCGGGGGATCGGCCCGTCATCCTCGCCGCGCCGCCCCTTGCCGGTGATGACCAGGACGAGCCTGTATCCCTTGTCCCGAGCCGAGAGGATGAACCGCAGAAGCTCCGGATGCGCCTCGGATACTGTCATCCCGTGAAGGTCGATCCGCGCCTCGGGCTTCAGCTTGCCGCGCGACATGCGCAAAAAGGCCTTGCGGTCCATGTTGAGCGGCGCGGATGCAAGCCTTTCCCCAATGCCGGGCGAGAGGTCGTGAGCGGGTCTGGCGGGCGGTGCATGCTGCCCGATCTTGAACGCGGGCAGGCGATCTGAGGGCTGCGCGATTGCAGCGATATCAGGCTTTTCGGGTTTCGCCCTCGGCTGCGGAAGGGCCGTCACGCCGCGCGGATGGAGGGGCAGGGCAGTCTCGGCCACGCGCTGCCACAGCTCGGCCTCTTCGGGACGCAGCCCCCTTGGCCGCCGGCGTGACATGGCTCAGCCGGCCAGCAAGATCATTCACCCGTCGCGACAAGCTGCCAGTTCGGGTTGTCGGAACCCATGACGCGCGCAAAGGTCCAGACATCCTTCTGGCGCTTGATCTCGTTCGGGTTGCCCTCGACGATCTCGCCGGCCTGATTGCGCACGACCGAGGTGAGCTCCCCTACGAAGCGCACGGTGATCTCTGCCTCGCGCGACGTGCGGTCAAAGGCCGCGGCAACCAGCGTGACCTCGCGCACGCCCACAAAGGTCGCCTGCACCGTCAGGCCTTCGCGTTCGCGCAGTTCCACGACCTCGGCCAGCGTGTCATAGACATCACGCGACAGGAACGGAAGGATCGACTCCAGATCGCCGTTTTCGAAGGCCATCAGGATCATCTCATACGCTCCGCGGGCCCCATGAAGGAAATCGCCCACGTGAAAGCCCGGCTCGGCCATCTTCATCGCCGACAGGGCATCGGCTGCCGTGCTGCCCTCGGCCACATGGTCGGTGATGTCGGCGTCCGGCCCGCCCTCGATCACGTCGAAGTTACGGCGCGCGGGCGCGTTCGGTTCAGGGGAGTCGCCCATCGGAAGCGGCGGCTTTTCGTACCCCTCACGGGTGCCGAGAACGCTTTTGAGGCGTAGGATCAGAAAAATGGCAATCCCGGCCAGAACAAGAAGTTGGATCACGGCAGAACTCATCTTGTGCCTCTCGCGGACGTCGGAGGGGTTGGTTTCATCGATGCTTGGGCCTTATGTAAGGCAGGGGTCGCCCCAAGTCCACCGCTGGCCCCGGACAAGGACGTGTGACATGTGGTTACTGGCAGCGATAATTGCGATTCCGCTGATCGAGATCGCGCTTTTCATCATGATCGGCGGCTGGCTGAGCCTTTGGCCGACGCTTGCGCTGGTGGTGGGCACGGCCGTGGCCGGAATCTCCGTCGTCCGTCTTCAGGGTCGGCTGGCGCTTCTGGATCTGCGCCGGGCCGTGGACGAGATGCGCGACCCTGCCGCGCCGCTCGCCCATGGGGCGCTGTTGCTGATGGCCGGGTTCCTTTTGCTGATGCCCGGCTTTCTGACAGACGCGATCGGCATTCTGCTGCTGATCCCCGCTTTCCGCACCTTCGTCATGCGGCAGGTCGCCACACGCGTGAAGGTCACGAGGGTCGAGACGCGCGGCTATGCACGCCCGGCCCGCGATCAGATCATCGAGGGCGAATATCATGACGCGGCCGATGAACCGGATCGCGGGGAAAAGCGGCCCACGCATCGCCCCTCGGGCTGGACCCGGCACTGACCCACCTGCTAGAGAGACGCAAATCCGCCTTTGCAGGAGAAAGAAATGACCGAGACAGAAAACGGCGCCGCAGCACCGCAGCCGGCGCAGGCCCCGCAGGTGAAGATGCAGGTGCTTGCGCAGTTCATCCGCGACATGTCGTTCGAGAACGTGCTGGCGCAGAAGGGCCTTCAGAATGCCGAGGTCTCGCCCGATATCCAGGTTCAGGTGAGCCTAGATGCGCGCAAGCGGACGGTCGAGAACCAGTACGAGGTCATCACCAAGTTCAAGGTCCATTCCCGCAACAAGGCGAACGAGAACGAGACCCTGTTCCATCTGGAACTGGAATATGCCGGGATCTTTCACATCTCGGGCGTGCCGGACGAACAGATGCATCCGTTCCTGCTGATCGAATGCCCGCGGATGCTGTTCCCCTTTGTCCGCCGCATCGTGAGCGACGTCACCCGTGATGGAGGCTTCCCGTCGCTGAACCTCGACACGGTGGATTTCCTCGCGCTCTACCGTCAGGAACTCGCGCGGCGTGCGGAACAGCAAAAGGCGCAGGCTGCGCCGGTTCCGAACTAGGTCCGGTTCCAGATCGCGTTTTCGCCCAGTGCCGCGACAAAGGCGGCATGGGCGCTTTGCTCGGCCTCGGTCAGCCTGGACGGCAAGGGCCGGGGGCGCGGGCGGGGCCGCCAGTTGTCGCCGGCCTGCGTCCTGCTTTCGGCGACGCTGGTGGCAAGCGCAAAGTCGGGCTGACGCCCGCCGATCAGTTCCAGATAGACCTCGGCCAGAATCTCGCTGTCGAGCAGCGCGCCGTGTTTTTCACGCGCCGAATTGTCGACCCCGAACCGCCGGCAAAGTGCATCCAGCGACGCGGGCGAACCCGGAAAGCGCCGGCGCGCGATGGCCAGCGTATCAACGGCCTGAGCGTCAGGCAGCCGGGGCAGGCCGGCCCAGCCCAGTTCGGCATTGAGGAATTTCATGTCGAAAGCCGCGTTGTGGATCACCAGCCGCGCGTTCCCCACGAATTCCAGAAACGCGGCCCCCACCTCGCGGAACACCGGTTTGTCCCGCAGAAAATCGTCGCCCAGCCCATGCACCGCAAAAGCCTCGGCCGGCATCGGCCGCTGGGGGTTTATGTACTGGTGATAAGTGCGCCCCGTGGGGACGTGATTGAAAAGCTCGACCGCGCCGATTTCCACGATCCGGTGCCCTTCCGAGGGCTCGAAGCCGGTTGTTTCGGTGTCCAGAACGATTTCGCGCATCTGTCGCCTTTCAGTTCGTCGTCAGGGTCTCCACAAGGGCTTGCACCGCGGCGCGCGCAGGTTCAAGGGCCGTCGTCTCGATCACATAGGTTGCGCGGGCACGTTTCTCTGCATCCGGCATCTGGCGGGACAGGATGGTGCGGAAATGATCCTCTGTCATGCCGGGGCGGGCGAGCACACGGGCGCGCTGCAGATCCGCCGGGGCGCTGACGACAAGGGTCGCGTCCATCCCCCGGTCTGCGCCGGTCTCGAACAGCAGCGGCACGTCCAGAACCACCAGACGCGACGTCGCCGCATCGATGAAGTTCTGCCTGTCCTCGGCAACAAGCGGGTGCACGATGGCCTCCAGCTGCGGCAGAACGCCCGCGTCGGCCGCGATCAATTCCCTGAGTGCGCCGCGATCGACCCGGCCATCGCGCACCGCCGCCGGCCATCGCGCCGCGATCAGCGGCACGGCCTTGCCTTCGTAAAGCCGGTGAACGGCCGCATCCGCATCCCAGACCGGCACGCCAAGGGCGCGGAACATCCCGGCGGTGGTCGATTTCCCCATCCCGACCGAGCCCGTAAGGCCAAGAAGGAACGGGCGGTTCATTACGCTCATTTCAGGACTGCGGCGCGTGTCGCCTCATCGACCTCGGGGCGGACGCCGAACCAGCGCTCAAAACAGGGCGCGCCCTGATGCAACAGCATCCCGAGCCCGTCCACGGTGCGGCAGCCCCGGGCCGCCGCTTCCTCGAGGAACGCGGTGCGGAGCGGGCTGTAGACAAGATCCGTCACAACGGCATTCGGCGAAAACGCATCATAGGGCAGGCGGAGATCGGGTTTGCCCGTCATCCCCAGTGCGGTCGAATTCACGATTGTCGCCGCGCCGTTCAGCATGTCCGCGGCCTGCACCCAGTCATGGACGACGACCTTGGCGCCGAATTCGGCCCGCATCGCCTCGGCCCGGGCACGGGTGCGGTTCGCGATCCGGATCTCGGGCGCACCGCCTTCCAGAAGCGAGGAGATAACCGCCCGCGCAGCCCCCCCGGCGCCGAACAAGGCGACCGGCCCCGCCTGAGGCTGCCAGTCCGGAACATGCTGCCGCAGGTTCGCGATAAAGCCGTAGCCATCGGTGTTGTCTGCGTGGATCTTGCCATCGGGGCGAAAGATCAACGCATTGGCCGCGCCGATCAGCGCCGCGCGATCCGTTACCACGTCCGCCAGTTGCAGCACGGTTTCCTTGTGCGGAATGGTGACGTTTGCGCCGACAAAACCCATCCGCGGCAAGGTCCGCAGCGCGTCGCGCAGATCGGCCTGCGAAACCTCCAGCGGCACGTAAAATCCCTTGATCCCGTAGGTTTCCAGCCAATGGCGATGAAGGGCAGGGGACCGGCTATGCGCGATGGGGGAACCGATCACCGCGGCCAGCCGTATCGTCTCGGTCGTCATGAAGGAATGTCTCCGCGGGTACTCAGGAAATTCAGCAGCTCGATCAGCGGCAGTCCCAGAATCGTGAAATAATCGCCCTGGATCGAGGCAAAAAGCCGGACGCCCTCTTCCTCCAGCTTGTAGGCACCGACGGCGTGCCGGATGCTGTCCCAGTTTCTGGACACATAGTCCTCCAGATAGCTGTCGGAAAAGCTGCGCATCGTCAGCCGCACCTGACCGACATGCCGCCATACCGGCCCTGCTCCATCGTATAGCACGGCCGCCGACAGAAGGCGGTGGGTCTTGCCACGAAGAAGGGCCAACTGTGCCCGGGCTGCATCAGGGTCTGCGGGCTTGGTCAGGATCTGGCCGCCGACCTCCAGAATCTGGTCGCAACCCAGGACCAGTGCGCCGGGGTTCGCAGCAGAGACCTTGCGCGCCTTGAATTCGGCCAGGGCATCGGCCACGTCCCGCGCGGGGGCGTCTTCGGCGCGCATCGCGTCCCGAACCGCCGTTTCATCCACCTTTGCCGGGAGGATACGCGGCGAAAGCCCGGCCTGACGCAGCAATTCGGCCCGTATCCCGGACGCAGAGGCAAGGATCAGATCGCGGTGCATGTGGAAAACCCTGTGGCGGAATCGGCAGATGAAGCGGCGGACGATCTGAGGACAAATCCGGATCGGGCCCGAACCTCACTGAACCACGGAAAAGATGTCAAGAAAGCGGGCACGTTATCCACCGTGGATTGTGGCCGGAGGGTGGCTGTGGATGAACCCGAAGGACGGCCTGACTGATGAGGATTATCCCCAAACCGAACTTCTACCCAAGGCGCACAAGACGATGAAATTTATACGTAATTCTAAAAATATCCGAAGATATCATATTCTCCCACAGACTTATCCACAGGCTGTTCTTCTTGTGGAGATCTGGCCGCGAGAGGCGTGAATTCGGGTTATCCATGGGCCTTACTACAACATCTACTCTTCTTTCTTATTCTTTCTTTGATAAAGAAGGCTTCGCTTGCTGAGAGGTTTCCATGTTCGACCTGCTTTCGCTCGTCTATCCTTGGACGAAGGCGTTCCACATCATCGCGGTCGTGGCGTGGATGGCGGGGCTTTTCTACCTGCCGAGGCTTTTCGTCTATCACGCGGAGCAGGTGACGGCCGGGACGGAAACGGACCTGTTGTTCCAGACGATGGAGCGCAAGCTGCTGCGTCTGATCATGAATCCCGCGATGATCGCCACCTGGATCTTCGGCCTGATGCTGGTGCTGACACCCGGCATCGTCTATTGGGGCGCGGTCTGGCCCTGGTCAAAGGGCGGCGCGGTCATTGCGATGACCTTGTTTCACCATTGGCTCGGACGCCGCCGCAAGGACTTTGCCGCAGGCCGGAACCGGCTGGACGGGCGGCGCTACCGGATGATGAATGAGGTCCCGACCCTTCTTCTGGTCGTCATCGTCCTGTCCGTGGTGATCAAGTTCTGACACTGCTTCTGTCGCTGTGGGTTTGACTCTGATCGCGTGGGGGTGTATTGGGCGATCTGACTGGGTCGTCCGATCCGTGGTCTTTTCCAATACATGTTCCATGCCGGTTGCCATCCGCGACCCGAGAGGCTTGTTTTTTTCATGACACAGGAATGCCTTACGCTCGCCTCGCTGAAGGCCAAGAGCCCCGCTGATCTTCTTGCCATGGCGGAAGAGCTGGAGATCGAGAACGCGTCGTCCATGCGCAAGGGCGAAATGATGTTCTCGATCCTCAAGGAGCGTGCCGAAGAGGGGTGGGAGGTTTCCGGCGACGGCGTGCTTGAGGTGCTGCAGGACGGTTTCGGCTTTCTCCGCTCGACCGAGGCGAACTATCTGCCGGGCCCGGACGATATCTATGTCTCTCCCGACATGATCCGCCAGTTCAGCCTGCGCACCGGCGACACGGTCGAAGGCGTGATGCAGGCACCGCGTGAAAACGAACGCTACTTTGCGCTGACGCGCGTCACGCGGATCAATTTCGACGAACCCGAACGGGCCCGGCACAAGGTGCATTTCGACAACCTGACGCCGCTTTATCCCGATGAACGGCTGCGGATGGAACTGGATGACCCGACGGTCAAGGATCGTTCCGGGCGCATCATCGACATCGTGGCGCCCATGGGCAAGGGGCAACGCGCGCTGATCGTGGCGCCACCCCGGACGGGTAAAACCGTTCTGCTTCAGAATATTGCAAGCTCGATCGCCCAGAACCACCCGGAATGCTACCTGATCGTCCTTCTGATCGACGAACGGCCGGAAGAGGTGACGGACATGCAGCGCAGCGTGAAGGGCGAGGTCGTATCCTCGACCTTTGACGAACCTGCGACCCGCCACGTCGCCGTGGCGGAAATGGTCATCGAAAAGGCAAAACGGCTGGTCGAGCACAAGCGCGACGTGGTCATCCTGCTCGACTCGATCACCCGCCTTGGCCGGGCCTTCAACACCGTCGTCCCGTCTTCGGGCAAGGTTCTGACCGGGGGTGTCGACGCGAACGCCTTGCAGCGGCCCAAGCGGTTCTTTGGCGCGGCGCGCAATATCGAAGAGGGCGGGTCGCTGACGATCATCGCGACCGCCCTGATCGACACCGGCAGCCGGATGGATGAGGTCATCTTCGAAGAGTTCAAGGGCACCGGCAACTCGGAGATCGTCCTCGACCGGAAGGTTGCCGACAAGCGTGTCTTCCCGGCGATGGATATCCTGAAGTCGGGGACGCGGAAGGAAGACCTGCTGGTCGACAAGGCCGATCTGCAAAAGACCTTCGTGTTGCGTCGGATCCTGAACCCGATGGGCACGACCGAGGCGATCGAGTTCCTGATTTCCAAGCTGAAACAGACCAAGTCGAACTCGGATTTCTTCGATTCGATGAACACCTGACAGGCGCGCCATGGACACGATCTTTGCCTTGGCCAGCGCGCGCGGAAAGGCGGGGGTCGCGGTGGTCCGGATCTCCGGGCCCCGGGCGTGGGACGCGGTGGCGGCCTTCGATATTTCCCTGCCTGAACCGCGCCGGGCGGGGCTTCGTCGTTTGCGAGACAGCGGCGGCGATATTCTGGATGAGGCGCTGGTCCTTCTGTTCGAAGCGGGGCGAAGCTTTACCGGTGAGCAAAGCGCCGAGCTTCATCTGCATGGCAGCGTCGCAGTCATAGGGGCGGTGTTGCGGAGGCTGGCAGAAATGCCGGACGTTCGGGCAGCCGAACCGGGAGAGTTCACACGCCGGGCGCTCGAGAATGAACGCCTCGATCTCTCGCAGGTCGAGGGCCTGGCCGATCTTGTCGAGGCAGAGACCGAGGCGCAACGGCGCCAGGCGTTGCGTGTTCTCTCGGGTGCCCTGGGCGAGCGCGCGGACGATTGGCGCCGCCGCCTGATTCGCGCCGCAGCGCTGGTTGAGGCGACGATTGACTTTGCGGATGAGGATGTTCCGGTCGATGTCAGCCCGGAAGTACTGGACATCATCGATTCCCTGACGGCAGAGTTCGCACGGGAAATTGCCGGCGCGTCGGTGGCGGAGCGGATTCGCGAGGGTTTTGAAGTTGCGATCCTGGGACGGCCGAATTCCGGAAAATCAACACTTCTCAACGCATTAGCGGGACGAGACGCGGCGATAACCTCGGATATCGCCGGAACGACGCGGGACGTGATCGAGGTCCGGATGGACCTCGGCGGTTTGCCTGTCACGATACTAGATACCGCGGGGCTGCGCGAATCGGACGATCGAATCGAGCGAATCGGAATCGAGCGGGCAATCGAAAGGGCCGCACGGGCCGATCTGCGCGTCCTCTTGCTCGATGAGGCGGGGGATTTGCCCGTGGCGCCTGAAGCTGACGATATTCTGGTGCACGGCAAGGCGGATCTGTTCCCGGGTCTCGGTCTTCGCGTCTCGGGCAAGACGGGTGAAGGTCTTCCGGAACTGATCACACGAATAACGGATACGCTCTCGGCGCGCGCTTCGTCTAGCGGAGTCGTGATGCGCGAAAGGCAGCGGCAGGCATTGGTCGTGGCGATGGAGGCTTTAGAATCAGCGCGAGATCAGATAGTCAGGGGAACTGACAGGGCAGAGCTCGCCGCCGCCGATCTACGCCGCGCAGTTCATGGCCTTAACATGATGGTGGGTCACGTTGATGTGGAGCATGTCCTGGACGAGATATTCTCAAGCTTCTGCATCGGAAAGTAGGAGTGTTTCACGTGAAACATTTTGATGTCATTGTCGTGGGTGGTGGACACGCAGGCTGCGAGGCGGCCCACGCTGCCGCCCGCATGGGCGCGACCGTGGCCTTGGTGACGCTTCACGCCAATACCATCGGCGTTATGTCCTGCAATCCGGCGATCGGGGGCTTGGGTAAAGGCCATCTTGTCCGAGAAGTCGACGCCATGGATGGCATCATGGGACGCGCCGCAGATAGGGCAGGTATTCAGTTCCGGCTGCTGAACCGCAAGAAGGGCCCTGCTGTCCAAGGGCCGCGGACGCAGGCAGATCGAAAGCTGTATCGACTTGCCATATCAGCCGAGATTCAGGCGACTCCCGGCCTGACGGTGGTGGAAGGCGAGGCTGCGGATCTTCTGGTTGACGCCGGTAGGGTCTCAGGCGTTCAGTTGGCTGACGGAACAGAGATCCGGTCACATAGCGTCATCATGACGACCGGGACCTTTCTTCGCGGCGTTATTCATATCGGCGACCAGCGTCGGGAAGGCGGGCGGATGGGAGAACGCCCTTCTGTTCGGCTGGCCGAGCGAATTTCCGATTTCGGGCTGCCACTCGGGCGCCTCAAGACCGGGACGCCGCCACGTCTGGACGGGCGGACGATCAACTGGGATGTGCTGGAGATGCAGCCGGGTGACGACGACCCGACCATGCTCTCGTTCCTCAATCGGCGGCCAGAGGCGCGGCAAATCTCCTGCGGGATCACCCATACGAATGAGCGGACCCACGAGATTATTCGCGCGAATTTGAGCCGTTCGGCCATGTATGGCGGACATATTGAGGGGGTAGGGCCGCGCTATTGTCCCTCGATCGAGGACAAGATCGTTCGGTTCGCGGATAAGACTTCTCATCAGATTTTCCTTGAGCCAGAAGGGCTTGATGACCCCACCGTCTATCCGAACGGCATCTCGACCTCCCTGCCGGAGGATGTGCAGCTGGACTACGTGCGCTCGATCACCGGGCTGGACGATGTCACGATCCTGCAGCCAGGCTATGCAATCGAATATGACTATGTCGATCCGGTCAGCCTGCGCCCCACGCTGGAGCTGCGGGACGTTCCGGGCCTCTTTTTGGCGGGGCAGATCAACGGCACCACGGGATACGAAGAGGCTGCAGCCCAAGGGATGGTGGCTGGGCTGAACGCCGCCTTGCAGGCCAAGGATCGTGGGGAGGTCGTCTTTTCCCGCTCCGAGAGCTATATCGGCGTCATGATCGACGATCTTGTCACCCGCGGTGTCAGTGAACCCTACCGCATGTTCACGTCGCGGGCCGAATTCCGGCTGAAGCTCCGCGCGGATAATGCGGATCAGAGGCTTACCCCACTCGGCCTTGCGCTGGGATGTGTCGGCGAAAATCGGAAGCGAATCTTCGAAAACAAGGTGGAGCGGCTTGAACGCGCTCGTCATCTGCTTGAGGCGCGGACCTATAGCCCGACAGAGTTGGCCGCGCACGGTATCCGTGTCAGCCAGGATGGAGTCAGGCGCTCGGCCTTCACCGTTTTGTCCTTCCCGGATGTGAACTTCGATCAGTTGGAGGGCCTCGACACTTCGCTGAAAGACATCGACATCGAGAGCCGGGAGCAGGTTGCCCGAGACGCGCTCTATTCCAACTATCTGGACCGGCAGGCCCTTGACGTAGCGGCCATGCAGCGCGATGAGGAGCACGCTTTGCCAGATGATTTCGACTATGGCGCCCTGTCTGGGCTGTCTAATGAACTCAAGGCAAAGCTGGCGCGGGTGAAGCCGCGTACCTTGGGTCAGGCGGGGCGCGTAGATGGAATGACCCCGGCGGCGCTGACTCTGATCCTTGCCAAGCTAAGGCAGATGGAAAAAAGGCGCAGTGCATGAGGCCTGCGCAAGCGTTCCTGAATGACGTTGATGTTTCACGTGAAACAATCGAGCGGCTGGAGGCTTTTGAAGCGCTCCTCCGCCGCTGGAACGCCGCGATAAACCTCGTTTCGAAAACTACGCTTGATGACGTGTGGACCCGGCATTTTCTCGACAGTGCGCAGGTGGCTGCGCTTTCTTCATCCGCATCCCATTGGGCTGATCTCGGAAGCGGCGGCGGGTTCCCCGGGCTCGTCGTTGCGGTTATCTACAAAGAAAAGAGCCCGGAAACGCGGTTTTCCCTGGTTGAATCGGATGCTCGCAAATCTGCGTTTCTTGCGACTGTGATCCGGGATCTGGATCTGAAGGCTCAGGTCATCGCCAAGCGGATCGAAGCGACCGAGCCGTTGCGCGCGGATGTCGTGTCAGCGCGTGCGCTCGCGCCCTTGGCGACCCTTTGTGGCTACGCTGCGCGACACCTTGCCGACGGCGGCCGAGCGGTCTTTCTCAAGGGCGCAAATCACCGGGAAGAGATTGCCGAGGCGCGCAAGCTCTGGCAATTTGAGTGTCAGCTCCATCCGAGCGTTTCTGACCCGACCGGCGTCATCCTCTGCATTGAGAATATCCAGCATGTCTGATCCTCGTATCATCGCCATCACGAACCAGAAGGGCGGGGTGGGAAAGACGACAACGGCGATCAACCTCGCTGCCGCCGTGGCTGAACTGGGATTCAAGGTTCTGGTCGTCGATATCGACCCGCAGGGCAACGCGTCGACGGGCCTCGGCGTGGAACTGGGCGACCGGCGTTTTACCAGCTATGATCTGCTTTTGCAGGAAACCAAGGTCGCAGAGGTCGTTGTCCCGACAGCTTTCGAAGGAATTTTCCTGTGCCCGGCGACGGCCGATCTGGCCTCGGCGGATATTGATCTGGGGGGGACGGATCGGCGCAGCTTCCTGCTGCACAGCGCCTTGCGTCAGACCGATCTGGCGGAAATGGGTTTCGATTATATCTTCATCGACTGCCCGCCATCGCTCAGCCTGCTGACCGTCAATGCGATGGTCGCCGCGCAGTCGGTTCTGGTGCCCCTGCAGGCCGAATTCTTCGCGCTCGAGGGGCTGTCGCAGCTTCTTCTGTCGGTCCGCCAGGTGCGGGAATCGGCCAATCCCGATCTCCGGATCGAGGGCGTGGTGATGACGATGTCCGACCGGCGCAATAACCTTTCGCAGCAGGTGGAACGGGACGCCCGCGATCACCTTGGTGAACTGGTTTTCGCGACGGTGATCCCCCGCAATGTCCGCGTCAGCGAGGCGCCGTCCCATGCGATGCCGGTTCTTGCATACGATTCAGCCTCGCGCGGAAGTGCCGCTTACCGGGCGCTCGCCCGCGAGATGTTGGTGGGGCATGGGGCAAAGATACAACAACTTGAGGGGCAGATATGATGGAAAAGAAGCAGGAACGTCGCAGTGGCCTCGGTCGCGGTTTGTCGGCGCTCATGGCGGATGTTCAGCTTGACGCCCGTCCCTCTGAGGATCGCTCAAAGCGCGCCGACCTTTCCGTTCCCGTTGAAAAGGTCTTTCCCAACCCCGATCAGCCGCGCCGCCATTTTGCCCGTGAGGCGCTGGAGGAGCTTGCAGCCTCGATCCGCGAAAAGGGCATCATCCAGCCCCTGATCGTCCGGCGCCGCGAGGCAGAGCCTTCCACCTATGAGATCGTTGCAGGCGAACGCCGCTGGCGCGCGGCGCAGATCGCCCAGCTCCACGAAGTGCCGGTTCTGGTACGCGAACTATCGGATACGGAAGTTCTCGAAGTCGCGATTATCGAGAATATTCAAAGGGCTGACCTTAATCCCGTCGAAGAGGCGATGAGCTATCGCCAGTTGATGACCCGGTTCGGGCACACGCAGGAAAAGCTGGCCGAGGCGCTCAGCAAAAGCCGCAGCCATATCGCGAACCTGATGCGGCTGTTGCAGCTTCCCGAGGAAGTTCAGGCCTATCTGCGAGAGGGTAAGCTGACCGCCGGTCATGCGCGGGCGTTGATCACCAGCGAAAACCCGGCGGAACTGGCGCGACAGGTGATCGCGCGCGAACTTTCGGTGCGTGAAACCGAGGCGCTGGTGAAAAAGCCGAAGCCCGCGCCTTCGGAGCGTCGCGAACGGGCAGGGGGTGCCGAAAAGGACGCGGATACCCGCGCGCTTGAGGGCGATCTTTCCGCCAATCTCGGGATGGCCGTGGAAATCGAGCACAAGGCGGATGGCGCAGGACGGATCAGCATCCGCTATGAGACGCTCGAGGATCTGGACCGGCTTTGCCAGATCCTGACGCCCTCGCGCGTGGCCTGACAGGGGCTTATGCGATGCGCAGCGGGTGCAGCTTTTCGTAATAGGGTAGCGCCTGCGCGACCAGATCCGCATAGGCGCCCGTCAACGCAGGGAGCGGGCCTTCGGCCCCGTCGAACCCGGTCGACCGATGAACGGCGCCATACCAGTGCGGCGCCCAGACGCCATCGTCCCTGTGGCCACCGGCGGGCCAGTGCAGCATCGCGGGATCAAAGCCGATTCCGATCGCTGAACAAAGGCCGCTCAGCGCCGCCCCGGGGTTCGCGCGGATATCGGCGCTGTCGATGACGATGGGCGTCTGGCCCCAGCCTTGCACCAGGTCGAACAGTTCCGCCTGCTGGCGAAAGCCGAGATCGTCCAGGTCGGGCCCTTCTCGTTTCGCGGAATAAGAGGCGACGACACGTGCCGGGTGGCGGATGAGGAAGACGTTCACACAGTCCCTCATCCAGTCGCGCGGGATACCCGGCAGCATGTGCTGCGTCATGTGTTTCTGGTAAAAGACCGGCTTGCCGGGGTCGGAAAGCAGGCCCTTGATGACTGCCGCGGGGTCCTGCGGCTGGACCGCCAGAACCTCGGCCCGCATGGGATGGTCGAGCCCCGTTTGCGCCAGATAGGCCGCGTAGAAGGGTTCATCGACCACCGCGCAATCGGATCTTGCGCCAAAGGAATACATCAACGCCGTGGACAGATTCCGCGGCCCCGACCACATCGCGATCCTGATCATGCGTGCCTCCGGTTTCATGGATGTCGGTAAAGGAAATCCTCGATTTCCGCGGCGTCAGGCATCGCGTCGGCTGTGCCGTGCCGCGTGACCTGGATCGCGGCGGCGGCGCTGGCCCGGCGCATCGCGTCGGTCGGCGAAAAGCCGGCATCCAGCGCGGCGGCGATGTTCCCCGTGAAACAGTCGCCGGCGCCGGTCGTGTCGACGGCATCGACGGCAAAGGCCGGAACTTTCGCCATGCCCCGCCATTCGGCGCCATCCCCCCCACGGGTCACGATCAGGTCCGGCCCCTCGACCTTGCCCAGGGCGGCGAGAAGCTGCTGTTCCTCGATGGCGTTTACGCAGAGGATGTGGATATGCGGCAGAACCTCGCGCACGGCATCGACCGAAAAGGGTGCCGCGGAATAGATCACCCGCAAGCCGCGCGCCCGTGCCAGTTCCGCTGCATAGGCTTGATGCGAAGTTTCGTTCTGAATCAAGAGGATGTCGCCCGCCTGCGCCTGATCCAGCGCATCCGTCACCCAGTCACGCGGCAGCGCCCGGTTTGCGCCGGCATGGATGACGATGCTGTTTTCACCGCTCGCGTCGATGTTTATGATGGCGTGACCGGTGGTGCCGGACAGGCGGGCGATCGGAGCCGTGTCTATCCCTTCGGCCTCCAGCCGGTGGATGACGGCCTCATCGGCCTCGCCGACCGCGCCGATGTGATGCACCGTGGCGCCCGCGCGGGCGGCGGCGACCGACTGGTTCGCCCCCTTGCCGCCCAACCCCTGCCGATACTCCGTCGCGGCAAGCGTTTCCCCCGGCGCAGGCAGATGCGGCAGGCGATAGAAGTGGTCGATATTGATCGACCCGAGGTTCCACACGGCCATTGTTCAGCCCATCTTGCAGGCGGCCATCGCGGCCATGTTCAGAATGTCGTTCATCGTGGCGGTCGTGCTGCAGATCTGGATCGGCTTGGTGACGCCCGTCAGGATGGGACCGATCACCGTCGCCCCCGCCATTTCCTGCATCAGCTTGACCGAGATCGAGGCCGAATGGCGCGCCGGAACGACCAGAATATTCGCCGGGCCCGTCAGGCGTGAAAACGGGTAATGCGCCATGACCTCGGGGTTGAGTGCCACATCCACGGTCATCTCGCCTTCGTATTCGAAATCGACCTTGCGCGCATCGAGCACCACCGGCGCCTGATGCATCTTTTCGGCGCGTTCCGACACCGGATAGCCAAAGGTCGAGAATGAGACGAAGGCCACGCGCGGCTCCAGCCCCAGGTTGCGGGCGACACCGGCCGCGCGCGTCGCGATCAGCGCAAGATCCTGTTCATCCGGCCACTCATGCACCAGCGTATCGCCGATCAGCAGGATCCGCCCCTTGTGCAGCAAGGCCGTGACCCCGACCGCACCGTCCTGAGCGCCCGCATCGAAGACATGGTTGATATGTTCAAGCACATGCGCCGATTTGCGCGTGGCACCCGTCACCAGACCGTCGCCATGCCCATGCGCCAGCATCAGCGCCGAAAAGACATGCCGGTCCCGGGCCGCGAGGCGGTGGATATCCTGCCGGTCGAAGCCCTTGCGCTGCAAGCGGGCATAGAGAAAGTCCTTGTAGGTCTCCAGATGCCGGGAATTGGCCGCGTTCACGACCTCGAGCTCCCGTTGGGCATCGCCGAGGCCCGCGGCTTCCAGCTTTTCGCGAACGTCAGCCTCGCGCCCGACGACCAGCGCCTTGCCAAGGCCGGACCGCTGCCAGGCGACCGCCGCCCGCAGAACGCGCGGGTCGTCGCCTTCGGCAAAGATCATGCGGGCCTGCGCCGATTTCGCACGGGCATAGATGCCCTGCAGGATGCTTGCCGTCGGGTCCATGCGGGATTTCAGCGACATCTCATAGGCGGCCATGTCGATGATCGGGCGGCGCGCCACGCCCGTGTCCATCCCGGCCTTGGCGACGGCGGGCGGGATCACATGGATCAGGCGCGGATCGAACGGCGTCGGGATGATGTAGTCCCGGCCAAAGGCCAGCTTGCGGCCATAGGCCATGGCGACCTCATCGGGCACGTCAAGACGGGCAAGCCGCGCCAAGGCCTCGGCACAGGCGATCTTCATCTCGTCGTTGATCGCCCGGGCATGGATATCGAGCGCCCCGCGAAAGAGGTAGGGAAAGCCCAGGACGTTGTTCACCTGATTGGGATAGTCGCTGCGCCCGGTCGCCACGATCGCGTCGGGGCGTACGGCATGGGCCTCTTCGGGCGTGATTTCAGGGTCGGGGTTGGCCATCGCAAAGATCACCGGGTTTTCGGCCATGCTGGCCACCATTTCGGGGGTCACGGCGCCCTTGGCCGAGACGCCCAGAAACACGTCCGCGCCCACCATCGCCTCTTCCAGCGTCCGTGCGTCGGTGCGGGCGGCATGGGCCGATTTCCACTGGTTCATGCCCTCGGTGCGGCCCTGCCAGATCACGCCCTTGGTGTCGCACATGATGCAGTTGTCATGGCGCGCGCCCATGGATTTCAGAAGCTCCAGACAGGCGATCCCCGCCGCGCCGGCGCCGTTCAGCACGATCCTGACGTCCTCGATCTTCTTGCCGCTGATCTCCAGCGCATTGATGAGACCCGCCGCGCAGATGACCGCCGTGCCGTGCTGATCGTCGTGAAAGACGGGGATGTCCATCTCCTCTTTCAGGCGCTGCTCGATGATGAAACATTCCGGCGCCTTGATATCCTCAAGGTTGATGCCGCCAAAGGTCGGCCCCATCAGCTTGACCGCGCGGATGATTTCCTCGGCATCCTCGCTGTCCAGCTCGATGTCGATCGCATTCACGTCCGCGAACCGCTTGAAGAGCACCGCCTTGCCCTCCATCACCGGTTTTGAGGCGAGCGCGCCGAGATTGCCCAGCCCCAGGATCGCGGTACCGTTCGAGATCACCGCGACCATGTTGCCCTTGGTGGTGTAGTCATAGGCGGTCTCGGGGCGTTCGGCGATGGCCTGTACGGGCACCGCCACGCCGGGGGAATAGGCGAGCGACAGGTCGCGCTGTGTCGCCATCGGCTTGGAGGCGGAAATCTCGTATTTCCCCGGCTGCGGCTCCAGGTGATAGGCCAGCGCCTCTTCTCGGGTGGTTTTGGCGTTGCTCGACATGGCAGTTCCTTCCTCGGTCGCCCTTGTCATAGCAAAGCGTGCGTATCCGAACAGCCGGAAATCTGCTTTTCGCGGACAGGCCACTTTTGTAGGGTCGGCGCAAAGCGAGGGGCAGAGGTGAACACCGAGACAACCGTCACGCCGATGATGGCGCAATATCTGGACATCAAGGCGCAATACACCGAGGCGCTGTTGTTCTACCGGATGGGCGACTTCTACGAGATGTTCTTTGACGATGCCGTTCAGGCGGCGGCGGCGCTGGACATCGCGCTCACCAGGCGCGGCAAACATCTGGGCGAGGATATCGCCATGTGCGGCGTGCCCGTCCATTCCGCCGAGGGCTATCTGCTGACCCTGATCCGCAAGGGGTTCCGCGTGGCCATCGCCGAGCAGATGGAAGACCCGGCCGAGGCGAAGAAGCGCGGGTCGAAATCGGTCGTGAAACGCGATGTGGTGCGGCTGGTCACGCCCGGCACCCTGACCGAAGAAAGCCTGCTGGAGGCCCGGCGTCACAACTTTCTCGCCGCCTATGCCGAGGTGCGGGATGAGGCGGCGCTCGCCTGGGTCGATATCTCGACCGGGGAATTCCGGGTCATGACCTGCCCGCCGGTGCGGCTTGGCCCGGAACTCGCCCGGCTTGCGCCGAAAGAGGTCGTTCTGTCCGAGGCCGCCGAGGCCGGTCTGTCCCGCCTTGTCGAGGATACCGGCGCGTCGGTCACGCCGCTGTCGCGCGGCAGTTTCGACAGCACATCGGGCGAAAGGCGGCTCTGCGACCTTTACGGGGTGCAGACGCTGGACGCCTTTGGCAGCTTTGGCCGGGCCGAACTTTCGGCGATGGGCGCCATCGTCGATTATCTCGACCTGACGCAACGGGGAAGGCTGCCGCTGCTGCGTCCGCCTGTGCGTGAGGCGGCCGAAGGGCTGGTGCAGATCGACGCCTCGACCCGCCGCAATCTGGAGATCACGGCAAGCCTTTCGGGCGGGCGGGACGGGTCGCTCCTGCATGCCATCGACCGGACGGTGACGGCGGCGGGCGGGCGTCTATTGGAACGGCGGCTCTCGTCGCCTTCGCGCGATCTCGACCTGATCCGGGGGCGGATCGCGGCGGTGGCAAGCCTTGTCGAGGCGCGCGATCTGGCAGAGGCGCTGCGCGGCGACCTGCGCAAGACCCCCGACATGGACAGGGCCCTGTCGCGGCTTTCGCTGGACCGGGGCGGGCCGCGCGATCTTGCGGCGATCCGGGGCGGGCTGCGACAGGCGGCGCAGGTCGCGGCGCGCCTTCCGCAGGACGCGCCCCGCCTGCTGCGCGACGCGGCAAAGAGCCTTCACGGGCATGACGAGCTTTGCGCGCTGCTCGAAACCGCGCTTGTGGCTGAACCGCCGATGCTGCTGCGCGACGGCGGCTTCATCGCAGCGGGTTTTGACGGGGAACTCGATCAGGCGCGGCGGCTGCGGGATGAAGGGCGTGGCGTCATCGCGGCGATGCAGGCGCAATATGCCGCCGAGACGGGCATCGCCTCGCTCAAGATCAAGCACAACAACGTGCTGGGCTACTTCATCGAGACGACCGCGACCCATGCCGACCGGATGCTCGCCCCGCCCCTGAACGAAAGGTTCATCCATCGTCAGACCACCGCCAATCAGGTGCGGTTCACGACCGTCGAGCTGTCGGAACTGGAAACCCGCATCCTGAATGCCGGCAGCCACGCGCAAGAGATCGAAAAACGCCTGTTCGACAGCCTGCGCAGTGCCGTGCTGGATCAGGCGGCGCGGATCGCGCAGGCGGCGCGGGCGCTGGCCGAGATCGACCTGGCAGCGGCATTTGCCGATATCGCGGTGACGGATGACTGGACCCTGCCCAAGGTGGATGACAGCCGCGCCTTCCGGGTCCGCGGCGGTCGTCACCCGGTCGTGGAACGCGCGCTTCGCCGGCAGGGCGGGTCCTTCATCGCAAACGACTGCGACCTGAGCGCCGGGGAGGGCGCGGCGCTCTGGCTTGTCACCGGGCCGAACATGGCCGGCAAATCGACCTTCCTGCGGCAGAATGCGCTGATCGCGCTGCTCGCGCAGGCCGGCAGCTTTGTGCCGGCGGCCGAGGCGCATATCGGCCTTGTCTCGCAGCTTTTCAGCCGGGTCGGGGCGGCGGACGATCTGGCGCGGGGCCGGTCCACCTTCATGGTCGAGATGGTCGAGACCGCCGCCATCCTCAACCAGGCGGATGACCGGGCGCTGGTGATCCTGGATGAGATCGGGCGCGGAACGGCGACCTATGACGGGCTCTCGATCGCCTGGGCGACGCTGGAACATCTGCATGACGTGAACCGCTGTCGCGGGCTTTTCGCCACCCATTACCATGAGATGACGGCCCTTGCCGGCAAGCTGGCCGGGGTCGAGAACGCGACCGTCGCCGTCCGCGAATGGGAAGGCGAGGTCATCTTTCTGCATGAGCTGCGCAAGGGCGCCGCAGACCGGTCCTACGGGGTGCAGGTGGCACGGCTGGCCGGGCTGCCCGATGCGGTCGTCGCCCGGGCCCGCACGGTGCTGGAGGCGTTGGAGGCGGGCGAGCGTGAGGGCGGTCGCCGGCCCAAGGCCCTGATCGACGATCTGCCGCTTTTCGCCGCCGCCCCTGCGGCACCGCCCCTGCGCCCGGCGCAACCGTCGGCCGTCGAGGAGCGGCTTGCCGCGGTCCTGCCGGACGAACTCACCCCGAAAGAGGCGCTGGCCCTGATCTACGATCTCAGGGCCATGCTGCGGGATTGACCGGCGCGGTTACTTTGCCGCGGGGCTGGACGATACGCCGACCTGGGCCGGGCGCAGCAGGCGTTCATGCAGGATGAACCCCTCGGCCATCACCTGGATGATGCCGCCGCCGGGCACGTTCGGCACCGGCGCCTCGAACATCGCCTGATGCAGTTGCGGGTCGAACGTCTCGCCGACCTCGGGCGCGATGCGCTGGATGCCGTGCTTTGAAAAGATGTTCAGAAGCTCGCGCATCGTAAGTTCCACGCCTTCGAATGCGGCGGTGGCCCGCTGTTCCTCGGTCGCGGCGTCCAGCGCACGCTTGAGGTTGTCATAGACCGGCAGCATGTCGCGGGCGAATTTGGCGCCGCCATATTGCTCGGCTTCCTTGCGGTCGCGTTCGCCGCGCTTGCGGGCGTTCTCGGCATCTGCCAGCGCGCGCATGAAGCGGTCGCGCATGTCGTCCCGTTCGGCCGTCAGCCGCTCGATTTCGGCGCTTGCATCGGGTTCGGCGTCATATTCCGCCTGGCCCTCGGCAAAGCCCTCGGCAATTTTCTCGGCGCGGGTTTCGTCCTGCGTTTCGATGTCCTGGTCTTTCTGAACGTCTGCCATCTTTCATCCCTTGCCCCGGTCGGACAGAATCCGCCCGACCAGTTGCGCTGTATAGTCCACGATCGGCACGATCCGGCCATAGTTGAGCCGCGTTGGCCCGATGACCCCCACCGCGCCGATAATCTTACGGTCAGCGTTCATATAAGGAGAGACCACCAGAGAGGAACCCGAAAGTGAAAAAAGCTTGTTTTCCGACCCGATGAAAATGCGCACACCCTCGCCGGTTTCGGTGAGTTCGAGGAATTCCGCGATGTCGCGCTTGCGTTCCAGATCGTCGAACAGGCTGCGCACCCGTTCAAGGTCCGCCTCGGTCGCCTGATCCAGCAGATTGGCGCGTCCCCGCACGATGAGCCGTTCATAGGGCTCGCCCTCGTTCTGCCAGACGGCCAGACCGCTTTCGACCAGATCATGCGCCAGGCTGTCCAGTTCCTGACGCCGGCGGCTGATTTCCTGCGTCATGCGCTGCCGCAGGTCGGAAAGCGTCACGCCCTCGGCCATGGCATTCAGGAAATTCGCGGCCTCGCGCATGGACGACGGCGTCTGCCCCGGTGGCGGGTTGAAGATGCGGTTTTCCACATGCCCGTCCGCAAAGACCAGGACCACAAGCGCCCGGTCGGGGCCAAGGCTCACGAATTCGATATGCTTGATCGGGGCCTCATGCTTTGGCGTCAGCACAAGGCTCGCCCCCTGTGTCAGGCCCGACAGCGCCGAGCCGACGCGGTCAAGCAACGTCCCCACATCCCGTTCGTTCGAGCCGAGCGTCGCATCCAGCTTCTCCCGGTCCTCGCCCCGCACTGGCGCGACCTCGAGCAGGCCGTCGACGAACATCCGCAGGCCCAGCTGCGTGGGCACCCGCCCGGCCGAGATATGCGGGCTGTCCAGAAGGCCCAGATATTCCAGATCCTGCATCACGTTGCGGATCGTCGCGGCAGACACCTTCTCGCTCATCGTGCGGGTCAGGCTGCGCGATCCGACCGGGTCGCCGGATTCCAGATACCCCTCGACCACCCGGCGAAATACCTCGCGCGAGCGGTCGTTCATCTCTGCCAGGATCTTCGAACCCTCATGCATCGTGCCGCTTCCGAAACCATCCGGTCCAACGGGACCATTAAAGACGCTGCCGCAGGCCCGTCAATCGTCGATCGGGCATCCGGTGCCGCCCACTGCCCGGGCTTTGGCAACAGGGTTGCATCGCGCCCCGCCGGGTGACTATGTGGCGGCGGAAAAGGAAAGGACATGCCATGCGCCCCTCTGGCCGGAAGTTAAGCGAACTGCGCCCGATTTCAATCGAGACGGGGGTGATGAAACATGCCGAGGGGTCCTGCCTCATCAAGGTCGGCGAAACCCATGTGCTGTGCAGCGCCAGCCTCGAGGACCGGCCGCCGCCATTTCTCAAGAACACGGGGCTGGGCTGGGTCACCGCCGAATACGGGATGCTGCCGCGCGCCACCAACACCCGCAACCGGCGCGAGGCCGCGTCGGGCAAGCAGCAGGGCCGCACCATCGAGATCCAGCGCCTGATCGGGCGCGCGTTGCGGGCGGGCGTCGACCGGGTGGCGCTGGGGGAACGGCAGATCACCATCGACTGCGACGTGATCCAGGCCGATGGCGGCACCCGCTGTGCGGCGATCACCGGCGGCTGGGTCGCGCTGCGCCTTGCGGTGAACAAGCTGATGAAGGCGGGCGTCGTGACGACGGACCCGCTGCTCGATCATGTGGCGGCGGTGTCCTGCGGCATCTATGCGGGCCAGCCGGTCGTCGATCTCGACTATGCCGAGGACAGCGAGGCCGGCACGGACGGCAATTTCATCATGACCGGCGCCGGGCGCCTGATCGAGGTTCAGATGTCGGCCGAGGGCGCGACCTTTTCCCGCGACCAGATGACCGAACTGCTGGATCTGGCCGAGGCGGGCGTGGCCGAGCTTGTCGCGGCGCAGAAGGCGGCGCTCTGATGCGCCGCTTTTCGGGGGACCGGCTGGTCGTCGCGACCCATAACAAGGGCAAGCTGCAAGAGATGACCGAGCTTTTGGCCCCCTTCGGCATCCGGCTCAGCTCTGCCGCCGACCATGGCCTGCCGGAGCCCGAAGAGACCGAGACCACATTCATCGGGAATGCCCGGATCAAGGCCCATGCCGCGGCATCCGCGACCGGGCTTCCGGCGCTGGCCGATGACAGCGGCATCGTCGTGGACGGGCTGGACGGCGCGCCGGGCGTCCATACCGCCGACTGGGCAGAAACGCCCGCGGGCCGCGATTTCGTCATGGCGATGACCCGCACCTGGGCCGAGCTGGAGGCGCGCAACGCCCCCCATCCCCGGACCGCGCGGTTCTGCTGCACGCTGGTTCTCGCCTGGCCCGACGGCCATGACGAGGTGTTCGAGGGCCGGATGGAGGGCGCGGTGATCTGGCCGATGCGCGGCAGCCACGGCCATGGCTTTGATCCGATCTTCCTTCCCGCCGGGTCGGACCTGACCTTTGCCGAGATGGAGCCCGCGCGGAAGAACGAGATCAGCCATCGCGCCGATGCCTTCCGCAAGCTGGTCGAGGGGTGTTTCGCGTGAAACGGATCTCGACCGGATCGCCGTTCGAGGCCAGGATGGGCTATTCCCGCGCGGTGGTCAAAGGCGGCTGGTGCTTTGTCTCGGGCGTGACGGGCTATGACTATGCCACGATGCAGATGCCGCCGGACGCGGCAGGGCAGGCGCGGAACTGCTTTGCCACCATCGCGGATGTGCTGGCGCAGGCGGGCTTTGCCATGGCGGATATCGTGCGGGTGCAATATACCGTCACCGCGCCCGACATCGTGGACGAGGTCACGCCCGTGCTGGGCGAGGTTCTGGGCGAGATCCGGCCGGCCGCGACGATGGTGGTCGCGGGGCTGATCCGCCCCGAGATGCTGATCGAGATCGAAGCGACGGCCTTCAAGGGGTAACGGTTGAGCGGGGCGATGGACGACTGGCGGAACGGCGGCTTTGGTCTTTACCTGCACTGGCCGTTCTGTCAGGCGAAATGCCCCTATTGCGACTTCAACTCCCACGTCTCGGCGCAGATCGACCAGCGGCGGTGGCAGGCGGCCTATCTGTCCGAGATCGACCGCATCGGCGCGGAAACGCAGGGCCGCACGCTGCATACCGTGTTTTTCGGCGGCGGTACCCCCAGCCTGATGGAACCCGAACTGGTGGCGGCGATCCTCGACCGGGTGCGCGCGACCTGGCCGCAGGCCAACGACCCCGAGGTGACGCTGGAGGCGAACCCCACTTCGGTCGAGGCCGGGCGGTTCCGGGGGTATCGGGATGCGGGGGTCACGCGGATCTCGATGGGGATACAGTCGCTTAACGACGATGACCTGCGGCGGCTGGGACGACTTCATTCCGCGGCCGAGGCGCGGCAGGCCTTCGATGTCGCCCGCGCGACCTTTGACCGGGTGAGTTTTGACCTGATCTATGCGCGGCAGCATCAGACGCCGGAGGCCTGGCAGGCGGAACTGGCCGAGGCGCTGCAGATGGCCATCGACCATCTGTCGCTTTACCAGCTGACGATCGAGGACGGGACGGCCTTTGGCGCGCGCCACGCGGCGGGGGGCTTGCGCGGCCTGCCCGAGGATGATCTGGCCGCCGACATGTATGCCCTGACGCAGGAGATCTGCGACCGGGCGGGGATGCCGGGCTACGAGATTTCGAACCACGCCCGCGACGGGGCGGAATCGCGTCACAACCTGATCTACTGGCGCTATGGCGACTATGCGGGGATCGGGCCTGGCGCTCATGGCCGGCTGACGCTGGACGGGCGACGGCTGGCGACGGAAACCGACCGGATGCCCCTGCGCTGGTTGCAGCAGGTCGAGACGACCGGGAATGGCGATGCGGATCGCGCGCCACTCGATCCCGCCGATCAGGCGGCGGAGTATCTGATGATGAGCTTGCGTCTGCGCGAAGGTACCGACACCGCCCGCTATGCCGCGCTGGCGGGCTCTGCGCTGGATGAGGCGACCGTCGGACGGCTGACGGCTGACGGGTTTCTGGACCAGGCGGGCGGACGGATCGCGGCGACGGATCGCGGGCGCATGGTGCTGAACGCGGTGATCCGCGAACTGATGATCGCGCCATGATGCGCTGGGTCTGGGCCGCGGCGGGGCTGGTTTCTGTCGCGCTGGGCCTTGTGGGGGCGGTGCTGCCGCTGATGCCCACGGTACCCTTCATGCTGCTTGCGGCCTTCTGCTTTGCCCGGTCGTCGGAACGGTTGCATCACTGGCTGATCACCCATCCCCGGTTCGGCTCGGCGATCGTCGACTGGCAGGAACGCCGCGCGATTTCACGGCGGGCCAAGCAGATGGCGACGCTGTCGATGGCCGCGGGTATCGCGATTTCCTGGGCGCTGTCAGTGCCGGCCGCGATCCTCGCGACCCAGGTCGCGGTTCTGGTCTGCGTCGCGGCCTTTCTCTGGTCCCGCCCCGAAGCCTAGCGGAGCTCTGACGCGAGGGCTCAGCTGAGCAGTCCCTGTGCCGCCTGCTGCGACCGCAGGATCAGACGTTCGCGCAGCCGCAGCGCCAGGGGGTTCAGCGGATGCCGTTTGCGGCTGAGCAGATAGTAGGGCGACACCCGGATTTCATGCGGCATGTTCAGAATGGTGAACCCGCCGCTGACGGGCGGGGCGATCAGCAGGCTCGCCACCTCTTCCGACACGGGCGCCACGGCATCCGTCTGCGCAAGATAGGCGATGCTGAGCAGCATGGACGGGCTGTTCACCACGTTTCGCGGCTCGGGCAGGCCGAACCGGGCAAAGGCCATGACGGTCGCTTCGCGGATCGGGGCGCCGCGCTGCTGCAATATCCATTCCGAATCCGAAAGCTCGGTCAGCGTGACCGAAGGCGCCCGCGCCAGCGGATGGGCGTTGCGGACAATGAACAGCACCCGTTCGTCCCGCATCGGGATGATGTCGAAATCGCCGCTGTCATAATCGGGCAGGATGCGCGCGAGGACAAAGTCCATCTCACCGGACATGAGGCGGGGCAGCAGATCGCGCGAGGGCATGACATCGACGGTGATATCTGCATCGGGGGCGGTCTCTTTCACCTCCCGGATCGCGGGGATGAGGTCGCTGACGGCGGGCCCCGTCACGGCGCCGACGCTGACCGATCCGGCATAGCCGCTGCGCAGCGCCTCTACATCGGTGGCCATGTTGCGCAATTCCCGCAGGATGACCTGCGCCCGGCGCAGCACCGACAGCCCGATTTCGGTCGGGATCATGCCCTTGGGCTGCCGCACGAACAGGGGCGCGCCGAACAGGCGTTCGATCTCGGCCAGCGTGCGCGAGGCCGCCGGCTGCGTCATGCCCACCGCCTCGGCGGCAAGCTGCAACTGCCCATGCAGCGCGATTTCCTGGACAAGGCGCAGCTGCACGGGGCGCAGCATCAGCCGGCTGGTGGGAATGGACATACCAAATTCGCTATGCAGATGGTCGAATATAGAATTTTACGCGCATGGAGGGAAATTGCTAGTCTCCGCGCAGCCCTTTTGAAAAAGCGGCACGGAAGGATCGCGTCCCATCGCGATCCGTCAGGGAGGAAAACATGAAATTCAGAACAGCAATGGCTGCGCTGGCCGTTGGCGTGTCTTTCACCGCCTTTGGCGCTGCGGCGCAGACCGTCGGCATCTCGATGCCGACGCAATCGTCGTCGCGCTGGATCTCGGACGGCAACTCGATGGTCGAGCAGTTCGAGGCCGCGGGCTACGAGACCAATCTGCAATATGCGGAAGACGACATCCCGAACCAGCTTGCCCAGATCGAGAACATGATCACAAGGGGCGTGGACGTTCTGGTCATCGCGGCCATCGACGGCACCACGCTGTCCAACGCGCTGGAAAACGCGGCTGCCGCGGGCATCAGCATCATCGCCTATGACCGGCTGATCCGTGACAGCGGCGATGTGAGCTATTACGCGACCTTCGACAACTTTCAGGTCGGTGTCCAGCAGGCGACCAGCCTTGTCGAGGGGCTGAACGAACGCTTCCCGGATGTGAGCCCCTGGCATGTCGAGGTGTTCGGCGGTTCGCCCGACGACAACAACGCCTACTTCTTCTACGACGGCGCCATGAGCGTGCTGCAACCGCTGATCGACGCGGGCGATATCGTGATCCTTTCGGGTCAGACGGGCATGGACCGGGTCGGCACGCTGCGCTGGGACGGCTCGCTCGCGCAGGCGCGGATGGATAACCTTCTGTCGGCCAACTACACGAACGAGACCGTGCATGGCGTGCTCTCGCCCTATGACGGGTTGTCGATCGGAATCCTGTCCTCGCTCAAGGGCGTGGGCTATGGCTCGGGCGATCTGCCGATGCCGATCGTGACGGGGCAGGACGCGGAAATCCCGTCGATCAAGTCGATCCTGGCCGGGGAACAGTATTCCACCGTCTTCAAGGACACCCGTGAACTGGCGCGCGTGACGGTGGGCATGGTCGACGCGATGCTCAAGGGCGGCGAGCCCGAGATCAACGACACCGAGACCTACGACAACGGCGTGAAGGTCGTGCCGTCCTATCTGCTGGAACCCGTCAGCGTCGATGCCTCCAACTGGGAAGCCGTGCTGATCGAGTCGGGCTATTACACCCGCGAACAGATCGAGTGAGGGCGGGGGGCCGCCCGCAACCGGCGGCCCCCTCAGCCGATCGGAGAACATGATGACCGCGCTTCTGGAAATGCGCGCCATCACCAAGACCTTTCCGGGCGTCAAGGCGCTGGACCGGGTCAATCTGGTGGTGCGCAGCGGCGAGATACACGCCATCTGCGGCGAAAACGGCGCCGGCAAATCCACCCTGATGAAGGTTCTATCCGGCGTCTACCCGGCCGGGAGCTATGAGGGCGAAATCGTCTATGACGGCGCCACGGCCGAATTCGGCTCGATCCGCGACAGCGAGGGGCGCGGCATCATCATCATCCATCAGGAACTGGCGCTGGTGCCGCTTTTGTCCATCGCCGAGAACATCTTTCTGGGCAATGAACGGGCGACCCGGGGCGTCATCGACTGGCAGGACACCTTTCGCCAGACCGAGGCACTGTTGCGCAAGGTGGGCCTGCGCGAGGCGCCGGGCACCATCGTCGGCACGCTGGGGGTGGGAAAGCAGCAGCTGGTCGAGATCGCCAAGGCGCTGTCCAAGGACGTGCGGCTTCTGATCCTGGACGAACCGACCGCCGCCCTTTCGGAAGGCGACAGCGAGGCGCTGCTGGACCTGCTGCTTGAACTCAAGGGGCAGGGCGTCACCTCGATCATCATCAGCCACAAGCTGAACGAGGTGCGGCGCATCGCCGATACGGTGACGGTGATCCGCGACGGCGCCAGCATTTCCACCATCGACGCGCGGGCGGGCGACCTGACCGAGGACCGGATCGTGCGCGACATGGTCGGTCGGGACATGGCGCATCGCTATCCCGCGCGGGATCGCAGGGCCGGCGAGACGGTGATCGAGGTGCGCGACTGGAACGTCTGGCACCCCGAGCAGCGCGACCGCCAGGTCATCCGCGACCTGCACCTGTCGGTACGTGCCGGAGAGGTCGTGGGCATTGCCGGCCTGATGGGATCGGGGCGGACCGAATTCGCCATGAGCCTCTTTGGCCGGTCCTACGGTCGCGCCATCTCGGGCGAGGTGCGGCTGCATGGCCAGCCCGCCGACACCTCGACCGTGCCGAAGGCGATTGCCGCCGGCCTCGCCTACGTGACCGAGGATCGCAAGACGCTGGGCCTGATCCTTGAGGAAACGATCCGCCGCAACATGACGCTGGCCAATCTGGATGCGATTTCCCGCAACTGGGTCGTCAGCGAGGGACACGAAACCCGCGTGGCCGAGGAATATCGCCGCGCGCTGCAGATCCGCACCCCGTCCGTCATGCAGAAGGTCGTGAACCTCTCGGGCGGGAACCAGCAGAAGGTCGTTCTGGCGAAATGGCTCTTTTCCGAACCGGACGTGCTGATCCTGGATGAGCCGACCCGCGGGATCGACGTCGGCGCGAAATATGAAATCTACAGCATCATCAACGACCTGAGCCAGGCCGGCAAGGCGGTCATCATGATCTCTTCGGAAATGCCCGAACTCCTGGGCATGTGCGACCGGATCTACGTGATGAACGAGGGCCGGCTGGTCGGCGAGCTTGCCGCCGCCGAAGCGGATCAGGAACGCATCATGTCGCTGATCGTGAGGGACAGGAAACAATGAGCACGACGACCACGAATAGCCCCGGGATCGGCGCCTACATCACCCGCCACATGCGCGACTACGGGCTTTTGTTCGCGCTGATCGCGATCATGGTGTTCTTTCAGGTGGTGACAGACGGCACGCTGCTGCGCCCGGTGAACATCACCAACCTGTTCCTGCAGAACAGCTACATCATCATCATGGCGCTGGGGATGCTCCTGGTGATCGTATCCGGGCATATCGATCTTTCCGTCGGTTCGGTCATGGGGTTCATCGGCGCACTTGCGGCCGCGATGATCGTGACCTGGGGGATGCCCGTCTGGATCACGGCGGTTGCCTGCATCGCCTGCGGCATGGCGATCGGGGCGGCACAGGGCTACTTCGTCGCCTATTGGCAGATCCCGTCCTTCATCGTGACGCTGGCGGGGATGCTGATCTTTCGCGGCATGTCGCTGTGGCTTCTGGCGGGGCAGTCGGTGGGGCCGTTCCCGCGCCATTTCCAGCAGATATCGACGGGCTTCATCCCGGATCTCTTCGGGCTGGACCGGCCGAACGCGACGGCGCTTGCGGCGGGGATCATCGCGGTCATGCTGATCCTGTGGCTGGGGCTGCGCGCGCGCCATCGCAACGCCCGTTTCGGCTTTGACGACGAACCGATGGGGCTCTTTCTTCTGCGCAACGCGGCGGTGGCGGCGGCGATCCTCTTCGTGACGTGGAAGCTCGCCTCGTTCCGGGGGCTGCCCAATGTGCTCATCTCGATGGTGGTCCTGACGGTGATCTATGTGTTCCTGACCGAACGCACGACCCTGGGGCGGCGCATCTATGCGGTGGGGGGCAACGCCAAGGCGGCCAAGCTCTCGGGTATCCGGACCGAACGGCTGACCTTCCTTGCCTTCGTCAACATGGGGTTTCTGGCGGCGCTCGCGGGCCTTGTCTTTGCCGCGCGGCTGAACACCGCGACGCCCCGGGCCGGGTTCGGGGTCGAACTCGACGTGATCGCCGCAGTCTTCATCGGCGGCGCGTCGATGGCCGGCGGGTCGGGCAAGGTGGTGGGGGCGGTCATCGGCGCCTTCATCATGGGGGTGATGAACAACGGCATGTCGATCATCGGGATCGGCATCGACTATCAGCAGGTGATCAAGGGCCTCGTCCTGCTCGCCGCCGTTTTCTTCGACGTCTACAACAAGAACAAGGAGGCCTGAGGCATGTTTCTGTCACAGATCGCACTGCCGGACGGAACGCGCGCCGTGGTGGCCCGCAATGGCGATGCGGCGCATATCGTGCCCGGGGCAGGGTCAACGCGGGACCTGGCGCTGGCGGCCATCGCCGCAGGGCGTCCGCTTTTGGCCGAGGCGACGGCGCGCGGGCAGGGTGAGGCCGTCGATCTGGCGGCGATGCTTGCGGACGGCCGTGTTCTGTTGCCGGTCGATCACGACGACCCGGCGCATCTGCATCTGACCGGCACGGGCCTGACCCATCTGGGCAGCGCCGCGACCCGGAACGCCATGCACGCCAAGGTCGACCCCGAGGCGCTGACCGACAGCATGAAGATGTTCCGCATGGGGGTCGAGGGCGGCAAGCCCCCGGCGGGTGAGGTGGGCGTGCAGCCCGAATGGTTCTACAAGGGCAATGGCCATGCGGCGGTGGCGCCCGGCGCGGCACTCGTGTCGCCCTCTTTCGCGCTCGATGCAGGCGAAGAACCCGAGATCGCCGGCATCTATGTGATCGGCCCGGATGGCACCCCCTGGCGGATGGGCTTTGCGCTGGGCAACGAATTTTCCGACCATGTGACCGAGCGGGGCAATTACCTCTGGCTCGCGCATTCCAAGCTGCGTCCGGCAAGCTTTGGTCCGGAAATGCTGGTGGGCGATCTGCCCGCGCATGTGGAAGGCATCAGCCGCATCCTGCGCGGCGACCGGGTGATCTGGGAAAAGCCTTTTGTCTCGGGCGAGGCGAACATGTCCCACACGCTTGGCAACCTCGAACACCACCACTTCAAATACGGGGTCTTCCGGCAGCCCGGCGATGTACATGTGCATTTCTTCGGCACCGCGACCCTGTCCTTTTCCGACGGGATCAAGGCGACGAGCGGCGACGTGTTCGAGATCGCGTCCCCCGCCTTCGGCCTGCCGCTTCGCAATCCGCTGGAACAGCGGGCGCAAGACCCTGCGCCCGTGGCCGTTTCCGCACTCTGAGGTCCGACATGGCTTTCAAACCCGCCCCCTGGCCCCGGCCGCTGCGTTCCACCCATTGGTACAGCGGCACGTCGCGCGACACGATCTATCATCGCGGCTGGATGAAGAACCAGGGCTGGCCGCATGACCTTTTCGACGGGCGCCCGATCATCGGCATCCTGAACACATGGTCCGACATGACGCCCTGCAACGGGCATCTGCGCGAACTGGCCGAAAAGGTGAAGGCCGGCGTGTGGGAGGCGGGCGGCTTCCCGCTGGAGGTGCCGGTCTTTTCCGCCTCGGAAAACACGTTCCGGCCCACGGCGATGATGTATCGCAACCTTGCCGCGCTGGCGATCGAGGAAACGATGCGGGGTCAGCCGATGGATGGTGCCGTCCTGCTGGTCGGCTGCGACAAGACCACGCCAAGCCTTCTGATGGCCGCGGCCTCGACCGATATCCCGTCCATCGTCGTAACCGGCGGGCCGATGCTGAACGGCTATTTCCGGGGCGAGCGTGTGGGGTCGGGCACGCATCTGTGGAAATTCTCGGAGGCGGTGAAGGCCGGAGAGATGTCGCAGGAGGATTTCCTTGAGGCCGAGGCCTCGATGAGCCGGTCCTCGGGCACCTGCAACACGATGGGCACCGCATCCACCATGGCCTCGATGGCCGAGGCGCTGGGCATGGCGCTGTCGGGCAACGCGGCGATCCCGGCCGTGGACAGCCGTCGTCGGGTGATGGCGCAGCTTTCAGGCCGGCGGATCGTGCAGATGGTCAAGGACGATCTCAAACCCTCGGACATCCTGACCCGCGCGGCGTTCGAGAACGCGATCCGCACCAATGGCGCGATCGGCGGGTCCACCAATGCGGTGATCCACCTTCTGGCCATCGCGGGGCGGGTGGGCATCGACATCACGCTCGATGACTGGGACCGGCTGGGCCGGGACGTGGCGACCATCGTGAACCTGATGCCCTCGGGCAAATATCTGATGGAGGAGTTCTTTTACGCCGGGGGCTTGCCGGTCGTGCTGAAACGGCTGGGCGAGGGCGAGCAGTTGCACAAGGACGCGCTGACTGTTTCGGGCCAGACGATCTGGGAAGAGGTCCGCGATGTCGTCAACCACAATGAGGATGTGATCCTGCCGCTGGACCGGGCGCTGACCCGTCAGGGCGGCATCTCGGTTCTCAAGGGCAATCTGGCGCCCCGGGGGGCGGTGCTCAAACCCTCGGCCGCGAGCCCGCATCTTTTGGTGCATCGGGGCCGCGCGGTCGTGTTCGAGGATATCGACGACTACAAGGCGCGCATCAACGACGAGGCGCTGGATATCGACGAAACCTGCGTCATGGTGCTCAAGAACTGCGGGCCCAAGGGCTATCCCGGCATGGCCGAGGTGGGCAACATGGGCCTGCCGCCCAAGGTGCTGCGCAAGGGCGTGACGGATATGGTCCGGATTTCCGACGCGCGCATGTCGGGCACTGCCTATGGAACGGTTGTACTGCATACCTCGCCCGAGGCGGCGGCGGGCGGGCCGCTGGCGGTGGTGCGGGATGGCGACATGATCGAGCTTGATGTGCCGAACCGTCGCCTGCATCTGGATATTCCGGATGCCGAACTGGAAGCGCGGCTCGCGGCATGGCGCCCGAGCCACGACATCCCGCCCAGCGGCTATGCCTGGCTTCATCAGCAGCATGTGGAGGGCGCGGATACCGGCGCCGATCTCGACTTCCTCAAGGGGTGCCGCGGCAGTCCGGTCGGAAAGGACAGTCACTGATGAAGGTTGCGCTTGTCGGTATCGGAAAGATCGCGCTGGACCAGCACGTCCCGGCTATCGCCGCCTCGGATGACTGGGACCTTGCCGCGACCGTTTCGCGCAACGGTCAGGTCGAGGGGGTCGAGGCGTTTGCCGATATCGCCACGATGCTGTCCGCGCGCCCCGATATCGAGGTCGTGTCGCTCTGCCTGCCGCCGGCGCCGCGCTTTGCCGTGGCCGAGGCGGTGCTGCATGCGGGCCGCCACCTGATGCTGGAAAAGCCCCCCGGCGCCACCCTGGCCGAGGTTCATGCGCTGCAGGCGCTGGCCGCGGCGCGAGGTGTCACGCTTTACGCCACATGGCATTCCCGGATGGCCCATGCGGTTGCGGCGGCACGGCGGCATCTGGCGGGGCGGCGGATCACCGGCGGCCGGATCACCTGGCGCGAGGATGTGCGCAAATGGCATCCGGGGCAGGACTGGATCTTTGAACCCGGCGGCATGGGCGTCTTTGACCCCGGCATCAACGCGCTGTCGATCCTGACCGAAATCCTGCCCATGCCCGTTCGGCTGATCGCGGCCGACCTCGACGTGCCGTCAAACCGTCAGGGCCCGATCGCGGCGCGGCTCACGCTCAGCCACGGGATCGAGGCCGATTTCGATTTCCGTCAGGAAGGCCCGCAGACCTGGGACATGGAGTTCGTCACGGACCGGGGGCATATTGCCCTGCGCATGGGCGGCAACCTTCTGGAGATCGACGGCGCCCCGGCCGGGGGCGAAGATACGATCATGGACGAATACCCCGCCCTTTACGCCCGCATGGCCGATCTGGTGCGGAACATGGCCTCGGATGTGGATCTTGCGCCGATGGTGCTGGTCGCCGATGCCTTCACCCTTGGCCGCCGCGAGACCGTGGCGCCCTTTGAATTCTGAGGAACCGGCATGACCTTTACCCCCCACGGCAAGCATCTGATCGCAGGCGACTGGATCGCCGGCGAGACGCAGTTTTCCTCCGTCCCCGCCCATGGGCCCGCGCATCGCTATGCCTCGGGCACGCCCGATCTGGTGGACCGGGCCTGCCGCGCCGCCGAACGCGCCTTTGCGACCTTCGGCTGGACCAGCCGCGAGGATCGCGCGGCGCTGCTCGACGCCATCGCCGAGGAAATCGAGGCGCGGGCGGAACCGCTGACCGAAATCGCGATGCAGGAAACCGGCCTGCCCGAGGCGCGCCTGCAGGGGGAACGGGGCCGCACGACGGGACAGTTGCGCCTCTTTGCCGCGCATATCCGCAAGGGCGATTATCTCGACCGCCGCCATGATGTGGCCCTGCCAGACCGTCAGCCCCTGCCGCGCCCCGACCTGCGCGTGATCCAGCGGCCCATCGGCCCGGTGGCGGTCTTTGGCGCCTCGAACTTCCCGCTGGCGTTCTCTGTGGCGGGCGGGGATACGGCATCGGCGCTGGCTGCGGGCTGCCCGGTCGTGGTCAAGGGCCATCCCGCCCATCCCGGCACAAGCGAGGTGGTGGCCGAGGCGATCCATGCCGCGATCACCCGCTGCGACATGCCCGGCGGGATATTTTCCATGATCCATGGCGACGGGCATGAAACCGGCGCGGCGCTGGTGCAGCATCCTCTGATCCGGGCGGTGGGCTTTACCGGCAGCCTGCGCGGGGGGCGCGCGCTATTCGATCTTTGCGCGGCGCGTCCCGAACCGATCCCGTTCTTCGGCGAGCTGGGCAGCGTCAACCCGAACTTCATCCTGCCCGTGGCGCTGGACGCACGCGCGGATGCGTTGGCGCAGGGATGGGCGGGCAGCCTCACGATGGGCGCGGGGCAGTTCTGTACCAACCCCGGCGTCGTCATCCTGCCCGCGGGCGAGGGGGCCGAACGTTTCACGGCTGCCGCGACCGACGCGCTGAAAGGGGCCGCGGAACAGGTGATGCTGACCGACGGCATCGCGAGCGCCTATCGCCAGGGCGCGGCGCGGCTCGCCGAAAGCGCCGTCCCGGTTCTGGAGGAGCCCGGCATGGGCCGCAGCGCCCGACCGACGCTTTATCGCAGCACCGCCGAGGATTTCCTGCGCGATCACACCCTGGGCGAAGAGGTGTTCGGCCCCCTCGGCCTGATCGTGACCGCGCGCGACGACGACCAGATGCAGGAGCTTGCCGAGGCGCTGGAGGGCCAGCTGACCGTCACGCTTCACATGGACGAGGGCGATACCGAAGCGGCGCGCCGCCTGATGCCGGTGCTGGAACGCAAGGCGGGCCGCGTCCTTGCCAATGGCTGGCCGACCGGGGTCGAGGTGGCGGATGCGATGGTCCATGGCGGGCCCTATCCCGCATCGACCAATTTCGGCGCGACCAGCGTCGGCACCCTTTCGATCCGGCGCTTTCTGCGCCCGGTCTGTTACCAGAATATCCCCGAGGCGCTGTTGCCCGAGGATTTGCGCGGCTGAGGAGGCCGCGCCGAGTGCCCGCCGGTTCGCCGGCATGAACCCCAGGGAGGGAACGATGACCAGAAAGATATTGCTTGCGAGTGCTGCCGCCTTGGCGCTGGGCTCGGGGGCCGCTATGGCGCAGGACCGGGTGATCGGCTTTTCGCAGATCGGCTCGGAATCCGGCTGGCGCGCCGCTGAAACCACGCTGACGCGGATGCAGGCCGAAGAGCGTGGCTATGACCTGCGCTTTTCCGACGCGCAGCAGCGGCAGGAAAACCAGATCGCGGCGATCCGGTCCTTCGTGGCGCAGGGCGTCGATGCGATCCTGCTGGCGCCGGTCGTGGCCACGGGCTGGGATTCCGTCCTGCAAGAGGCGCATGAGGCCGAGATCCCCGTCGTCCTGCTGGACCGGATGGTGGACAGCGATCCGTCGCTTTACCTGACGGCTGTCGGTTCGGACCTGGTGCACGAAGGCGAGGTCGCAGGCCAGTGGCTGGTCGATGAGGTCGCGGGCGAGGAATGCCGCGTGGTCGAACTGCAGGGCACCACCGGGTCGAGCCCGGCCATTGACCGCAAGACCGGGTTCGAGCAGGCCATCGCCGGCCATGACAACATCCAGATCGTGCGCAGCCAGACCGGCGACTTTACCCGGGCGCTCGGCAAGGAAGTGATGGAGAGCTTCATCCAGGCGGAAAACGGCGGCCGCGACATCTGCGCCCTCTATGCCCATAACGATGACATGGCGGTCGGCGCGATCCAGGCCATCAAGGAGGCCGGGCTGACGCCGGGCGAGGATATCCTGATCGTGTCGATCGACGCGGTGCCGGACATCTTTGCCGCGATGGCCGCCGGTGAGGCGAACGCGACGGTGGAGCTGACCCCGAACATGGCCGGACCCGCCTTTGACGCGCTGGAGGCCTTCTGGGCCGATGGCACCGAGCCTGAAAAGTTCATCCAGACGGAATCGCGGCTTTACACGCAGGCCGACGACCCGGCAGGTGAATATGAAGCCCGCAAGGATCTGGGCTACTGACACCGGCGCGCGGGGCCGCCCCATGGCCCCGCGCGACCTTCCGGAAGGATGACCATGCTTCTTTCGATCACATCGCTTTCCAAATCCTTTCCGGGCACCCGCGCACTGGACGCGGTGAATTTCGACCTGCGCGCGGGCGAGGTTCACGCCCTTCTGGGCGAGAACGGCGCGGGCAAATCGACGCTGATCAAATGCCTGACCGGCGCCTATCGCCGCGACGCGGGCGTGATCGCGCTGAACGGCACCCCCATCGACCCGCAATCGACGGTCGAGGCGCAGGATCTCGGCATCGGCACCGTCTACCAGGAGGTGAACCTGCTGCCGAACCTGACCGTGGCACAGAACCTTCTGTTCGGGCGCGAACCGCGCCGTCTGGGCCTGATCAATACGCGCGCCATGCGGGCCGAGGCGCGCGCGATGCTGCAGCGCTACGGTCTCGATATCGACGTGGACCGCGATCTGGGCAGCTATTCGGTGGCGATCCAGCAGATCGTGGCCATCGCCCGGGCGGTGGCGCTCTCGGGCAAGGTTCTGATCCTCGATGAACCGACTGCCAGCCTCGATGCGCGTGAGGTGCAGATGGCGTTCGAGGTGGTCCGTGGCCTGCGGGCACAGGGGCTGGGGATCGTCTTTGTCTCCCATTTCCTCGACCAGGTTTTCGAACTCAGCGACCGGATCACCGTGCTGCGGAACGGGCGGCACATCGTTACCGCCGACACGGCCGCGCTGGACCGGGTCCGGCTGATCGAACATATGCTTGGCCGCGCGCTGGAGGATGCGGTGACGGGTCATGGCCCGGGTCATGGTGGGGGCAGCGCCCGGCCCGGTGAACGTCCCCCGATGCTCAGCTTCAGGGGGATGGGACGGCGCGGGGTGATCGAACCCTTCGACCTCTCGGTCGCGCAGGGCGAGGTCGTGGGGCTGGCCGGGCTTTTGGGCTCGGGACGGACCGAAACGGCAGAACTGCTGTTCGGCGTGCGCAGCGCCCATGGCGGCACTGCGCAGGACCGGGCGGGGCCGATCGACATCTCGAACCCGCGCGCGGCCATCGCGACCGGGTTCGGCTTTGCGCCCGAGGATCGCAAGACCGACGGCATCGTGGCGGATCTTTCCATCCGGGAAAACATCGTGCTGGGGCTTCAGGCACGGCGCGGCTGGATGCGCCCGATCCCGCGGGGCGAGCAGAACCGGCTGGCGGACGATTATATCAGGCGGCTCGACATCCGCACCTCGGGCCGCGAAAAGCGGATCGGAGAGCTTTCGGGCGGCAACCAGCAAAAGGTCATTCTGGCGCGCTGGCTGGCCATGAACCCGCGCTTTCTGATCCTTGACGAACCGACGCGCGGCATCGATGTGGGCGCCCATGCCGAGATCCTGCGCCTGATCCGCGAACTGGTCGGCAGCGGCATGTCGCTTTTGGTGATATCGTCCGAGATCGACGAGCTGATCGCGGTCAGCGACCGGGTGATCGTGCTGCGCGACCGTCAGCATGTGGCCGAACTGGAGGGCGAGCGGATCAGCGGCGAGACGATCATGCGCGCCATCGCCGACACCACCGAGAGGAGGATCTGATGCAGGCGACCCTATTGCGCATAGCACCGCAACTGATCGCGCTTGCCGCGCTGATCGCGTTGATAAGCCTGTTCTACCCGGCCTTTCTGAACGTGAACTATCAGGGCGGACGGCTGATCGGCGCGCCGATCGACGTGCTCAAGCGCGGGGCGCCGGTCGCGCTTCTGGCGGTGGGCATGACGCTGGTAATCGCGACGCGGGGCATCGACCTGTCGGTCGGCACGATCATGGCGATCAGCGGGGCGGTCGCCGCCTCGGCGCTGACCGGCGGGTCGGGGATGTGGGCGGCGCTGGCGCTCGGCCTCGGGGCCGGGGCGCTGGCGGGGCTCTGGAACGGGACGCTCGTCGCGGTCGTGGGCATCCAGCCCTTTGTGGCGACGCTGATCCTGATGACGATGGGGCGGGGCGTCGCGCAGCTGATCACCGACGGGCGCATCCTGACCTTCAACGATCCGGGCTTTTCCTGGATCGGGTCGGGCGTCTTGCTGGGGCTGCCCGTCCCGGTCTGGATCTGGGTGGCGACGGCGCTGGCGGTCACGATCCTGATGCGGCGCACGGCGCTGGGGCTTCTGGTCGAATCCATCGGGATCAACCGCCGGGCGTCTGCCCTTGCCGGGGTGAATGCAAAGGTGCTGCTGATCGCGGTCTACATGGCGTCGGGCCTTTGCGCGGCGCTGGCGGGGATGATCGTCGCGGCCGACATCCGCGGGGCGGATGCGAACAACGCGGGCCTGTGGCTGGAGCTTGACGCGATCCTCGCGGTGGTGATCGGCGGCAATTCGTTGCTGGGGGGCCGGTTTTCCATCGCGGCTTCGGTGATCGGGGCGCTGATCATCGCGACGATCACCATCGGTATCCGGCTGATCGGCTTCCCCTCGGAATACAACCTCATCATCAAGGCGGTTCTGGTGCTTGTGATCCTTGTCCTTCAATCCCCCCGGATCGCGGCCGAATGGCATTTCTGGCGGGCCGAGATCGCCCGGCGGAGGGCAGAGGCATGAATACCCGCGCGCTGCCGCTTTATGTCACCATCGCGATCTTCCTGCTGGCCTGGGTGATCTGCTGGATGCAGTTCCCGGCGATGCTGTCGACCCGCGTGATCGGAAACCTGCTGACCGACAACGCCTATCTGGGGATCGTCGCGGTCGGCATGACGCTGGTGATCCTCTCGGGGGGTATCGACCTCTCGGTCGGCTCGGTCATCGCCTTTTCGGGGGTTTTCATCGCGGTGATGCTGCGCGACACGGGGCTGCACCCGCTGGTCGTCTTTGCCATGCTGCTGGTCATATCGACCACCTTCGGCGGCGCGATGGGTTTCCTGATCGACCGGCTGGCGATGCCCGCCTTCATCGTGACCTTGGCGGGGATGTTTCTGGCGCGGGGTGCGGCCTATCTCCTGTCGATCGATTCCATCCCGATCCAGCATCCGTTCTTCCAGTCGTTGCAAAGCACCTACTGGCTGCTTCCGGGGCGCGGGCGGCTGACGCTGATCGGGATCGTGATGCTGGCGGTCTTTGCCCTGGGCATGATCATCGCGCACAAGACCCGGTTCGGCACCAGCGTCTACGCCCTTGGCGGGGGTGAGGCGACGGCGCGGCTGATGGGGGTGCGGCAGGGCCGGACGACGGTGCTTGTCTATGCGTTCTCGGGTGCGATGGCGGGG
Organism: Halodurantibacterium flavum; assembly: GCF_042681825.1. Taxonomy (NCBI): domain Bacteria; kingdom Pseudomonadati; phylum Pseudomonadota; class Alphaproteobacteria; order Rhodobacterales; family Paracoccaceae; genus Halodurantibacterium; species Halodurantibacterium flavum. Next base: position 171,715 of record NZ_JBHUGH010000012.1, read on the forward strand.
CTGTCGGGGATCGTCTTTGCGGTCTACACAGGCTCGGGCTATTCGCTGGCGACGGTGGGCACGGAACTGACCGCCATCGCGGCGGTGGTGATCGGGGGCACGCTGTTGACCGGGGGCGCGGGCTACATGTTCGGCACGCTGGTCGGCGTGTTGACCATGGGCCTGATCCAGACCTACATCGTCTTTGACGGAACCCTTTCAAGCTGGTGGACAAGGATCGTGATCGGCATTCTGCTGCTCTCCTTCATTCTGCTTCAGAAACTGCTTCTGAAACTGTCGCAGGCGCGGCTTGGGGCGGCTGGATGACTGCGTTCGATCCCCGCCCCTGCGCCCTGGGCGAAGGCGCGTTCTGGCACCCGGCGCGGCAGCAGTTCTTCTGGTTCGACATCCTCGGGCGGCGCCTTTTGTCGCGTCGCGGGGAGGAGGCGCTGGAATGGCGGTTCAACCGCATGGCCTCGGCCGCGGGCTGGATCGACGCGGACCGGCTGTTGATCGCGACGGAAACGGGTCTCGCCATCCTCGATCTGGAGGGGGGCGGGTTGTCCGACCATGTCGCGGTCGAGGAGGACCAGCCCGAAACCCGGTCGAACGATGGCCGGGCCGACCGGCTGGGCGGCTTCTGGTTCGGCACGATGGGCAAGGGGGCCGAGGACGGGGCCGGCGCGATCTATCGCTATTGGCGGGGTACGGTCCATTGCCTCTTTTCCGCCGTCTCCATTCCAAACGCGATCACCTTCAGCCCGGACGGGCGGATCGCGCATTTCGCCGATACGGCCGAAGGGCTGGTCTGGACGCAAGCACTGGATGCCGAAGGCTGGCCCGAGGGGCCGCGGCAGGTCTTTCTCGATCTCCGTGCCGAGGGGCTGAACCCCGACGGTGCCGTCATCGACGCCGAAGGCGGGTTCTGGTGCGCCAAGTACGGCGCGGGGGCGGTGATGCGTTACGACACGGCGGGGCGATGCACCCACCGTCTGCCGGTGCCGGGGCTGCAATCGACCTGCCCGGCCTTTGGCGGTGCGGATCTGGCCGAGATGATCGTGACGACTGCTTATCACGGCGGGCCCGACGATGCGGCGCAGGGTCGTACCTATCACTTGCGGCCCGGGATGCGCGGGCTGCCCGAGCCAAGGGTGATCCTGTGATCCGCCATTTCGACACATTGCCCGACGGGCGCGAGGTTCTGGCCGTGGATCTGGCCGGGCCGCAACTGCGGGCCACCGTGCTGACGCTGGGCGCGACGGTGCAGGACCTGCGTCTGGACGGTGTGGACCATCCGCTGGTCCTGCGCCTGCCGACATCCCGCGCCTATCTGGAGGAAGGGCTCTATGTCGGCGCCATCGTGGGCCGTTTCGCCAACCGGATCGGCAACGCCCGGTTCGAACTTGACGGCCGCACCCATGAGGTCGATCCGAATTTCCTGGGCCGGCATCTCTTGCATGGCGGCAGCGATGGCATCCATGCCCATCTGTGGCAGATCGCCGACGTCCAGCCGGCGCAGGTCACGATGACGCTCGACCTCGGGGACGGGCATATGGGCTTTCCGGGGGCGCTGCGGATCACCGCCACGCTGGGCGTTTCGGGCGATGCGCTGGATGTGGACCTGCGCGCGGTGGCCGAGGCGGCAACGCCCTGCAACCTGGCCCATCACGGCTATTTCGACCTGGATGGCGCAGGCGATATCCGCGGGCATGAACTGTGGATCGCGGCGGATCACTACGTCCCCGTCGACGCGGACCTGATCCCGACCGGAGAGATCGCGCCGGTCGAGGGGACACCCTTCGATTTCCGGACCATGCGGCCGATCGGGGATGCGGGCTATGACCACAACCTCTGCCTGTCGCCCACCCGACAAGAGATGCGGCATGTCGCGACGCTGAAGGGTCGCAACGGTCTGCGGATGGAGATCGAGACGACCGAGCCCGGCCTTCAGGTCTATGACGGGGCGATGTTCGGCAGGCTCGTCGTCGCTGACGGTCAGGTGCGCGGTCCCTATGCCGGGGTGGCGCTGGAAACGCAGGGCTGGCCGGACGCGCCGAACCAGCCCGGCTTTCCCGATGCGATCCTGCGGCCGGGGCAGGAATACCGCGCCCTGACCGCCTATCGCCTCGTCCGGCCGTGAGCTCGACGGAAATTTCGCCCAGCCCCCAGGATCAAAGCGTCGCGAGAAACGCGTCGATCCCCGCCTGCGCCACGTCGCGATCCTGCGCGGGCGTGCCAGAGCTTACGCCGATGCCGCCCACGACCTCAGCCGCCACGATGACCGGCAGGCCACCGCCCACCACCATCAGCCGGCCCTGGATCGCCGAGGCGATGCCATAGGCGGGCGCGCCGGGCTGGCTCGATTCCCCGTATTCATGGGTCGCCTTCTTTGCGGCGGCGGCGGTAAAGGCCTTGTCGATCGCGATGGTCGCGGATGTGACCTTGCCGCCGTCCATCCGCTCGAAGGCGATCAACTGGCCGCTCTCGTCGGTGATGGCGATGCACATGGGAACGCCGATCTCTGCGGCCCGGGCGCGGGCGCCCTGCAGCAGGATACGGGCGTCGTTCAGGTCCAGCCTGCGAATGGTCAGCATGATTTCAACTCCCGGCGGCGGCGATGCAGGATCGGTTCGGTATAGCCCGAGGGCTGGTTGATCCCCTCGAAGATCAGGTCGCGCGCCGCCTGAAAGGCGACCGAGCGGTCGTAATCGGCGGCCATGGCCCGATAGGCCGGGTCGCCCGCATTCTGCCGGTCCACCGCGACCGCCATCCGGCGGAGCGAGGCCTCGACCTCTTCGCGTGTCGTGATCCCGTGCAGCAGCCAGTTCGCGAGATACTGGGACGAAATCCGCAGGGTCGCGCGATCTTCCATCAGGGCCACGTCGTTGATGTCGGGGACCTTGGAACAGCCGACGCCCTGATCGACCCAGCGCACCACATAGCCAAGGATCGACTGGCAGCTGTTGTCGATTTCGCGGCGCACCTCTTCGTCGGACAGGTTCCGCCCGCGCAGGATCGGCGGCGACAGAAGATCGTCGAGCCCCGCCCGTTCGCGCGTCGCAAGTTCCGCCTGACGGGCGGCCACATCGACTTCATGATAATGGGTCGCGTGCAGCGTCGCCGCGGTGGGCGAGGGCACCCAGGCGGTGTTCGCGCCCGCAAGCGGATGGTTCTGCTTGGTGGCCAGCATCTCGGCCATGGCGTCCGGTTTCGCCCACATGCCCTTGCCGATCTGTCCGTGGCCGCGCAGCCCGGTTGCCAGACCCGCATCCACGTTTCCGTTTTCATAGGCGGCCAGCCACAGGGCGTCCTTCATCTCGCCCTTCGGGATGACCGGGCCGGCCTGCATCGAGGTATGGATCTCATCCCCCGTGCGGTCGAGGAAGCCGGTATTGATGAAGACGAGCCGGTCCTTCACCGCGCGGATACATTCGCGCAGATTGGCCGAGGTGCGCCGTTCCTCATCCATCACGCCGATCTTGAGCGTGTGGCGCGGCAGGCCGAGGATATCCTCGACCCGGTCAAAGAGCGTATTGGCAAAGGCGACCTCTTCCGGCCCGTGCATCTTGGGCTTGACGATATAGACCGAGCCCGCGCGCGAATTGCGCAACCCGTCCGTTTTCGCGAGATCATGCATCGCCGCGGCCGAGGTCACGAGCGCGTCGAGGAACCCTTCGGGCGTTTCCTCTCCGTCCAGCAGCACGGCGTCGGTGGTCATCAGATGGCCGACATTGCGCACCAGCAACAGCGCGCGGCCCGGCAGGGTCAGCGTGCCGTCGCGGGTCCGACAGGTGCGATCGGGGTTCAGGCGGCGGGTCATCACCTGTCCGCCCTTTTCAAAGCTCTCTTCCAGATCGCCCTTCATCAGGCCAAGCCAGTTCGCGTAGACCGCCACCTTGTCCTCGGCATCGACCGCGGCGACGCTGTCCTCGCAATCCTGGATGGCGGTCAGCGCGCTTTCAAGCACGACATCCCGCAGGCCAGCCGGATGGGCGCGGCCCACCGGGTGCTGCGGGTCGATCACCAGTTCGACATGCAGCCCGTTATGGCGCAAAAGGAAGCTGTTGTCGGTCCAGCCGACAAAGGCCGCCGGGTCCTTCAGCCCGGTGGACTGTCCCCCCACCTCGGCGTGAAAGACGCCATCTTCCTGCCAGTAGCGCGTCACATCCTGGTGGCTGCCCGAGGCAAGCGGAAGGGCGCGGTCAAGGAAATCCGCGGCCCATGCGACGGCCTGCGCCCCCCGTGCCGCGTCATAGCCTGCGCCCGAAGGCTTGCCCGGCAGCGCGTCGGTTCCGTAAAGCGCATCGTAAAGCGAGCCCCAGCGCGCATTCGCGGCATTGAGCGCAAAGCGCGCGTTCATCACCGGAACGACCAGCTGCGGCCCGGCGATCTGCGCGATTTCGGGATCGACATTCGCTGTCGTGACCTCGAAATCCGGGCCTTCGGGCTGAAGATAGCCGATCTCGGTCAGAAAGGCGCGGTAGGCTTCGGGGTCGTGATCCTGCCCGCGCCGCGCCTGCCACCAGCCGTCGATCTGGCGCTGCAGGTCCGCCCGTTTCTGCAACAGGGCGCGGTTCTGGGGCCAGAGATCCCGCAAAAGCGCCGCATAGCCCGCCCAGAAGGCCTCGGCCGCGACCGGAAGGCCCGGCAGCACCCGGTCCTCGATCAGCCGGGCAAGGGGGGCTGCGACCTGCAACCCGGAACGATCCACATAGGTCATTGCCATCCTCCGCATGTCATTCCTGTTCCATCTAGCGCATCGGCGGCGAAAGTGGCACGGATGGCTGCATGGTTTTCCACGATGCGGAAAAGGTCATGGCCAATCCCGACAGCGGCGTCCAGTCCGTCAGCCGCGCGCTGACGCTGCTCGAACTCCTGGGACAAGAGGAAGAGGGCCTGCGGCTCAGCGATCTTGCGCGGGCGGCGGGACTGGCCCTGTCCACCACCCATCGGTTGCTGACGACGCTGGAACTGCGCGGCTTTGCGCATTTCGACGGGCAGGGGGCGCGGTGGCATGTGGGCCGGCAGGCATTCGCCACCGGATCGGCCTATCTGCGGCGGCGGCATTTCACCTCGCCCGCGCTGCCGGTCCTGCGCCGCCTGCGCGACCAGACGCGCGAGACGGCCAATCTCGGCATCCTTGACGGGGCCGAGGTCGTGACCCTGCATCAGGCGGAAAGCCGGGAAATCGTGCGTGCCATCTCGCCGGTGGGGGGGCGGGCGCCGTGGCATGCCTCGGGGATGGGCAAGGCGATCGTCGCTGTCTGGCCCGATGACCAGATCGGGGCGATGGCCGCGCGCCACGGCCTGCGGCCGCTCACGCCGCGCAGCCTGACGACGCCAGACGGCCTGTGGGCGGAAATCGCGGTCATCCGGCACAGGGGCTATGCCGTGGATGATGAGGAATTCGTGCCGGGCCTGCGTTGCGTTGCCGCCGTGGTCTGGTCGCCCTCGGGCGAACCGGCCTGCGCGATCTCGGTCTCGGCCCATGCGGGGCGGTTGACCCGGCAGCGCGTCGCGGCCGTGGGCTCGATCGTGGTCGCGGCCGCCGATGCCCTGACCCGCAGCCTGGGCGGGAGGCGTCCCGATCAGGCATTGCCCTGAAAGGGCCAGGCGTCCCCCTGAAAGGGCCAAGCGTTGCCCTAGACAGTCTGTGACATCGCCTCGATCCGGCGGCGCTGGTCCTGCATCTCCAGAAAGACCGCGTAGTCGCGGGCGATAGCGGGGGCGCCCGATGGGTCGGGCCTGTGCAGAACGGTTTCGGCCCGCATCGCGGCTGCGGCGCTGCGCAGGTCGGGATGGATGCCCGCAGCCGTCATGGCGCAGATCGCCCCGCCCAAAAGCATGGCATTCGGCGCGGCTGACCGGTGCACCTCGCACCCTGTCGCGGTCGCATAAAGATCGGCGAGCATCGGGCTGCGCGCCTGCCCGCCCACCAGAAAAAGCCGCGAGACCGCCGTTCCATGCGCCGCGAAATGGTCCAGAACCTGTCTCAGCCCAAGGGCGAGCGACAGCGCCGCGCGCCAGTAGACCCGGCAGAGACCGTCAAAGCCCTGATCCATGCCCAGCCCGCTGAGAACCCCGAGCGCGGAGGGATCGCCCTGCGGCGACCGGTTGCCCTGAAAATCCGGCAGCACATGCAACCGGTGGCCAAGGTTCCAGCCCTCTTCCGCGCGCAGCTTGGCGATCCGGCGCATGACCGAGGCGTGAAGCGCCGCCGTCGGCTCGGCCCCCGTCCAGAGGCGGCAAAGGTGGTTCAGAAGCCCGCCCGAGGCGCTTTGCCCGGCCTCGCGCATCCAGAGGTCCGGCAGCGCTACGTCCGGAAAGGGGCCCCAGACGCCCCGCATGGGCCGGGGGTCAGGCGCAAAATGCATGATGCAGCCCGAGGTCCCGGCGACCAGCGCGGCAGACCCCTGCAAGCCCGCGTCGTCAAGTCCCCCAAGTGCTGCGAGCGCGCCCGCATGGGCATCTATCATCCCGGTGGCGACGGGCAGGCCGGGGGCAAGGCCCAGTTCCATCGCCGCCGCATCCGTCAGGCGCCCGGCAACGCCCCCGACCGGCAGCGGCGGGTCCGGGATGCCCGTCTGCCGGGGCAGGTCGACAAGCCCGGTCGCAGCCAGAAACGGCGCGCTGAAGCCGCCCTCTGCCGGCAGGTAGCCCCATTTGCAGGTGAGCGTGCAATGCGACCGCGCGGCATTCCCCGTCGCCCGCCATGTCAGGAAATCGGCAAGGTCAAAGGCGTATCCAAGCCGGCCCCACAGGTCGGGCCGTTGACGGCAAAGCCACATCAGCTTGGGCGGCTGCATTTCGGGTGACATGCTGCCGCCAAGATGGTCCAGAACCGGCCCGGTCAGCGCGCTGCATTCGGCGGCCTCGGCGGCGGCACGGTGATCGTGCCAGGCCAGCGTGTCGCGCAGGGGGGCCGAGAGGCCCAGCGGTCGCCCCGCGCGGTCCCGCAGCACGAGCGAACAGGTCGCGTCGAACCCCAGCGCGGCAATGTCGCCGGGGGCGGCTCCGGCGGCAAGGCGGGCCTCGGTCAGGGCACGGCAGAGGGTGAACCAGATTTCCTCGCTGTCCTGTTCCGCACCGGCCTGTTCCGCACCGGCCTGTTCGGGAAAGACGGTGGAGATCGGCGCCTCGGCCAGCCCATGCAACTGGCCTGCCGCATCAATGACCGCCGCGCGGACGCTTGCCGTTCCCACATCGACCGCCGCGACAAGGGGGGTCATTCAGCGCGGTCCGGCGTCCAGCAGGTCGGGCAGGTCATCCATCTCCTCCAGAATATGGTCGGGGTTGAGGGCGCCAAGCGTCGTCCGAAGGCCGGCCGCAGCGGCATGACCCCCGCCCACGAAACCCACCGCCCGCATCCCCGCCGCCTGCGCCGCGACAAGGCCCGCCGGGCTGTCCTCGATCACGAGGCAATCCGGCGGCGCCGCGCCCATCGCCGCGGCCGCGTGCAGAAAGAGATCGGGGGCCGGTTTGCCACGCTCTACCATCGTCGCACTGAACATCCTGCCCTCAAAATACGGCGAGAGGCGGGTCAACTCAAGGCTGAGCCGGATGCGTTCCGGCTGGCTGGACGAGGCGACGCAGAAGGGCAGGCGCAGACCGGCCAGAACGCCCGCGATCCCGGGGACCGGGCGCAGGTCCTTGCGGAACGCGGCATAAAGCCGTTCGCGCATCCCATCCAGATGCCGGGGGCCAAGGGCGAGGCCGAACTCCTGATCGAGGATGGCGATCGTGCTGGCAAGGCTCCGCCCCAGAAACCGCGTGTAGCCCAGGGCGGGGTCGAGCGTCAGCCCGGCCTCGCACAGGGTTTCGAGGAGCACCCGCATTGCGATCGGTTCGCTGTCGACCAGAACCCCGTCGCAGTCAAAGATCACAAGCGCGGGCCGCGCCATCAAAGCGTGCCGTCAAGGTACCGGCGCAACACGGCCTCGGTCCCCGCCTCGGTCAGGGCGTGGCGGGCGTGGGCAAAGGCCGTGCGGAACGCAGGGTCATCGGCGGTCGCCCCGTAGACGTCGCGCATGTCGAGCCAGGCGGCGGGATCATCGACGGCCCGGCGGGCCTGCGCCTGCAGGCGGTCCCAGGCGGGATCGTTCGGCGCGATTTCGGCGCCGCTGTCGGTCAGCCCGAGGCAATAGCGGCACCAGAGCGCGGATTCGAGCGCGAGGCCCTGGACCGGCAGCCCCTGTGCAAGACGATCGGCGATTGTCGGGACGATGAACTTGGGCTGCCGGTTCGACCCGTCGAGGCAGAGCCGGCGCACCGTGTCCCCGATGGCGGGATTGGCGAACCTCCCCTCGATCAGCGCCACATAGTCGTGCAGGTCGACACCGGGAACCGGCGGCACCACGGGCAGGATCTCTTCGCGTTCCAGCCTGGCGAGGAAGGCCGCGATCAGCGGGTTCTGCATCGCCTCATGAACGAAGTGGATATCCATCAGCCCGGCGGGATAGGCGATGATCGCATGGCCGCCGTTGAGGATGCGGATCTTCATGTTCTCGAAGGGCGTGACGTCGTCCACGAACGTCACCCCCGCCTGTTCGAGCGGCGGCCGCCCGGCGGGAAAGTGATCTTCCAGCACCCACTGGATGTAGTCTTCGCAAAAGACCGGCCATGCGTCATCGATGCCGAACTGGCTGCGGCAGATCCCCCGCTCCCGGTCGTTCGTCACCGTGGCGATGCGGTCCACCATCCCGTTCGGGAAGGCGACGTTGCCCGTCACCCAATCCGCAAGTGCGGGATCGGAAAGCCGTGCAAGACCGGCAACGGCATTGCGCGTGACGACGCCGTTATGGGGAACGTTGTCACAGCTCAGCACCGTGAAGGGCACGAGGCCCGCGTCACGCCTGCGGCGCAGCGCGGCAAGGATCAGGCCAAAGGCTGTCCGGGGCTGGTCGGGGGTGGCCGCATCCGCCCTGATCGCCGGATGCGCGGCATCGAACGCCCCGGTCGCCGGGTCGATGAAATAACCTCCCTCGGTTACGGTGAGCGAGACGATCCGCACCGCCGGATCGGCCATTGCCGCCAGAATGCCGGCCCGGTCCCCGGGGGCGATGAAATCGACCATCACCCCGGTGACACGCGCCTGCGCCTCTTCGGCGGTCTGTTCGACGACGGTGCTCAGCCAGTCCTGGGGTTCCAGCGCGGCGCGCATCCGTGCATCGTGATCGGTGACGCCGGTGCCGATGATCGCCCAGTCCCGCGCCAGCCCCTGGTTCATCAGCCGGTCGAGATAGACCGCCATATGCGCCCGATGGAAATTGCCGACGCCGATATGAACGATGCCGGCCCGCAGGTCGGCGCGCACATAGGACGGCAGGGCCGCGCCCGACAGATGCGGCAGCGCGGCGAGTGAAAGGGTCAGCTCATCCATTGGCCACCATCCACGTTGTAGGTTTGCGCCACGATATATTCGGCCTCATCCGACGCGAGGAAGATCGCCATGCCGGTCAGATCCTCCGCCCGGCCCATGCGGCCATAGGGGACCGAGGCGCCGACCTGCCGCTTTTTCTCGCCCAGCGGCAGGTTTTCATACCTGGCGAAAAGCGCATCCACCCCGTCCCAATGCGCCCCGTCGACCACACCGGGGGCGATGGCGTTGACGTTGATGCGATGCGCGATCAGGTTCAGCGCGGCGGATTGGGTCAGGCTGATGACGGCGGCCTTGGTCGCGCAATAGACGGCGACCAGCGGCTCGCCCCGGCGCCCGGCCTGGCTGGCCATGTTGATGATCCGCCCGCCCCGGCCCTGCGCGATCATCTGCCGCGCAGCCGCCTGCATCATGAAAAGCGTCCCCGAGACGTTGATGGCGAACAGCCGGTCATGGCTGTCGCGCGTGATGTCCACGATGGGGGCCGCGTCGAACACGGCCGCGTTGTTGATCAGGATATCGAGCCCGCCGGTCTGCGCCACGACACTTTCCATCGCCGCGTCGATCGACGCCTGTTGCGTCACATCGAGATGCACGGCATAGGCGCCGGGGCCGATTTCGGCCGCCGTCGCTTCCGCCCCCGCAAGGTCAATATCGGCGATGGCGACCGTCGCACCCTCGGCCACATAGGCGCGGGCAAAGGCCGCCCCGATGCCCCGGGCCGCGCCGGTGATCAGCGCCGATTTTCCGTCCAGTCGTTTCACAATGCCTGTCCTTCCCGGTCGAAGCGGTAGATCCGGTGCTCGGCCGGGGTCATCCAGACCTCGTCGCCGGGGCCAGCGCCGAATTCACCCGGCGCGCGGGCGGTGATCTGCCCCAGCCCCGGCACATCCACATGAAGGAACGTGTCCGAGCCGAGATGTTCGCCCACCACGACCTTGCCGCGCCAGAGCCCGCCCTCTCGGCTGACGGCCAGATGTTCGGGGCGCACCCCGATGGCGGCGGCGCCGTGGCGCGCCGCCTCTTCGCCCTCGATGAAGTTCATCCGGGGGCTGCCGATGAAGCCCGCGACAAAGCGGTTGGCGGGGCGGCTGTAAAGGTCGATGGGGCTGCCGACCTGTTCGATGCGGCCAGCGTTCAGCACGACGATCTTGTCGGCCATGGTCATCGCCTCGACCTGGTCATGGGTGACGTAGATCATCGTCGTGCGCAGCTTCTGGTGCAGTTCCGATATTTCGAGCCGCATGTTCACACGCAGCGCCGCGTCGAGGTTCGAGAGCGGCTCGTCAAAGAGAAAGGCCGCCGGTTCCCGCACGATCGCGCGGCCGATGGCGACCCGTTGCCGCTGGCCGCCCGACAGCGCGCCGGGGCGGCGGTCGAGGTAGTCCGTCAGGTTCAGGACGCGTGCGGCCTCCTGCACCTTTTGCTCGATCACGGCCTTGTCGGCCCCTGCCATCTTGAGCGGAAAGCCGATGTTCCGGCGCACGGTCATATGCGGATAAAGCGCGTAGGACTGGAACACCATCGCCAGCTTGCGCTGCGCGGGGCCGAGTTTCGTCGCCTCCTTGCCGTCGATCGTGATCTTGCCGCCGGACACGTCCTCAAGCCCGGCGATCAGCCGCAGCAGGGTGGATTTGCCGCAGCCCGAGGGGCCGACGAACACGACGAATTCGCCATCCTCGATGTCGAGGTCGAGGCCGGGGATGACCTCGGCGGCGCCGAAGGTCTTGCGAACGTTCCTGAGTTGGATCTGTCCCATTGGTCGGGTCCTATTTGACGGCGCCGAAGGTCAGGCCGCGCACAAGCTGGCGCTGGCTGAACCAGCCCATGATGAGAATGGGAGCGATGGCGAGGGTGGATGCCGCCGAAAGCTTGGCCCAGAAAAGGCCCTCGGGGCTGGAATAGCTGGCGATGAAGGCGGTCAGGGGCGCGGCCCGCGATGCCGTGAGGTTCAGGGTCCAGAAGGCCTCGTTCCAGGCGAGGATGATGTTCAGAAGCATCGTCGAGGCGATCCCCGGCACCGCCATCGGCAGAAGGACATAGATCACCTCTTTGGGCAGGCTGGCGCCGTCCATCCGCGCGGCTTCGAGGATGTCGTTCGGGATTTCCCGGAAATAGGTATAGAGCATCCAGACGATGATCGGCAGGTTGATGAGGCTGAGCACGATCACCAGCCCCGTCCGGGTATCAAGGAGCCCGTAATCCCGGAAAATCAGGTAGATCGGCACAAGGACACCCACCGCCGGCAGCATCTTGGTCGAGAGCATCCACATCAGCACGTCGCGCGTGCGGCGCGTCGGCGAAAAGGCAAAGGCCCAGGCGGCGGGGATCGCCACGAGAAGCCCCAGCAGCGTGGAGCCGAGCGAGATCACCACCGAGTTCAGCGCATGGAGCGGATAGTTCGACCGCGCGTTGACGGTGTAGTAGTTTTCCAGCGTCCAGCTGAAGTTGAGAAAGCGTGGCGGGATGGCAATGGCCTCCGCCTCGGTCTTGAGGCTGGTGAGCACCATCCAGAGGATCGGGAAGAACACCAGAAGCCCGACGGCCCATCCAAGGGCGGTGATGCCGGCCCGGCGGGCGGGTGTGGTTGCGCGTGCCATTATCCCCTCACTTGTCCAGGTTCTTGCCAAGCATCCGGATCAGGAAGATCGCGACGATATTGGCAAGGATGACGGCGATGATCCCGCCGGCCGAGGCGCCCCCCACATCGAACTGCAGCAGCGCCTGCACATAGACGAGGTAGGTGATCGTGGTGGTCGCGACCCCCGGCCCGCCATTTGTGGTGGTCAGGATCTCGGCGAAGATCGACAGAAGAAAGATCGTCTCGATCAGCACGACAACCGTCAGCGCGCGGCTGAGATGCGGCAGCGTGATATACCAGAACCGTGCCAGCGGCCCGGCGCCGTCCATCTCGGCGGCCTCCATCTGTTCCTGATCCAGCGATTGCAGCGCGGTCAACAGGATCAGCGTGGCAAAGGGCAGCCATTGCCAGGCGACGATCAGGATGATCGAGAACAGCGGCATCTGCCCGAACCAGTCGATCGGTTGCATCCCGAAGACGCGCGCGATCCAGGCAAAGAGCCCGTTCACAGGGTGCATCAGCAGGTTCTTCCAGACCAGCGCCGACACGACCGGCATGATGAAGAACGGCGCGATCACCAGAAGCCGGACGATGCTGCGCCCCCAGAACGGCTGGTCCATCAAAAGCGCGAGCAGCGTGCCGCCGATGGTGGTGATGGCCAGCACGCTTGCCACCATCACAAGCGTGTTGCGAAAGGCGGTGGTAAAGGCCGGGTCGGTCAGGAAGTAATGATAATTCTCCCACCCGACGAAGCTTTCCGTGCCCGGCATCAGCAGGTTGTAGCGGAGCGTCGAGAAATAGAGCGTCATGCCCAGGGGGATCAGCATCCAGGCCAGAAGCAGCAGGATTGCCGGTGCGGACATGATCCGCGCGGCCGCGCGGGTCTGGAGCGTCGCCATGGCAGGGTCTCCGGGAGGGGAAAGGGGGGCGGGCCGGTTGCGGCCCGCCCGGAAGGCTTACTGGAAGTAACCGCCGCGGCGCATCTCACGCTCGGTCAGTTGCTGGGCCGCCTGCAGCGCCGCATCGACGGTCGTCTGCCCGGCAAGGGCCGCCGAGAACTGCTGACCCACCGCGGTGCCGATCGCCTGAAACTCGGGGATGGCCACGAACTGCACACCGGTATAGGGCACCGGGTCCACGGTCGGGTTGATCGGGTCGGCCGACAGGATGCTGTCCAGCGTCATCTGCGCAAAGGGCGCGGCTTCCTGATATTCCGGGTTCTCGTAAAGCGAGGTGCGGGTTCCGGGCGGGACGTTGGCCCAGCCGTCGCGTTCCGCCACAAGCTCCAGATACTCCTTCGAGGTCGCCCATTCGATGAAGGTCTGCGCGGCCTCGGCGTTCTGGGTGCCGGCGGGGATGGCCAGCGTCCAGGCCCAGAGCTAGTTGCCGCGCTTGCCCAGGCCGTTATCGGGCGCCAGTGCGAAGCCCACATTCTCGGCCACCTGCGATTCCGCCGGGTTCGTCACGAACGAGGCTGCCACGGTCGCGTCGATCCACATTGCGCAATTGCCGGTCTGGAACAGCGCGAGGTTTTCGTTGAACCCGTTCGACGACGCGCCCGGAGGGCCGGCCTCGTTCATCAGGTCGACATAGAACTGGAGCGTGTTGCGCCATTCCTCGCTGTCGAACTGCGGCTGCCATTCCTCATCGAACCAGCGGGCGCCGAACGAGTTGGCCGTCGCGGTGAGGAAGGCCATGTTCTCGCCCCAGCCGGCCTTGCCGCGCAGGCAGATGCCGTATTGTTCGGCCCCGCGATCCGTCAGCTGGCGGGCGGCGTCGGCGATGAATTCCCATGTGGGCGCCTCGGGCATCTCCAGCCCTGCGGCCTCGAACAGGTCGGTGCGATACATCACCATCGAGCTTTCGCCGTAGAAGGGCGCCGCATAAAGCGCGCCGTCGCGCGAAAGGCCGTCGCGGATCGGGCCGATGATGTCATCCACATCGTAATCGGCATCGAATTCCAGCGGCAGCAGCCAGTCCTGCGCGGCCCAGATCGGAACCTCGTAGGTGCCGATGGTCATCACGTCATACTGGCCGCCGCGGGTGGCGATGTCGGTGGTGACACGCTGGCGCAGGATGTTTTCCTCCAGCGTGACCCAGTTCACCTGAATGTCGGGGTGCTGGGCGTTGAACTCGGACGTCAGACCCTGCATCCGGATCATGTCGCCGTTGTTCACGGTAGCGATGGTGATCGACTGGGCCTGCGCGGCCGCAGTCAGTGCCAGCGATGAGGCGAGCCCCATCAGCAGCGTCCGATACGTCATGATTTCCTCCTCCGTCGCCCTTCGGGCTTTTGCCTTTGGTGCGAGCGAATATTCGACTGTCAAAAAAATCTGTCAACGGGAAAATGAGCATCGGCCCGCAGGGCGGGCAAATGCTGCGGATGCGAGATTGCAGGTGCGGAATGGTCAGTCAGGCTTGCTGCAAGAGCGCGATCGCCGTCGCCTCATCCGTGATGAGGCCGTTGAGCAGCCGGCCGCGCAGGGCCGCGAGAATGGCCCTGACCTTGCGCGGCCCCTTGGCGAGCCCGATCACCACAGCGGTATCCCGCGACGGGATCGGGGCCGAGGCCGTCCGGTCGTTCGGTGTCGTCGTCAGTAAATGCCCCGCCTCATCATAAACCCAGCCGCAGATTTCCCCCGCACCGCCGAGCGCGTGCAAAAGCTCCAGATCGCCCCGGTCGAGGAAGCCGTCCAGAAACAGCGGTGCCTGCGGCCCGATCTCGCCGATCCCCACAAAGGCCACATCCGCCGAGGCCGCCAGCGACAGCGTATGCGAGATGAGCGCCTGACGGTGCATCAGGGCGCGTTCCTCGGCGCTGGTGACATAGACGGGCAGGGGGAAGGGGAAATGGCGCGCATTGATCGTGTCGGCCATGGAAAAGATCACGTTGTAATAGGCGGCCGAGCCGTCGATCCCGATATTCCCGGTCAAGGAGACGATCCGGTGCTGCGGACAATCCATAGGGGGCAGATGATCCACGGCGGCCTTCAGGCTGCGCCCGGTGCCGACCGCCATGACCATGGGCTTTTCCCGCCGCAGCCAGCGGTGCATCTCGGCGGCGCCCGCCTGCGCGATGCCAAGCGTTCCGTCGGTTTCATCGGCGATGCTGGGCACCACCTCCGCGCGCTTCAGCCCGAACCGGTCGGTCAGGCGCGCGGCAAGGTCCATGCATTCCGCGATCGGGTGATCGAGCCACACCTTGACCAGCCGTTCCGACACCGCGAGCGACACGAGGCGCTGCGCCGCCTGCCGCGAAATCCCCATGGCCGCCGCGATCTCGTCCTGCGTCTTGCCGGCGATGTAGTAGAGCCAGCCGGCGCGGGCGGCGTCGTTCAGGCGGGTGGTGTTCATAGGGCGCCTCGGGTCTTTGCGGATGCCCGGACGACGCTATAGGCAAACGCTTGCCACGGGCAAGATTGCGCCCGCGGGAATCGCGGATCAGGAAATGTCCACGGGGCTGCGCAGAGGCAGGTCGTCGGCGGGCGAGACGCTGTGGCGTTCGATCATGCGGTGAACGCGGGGCGGCTCGTCCCCACGGTGGAGCGCGCGCAGCGCCTCGGTCACTTCGGCATCGGCCTTGGTGCGGCGCAGATTGTGCCGCAGATATTCGTCCCAGGTCGCGACATGGTAGGATTCCGTCCAGATCTCCGGCGCCTCCAGATCCCTCAGCAGCGCCCAGTTGCGGGCCCCGTCGCGCCGGCGGATGCGGCGCCGCTCGGTCATCAGCCGCAGGAACTCCGGCACATCGGCCAGATCGATCCGGTAATCCACCATGATCATGATCGGGCCGCTGCTGCGGCGCAGGTCGAGCCGCAGGACCGGTTCGCGAAACCGTCCCAGCGGATCGAGATCGAGCGGCGTGAATTCCGGCAGCGCAAGGAATATCCCCGCCACCGCCCCCACCAGCATGGCCAGCGCCGAGGCGGCAAGGGCGGCATCCACCCCCTGCGCCGTGGCGACCATGCCCCAGACCCAGGACCCGGCCGCCATGCCGCCAAAGCTGGAGACCTGGTAAAGCGACAGCGCCCGCCCCAGAACCCAGCGCGGTGTCGAAAGCTGGACCGACACGTTGAAAAGCGACAGCGCCAGAACCCAGGCCGCCCCCGCCGGCAGCATCGTGAGCGCGCTGAGCGCGGGCACCCGGCTTTGCGACAGCACAAAGGCGGAAACGCCAAAGATCACGAAGGCCAGCCGCACGATCCATTCGTTACCCAATGCGGCCCGCAGCCGGGCGTTCAAAAGCGCGCCGCCGATCGCCCCGATCCCGAAACATCCCAGCAGGATGCCGTAGATGAACGACCCGCCCCCGGTCAGATCCCGCACCACAAGCGGCAGCAGCGCAAGGATCGAGACGGCCGAAAAGCCGAACAGCCCCGCGCGCAGCATGACCCGCAGGATATTGGGCGACAGCGCGACATAGCGCAGGCCCGCGGCAACGGCGGGTCCGAGCGATTCCCTTGTCATGGCGCGGTCGCGCCGCGTCGGGCGCCAGCGGGCCAGCGCGCCGATCAGCGGCAGATAGCTGACCGCGTTGACCGCAAAGGCCACCGAGGCGCCGAAGCTCGCCACGATGATCCCGCCCACCGCCGGGCCGACGCTGCGCATCAGGTTGAACCCCATGCTGTTGAGCGAGACCGCCGCGGGCAGGTCGTCCCGTGGCACCAGATCGCCCATCGATGCCTGCCACGACGGGTTGTGAAGCGCCGTGCCCGCACCGATCAGGAAGGTCAGCCCCAAAAGCAGCCACGGCGTCAGCCCGTCCATCCAGGCGATCACGGCCAGCAGCACGGAAAAGCCGAACATCAGGCTTTGGGCGGTCAGCATGATGCGCCGCCGGTCGAAATTATCCGCCAGCGCCCCGGAAAACATGGCAAAAAGCATCACGGGCAACGTGGTCGTCGCCTGCACCAGCGCGATGAGCGTGGGCGAGGTCGTCAGCAGCGTCATCGCCCAGGCCGCCCCCACGCCCTGCACCAGCCCGCCGAAATTCGACATGAGGCTCGCACCCCAGAGCGTGCGAAAGTCCCTGTGCCGGAACGGCACGAAGGCCGATTGCCGGTGCGGCATGGATGCGGAGGATCTGGGGGGCATCGACTTCTCCCGTATGGGCCGACCATAGGGAGCGCGGCTGCGCCTTGCAATCGGGCGCGGCGCGCGGCGGCGGGGGGTTGCAAAAACCGGCGGTGGTCACGAGCGCACGGATTTGTTACATGCCAGCAGGGGCTTCCCCTATCGCCGGGCGCTGACGCGCGCCCCTCTGACGTAACGGAACCCGTGCAGGCAGCCCGGGTTGTCCGCCAAAGCAAAGGGACAGCGGATGAACAACGACACACATCCAGACGAGTCAATCGAACCGATACCGGAACCCGAGGGGGAGACGGAGATCATCTCGACCGATTACGAAATCGGGCAGGACAATATCTCGCGCAGCTTCACGCTGACCTTTGATGTGCACCACATCGTCTTTACCGTGGCGGCGCTGGGCGTGGTCGCCTTCACCTTCCTCACGCTCGCCTTCCAGAATGAGGCAGAGCCCCTGTTCACCGGGTTGCGCGATGCGCTGACCTCCCGGCTCGACTGGTTCTTCCTGCTGGTGGGCAATGTCTTCGTGGTGCTTTGCCTTGCGCTGATCGTGTCGCCCCTGGGTCGCATCCGGCTGGGCGGACCAGACGCGACGGCGGATTTCAGCTATCCGGGCTGGATGGCGATGCTGTTCGCGGCGGGCATGGGGATCGGCCTCATGTTCTATGGCGTGTCCGAACCGCTTGGGCATTTCGATGCGGCCTTTGGCGGGATCGAGCGGGGCCCTGACGGGGCGCGGACCGACTGGGCGCCGCTGGGCGGGGCCGAGGGCGACGCCGAAACCGCGCGGCGGCTCGGCATGGCGGCGACGATCTTTCACTGGGGCCTGCACCCTTGGGCGATCTATGCCGTGGTGGCGCTGGCACTGTCGCTTTTCGCCTATAACAAGGGGCTGCCGCTGACCCTGCGGTCGTGTTTCTACCCGATCTTCGGTGAACGGGTCTGGGGCTGGCCGGGCCATATCATCGACATCCTCGCGGTCTTCGCGACCGTCTTCGGCCTTGCCACATCGCTGGGCATCGGGGCGCAGCAGGCCTCGGCCGGGCTTGGGTTCCTGTTCGGCTGGCCCACAACCGACCCGGCGATGATCATCCTGATCCTCTTCATTACCGCCATCGCGGTCGTGTCGATCATCCGGGGTCTGGAAGGGGGCGTGAAGATCCTGTCCGAGATCAACATGACGCTGGCTGGGTTGCTGCTGCTGTTCGTGATCCTTGCCGGGCCGACGATGCAGATCCTGAGCGGGTTCTTCCTGAACCTCGGGGCCTATGGCCGCTATCTGCCGGAGCTCGCCATGCCCTTCGGGCGCGAGGACGCGAATTTCGCCCAGGGCTGGACGGCCTTTTACTGGGCCTGGTGGATCAGCTGGTCGCCCTTTGTCGGAATGTTCATCGCCCGGGTCAGCCGTGGCCGCACGGTGCGCGAGTTGCTGATCGCGGTGCTGATCGTGCCGACGCTGCTGTCTGTCCTGTGGATGACGGCACTGGGCGGCACGGCCATCACGCAGGTGGTGAATGACGGCTTTACCGGGGTGCAGGAGGCGGCGCTTGAAATCCAGCTGTTCGAGATGCTCTCGCAACTGCCGCTGACGGCGATCACCTCGCTCGTGGGGATCACGCTGGTGATCGTGTTCTTCGTCACCTCGTCGGATTCGGGCAGCATCGTGATCGACACCATCGCCGCGGGCGGCAAGATCAACCCGCCGGTGATCCAGCGCGTGTTCTGGGCGACTTTCGAAGGGCTGGTGGCGATCGCGCTGTTGCTCGGCGGCGGGCTCGCGGCGTTGCAGGCGATGGCGGTGTCCACCGGGCTGCCCTTTGCGCTGGTTCTTCTGGGCGCGGCCTATGCCATTGTGCGGGGCCTGATGAACGAACCCCGCTGAAATGAAACGGGGGCGCCCTGTGGCGCCCCCGGATTATCTGTCGCTGTCAGCCTGTATCAGGCATCCAGGTTTTCGACGCTCAATGCGTTCTGCTGGATGAATTCGCGCCGCGGTTCGACCACATCGCCCATGAGCTTGGTAAAGATGTCATCCGCCTCGGCCAGATCCTCGACCCGCACCTGCAACAACGTCCGCGCCTCCGGGTCCAGCGTGGTTTCCCACAGCTGTTCAGGGTTCATCTCACCCAATCCCTTGTAGCGCTGCAGGCTCAGGCCCTTTTCCCCCTCGGTCAGGATCGCGTCGAGCAGTTCCACCGGCCCGTGGATCAACTGGTCGCGATCCTTGCGCATCAGCCGTGCGGGCGCTGCGTAAACGTCCTGGAGCGCCTGCGTATGGCCGGCAAGCCGCCGCGCCTCACCGGACCGCAGAACCTGACCATCAAGCGTGCGCACCTCTTCGACGCCGCGCAGAAGACGCGAAAAGCGCAGGCCGTGATCCTGGGTCGGGCGCCCCTTCCAGCCGCGTTCGTATTCGACGGCAACAAGGTCGAGCCGTTCGGCAACCGCATCGGCGGTGCCCTGCGGGTCCTGATCGACGCGGCCTTGCAGCAGCGCGCCGGCAATCGCCGCCTGTTCCAGGATGCGCTGCGGATAATGGGTCGGGAAGGATTGCAGGCTGCGCCGCACGGCGCGGGCCTCTTCGACCACGCGGGCCAGATCCTGCCCGCTGATCTCCTCACCCGTGCCAAGACGCAGCCGCGCACCGTCGACACCCTGCTGGATCAGATAGTTTTCCAGCGCCGCCTGATCCTTGAGATAGACCTCGGACTTGCCGCGGCTGACTTTGTAGAGCGGCGGTTCGGCGATATAGAGATGCCCCGCCTCGATCAGATCCGGCATCTGCCGGAAGAAGAAGGTCAGAAGCAGCGTCCGGATATGCGCGCCATCCACATCGGCATCGGTCATGATGACGATCTTATGGTAGCGCAGCTTGGCGATGTTGAACTCGTCCCGGCCGATGCCCGTTCCCAGCGCGGTGATGAGCGTGCCGATCTCCTGGCTGCTCAGCATCCGGTCAAAGCGCGCTCGTTCCACGTTCAGGATCTTGCCCCGCAGCGGCAGAACCGCCTGATTGGCACGGCTGCGCCCCTGCTTGGCCGAGCCGCCGGCCGAGTCGCCCTCGACCAGGAAAAGCTCGGACAGGGCAGGGTCCTTTTCCTGACAATCTGCAAGCTTGCCGGGCAGGCTGGCCACATCCATCGCGGTCTTGCGGCGCGTCAGTTCGCGGGCCTTGCGCGCCGCCTCGCGCGCCAGCGCCGCCTCGATCACCTTGCCGACGATCTGCCGGGCATGGGCCGGGTTTTCCTCGAACCACTCTGCCAGCTTTTCGTTCACCAGGTTCTCGACCGCCGGCCGCACCTCGGAGCTCACCAGCTTGTCCTTGGTCTGGCTGGAGAATTTGGGGTCGGGCACCTTCACGGACAACACACAGGTCAGGCCCTCGCGCGCGTCGTCGCCCGAAAAGCTCACCTTTTCCTTTTTTGCGATCCCCGAGGATTGCGCATAGATGTTCATCGTCCGCGTCAGCGCACCGCGGAAGCCCGCCAGATGGGTGCCGCCGTCGCGCTGCGGGATGTTGTTGGTAAAGGGCAGCACCGATTCATGGTAGCTGTCGTTCCACCACATCGCGACCTCGATCCCGATCCCGTCCCGTTCGCCGGTCATGAAGATCGGTTCCGGGATGAGCGGGCTTTTGGAACGGTCGAGGTAGCGCACGAATTCGCGCACCCCGCCCTCGTAGAAAAGCTCGGACCGGAGCGGTTCCGCCGGGCGCTCATCCTCCAGGATGATGCGGACGCCGGAGTTGAGGAAGGCAAGCTCGCGCAGCCGCGTTTCCAGCGTCTTGAAGCTGAAGTCGAGGTTCGAAAAGGTGGTGGTGGATGCAAGAAAACGGACCTCGGTCCCCTTGCGCCCGTTCGCGTCGCCGACGACCTCCAGATGCTTGACGGTCTCGCCGCGTTCGAACCGGGCGTAATGTTCCTTGCCGTTGCGCCAGATGCGCAGGTCGAGCCAGTCGGAAAGGGCGTTCACCACCGACACGCCCACGCCATGCAGACCGCCCGACACCTTGTAGCTGTTCTGGTCGAATTTCCCGCCGGCATGAAGCTGGGTCATGATGACCTCGGCTGCGGAAACGCCTTCTTCCTTGTGGATGTCCACCGGAATGCCGCGCCCGTTATCCGTCACCGAGACGCTGTTATCGGCATGGATCTTGACCGTGACAAAATCGGCATGACCCGCCAGCGCCTCATCAATGCCGTTATCCACCACCTCATAGACCATGTGGTGCAGGCCCGACCCGTCGTCGGTATCGCCGATATACATACCCGGACGTTTGCGGACGGCATCCAGGCCTTTGAGAACCTTGATGGATTCAGCGCCGTATTCTTCGGGCATCTGTGCAGCTTCGGCCATGCGGAACTTTCCTTTCAACGTGCGCGACTTATAGGGCTTTTGCCCGGGATTGTCACGCGCGGCACACCATATTTAGGGTCAGGCGACGCCGATTACCACGCCTACGAGGATCAACAGCACCCCGGCGATCCGATTGGTCCGCTGCAATGCGGCAGGCGAGGCGAGAAGCCGCCGCGCCCGGTCGATGAAAAGCGAAAAGGCGAGGTTCCCGGCAAGCGGAATGGTCATCGAAATCGCCACGATCGCGGCGATGTCCCAGCCCGTGACGCGGGTGAGGTCAAAGAACCCCGGCAGGACGCCCATGTAGAACAGGATCGCCTTGGGGTTCGCGAGGATGACCGCGACACCGGCCAGAAAGCCGGCCAGCCGCCCCGGTCGCGTCAACCGGCTGTCCGAAGAGATCTGGTGCCCCGCGTTGCGGATCAGCAGGGCGCCCATCACGATGAAGGTCGCAACGGCAACCCAGCGCATCAGGATGAGGAACCCGTCGAACGCCGCCAGCAGCCATGTCAGCCCGAAGATCGCCGCCAATGGCCAGAGCGCGTCGCCCAGCACCACCCCGACCGCGAGCGGCCAGGCCGAGGCGAAGCCGCCCGAAAGCGCGCGCGCCGTCAGCGCCACCCAGACCGGGCCGGGGGTGAAGAACAGCACCACGAGCGCGCCCGCGTAAAGCAGCAGTGAAGTGGCCGGGATCGTCACGACAGGGGCGCCTCTGGCAAGGTGAGGCTTCCATCCCCGTTCAGCGGCCAGAAGGGATTATGGGCCAGTTCCCACACATGCCCGTCGGGGTCCGCGAAATAGCCCGCATAGCCGCCCCAGAACACCTCGACCGGTGGTTTGAGCGGCGTGGCCCCGGCGGCCAGCGCCGTGGCATAGGCCGCATCCACCCCCGCGCGGTCAGGGAAATTCTGCGCAAGGGTCATCGCCCCTGTTCCCAGCCTTGTGTCTGGCCGGCCCTGATCGCGCGCCAGTTCGTCCAGATCGAACAGTGCCAGCGCCTGCCCGTGCATCTGGTAAAAGGCGACGCCCTCGGCCTCTTGCGCCGGGGTCCAGCCGAGCTGGCGGTAGAAATCCCGCGCCCGGTTCAGGTCGGCGACCCCAAGGGTAATCAGCGTCACGCGCTGCGGGGTCATGGCATCGTCCTCTCGGTTACGGTCGAAGAACCGCCGGCTTCGGTCACCTCAAAGCTCTGCGCCTGTCCTTCGAGTTCGGCGAAAAGCTCGGCCCCGGTTCCGGTCAGGAAGGCCTGTGCACCCAGACCCAGGATTTCGGCATAAAGCGCCGAGCGCCGGGCGGCGTCAAGATGGGCGGCGATTTCATCCAGCAGCAACACGGGTGCCGCGCCGGTTTCCTGTTTCAGCGCCCGCGCATTGGCAAGGATGAGCGATATCAGAAGCGCCTTCTGCTCGCCGGTCGAGCAGCTTGCGGCGGGCATGTCCTTGGCGGCATAGATCGCGCCCAGATCGACCCGGTGCGGGCCGGTCAGGCTGCGCCCGGCCGCCATGTCGCGGCGACGCCCCTCGGCAAAGGACGCGGCCATCGCATCAGCCGTTTCCGGAAAGGGCTCGGCGCCCTCGATCCGCAGAAGGGCCGCGGGAAAGGCCGTTTCCGCGCCCGCCTGCGCCGCCTCCAGCCGGGCAAGGGCATCGCGGCGATGTTGCATCAGGCTGGCGCCCGCCTGCGCCATCTGTTCCTCGAGCGCGCCATACCAGCGTGCATCGGCCACCTGATCGCGCAACAGCCGGTTGCGCTCGCGCATCGCCTTGTCATAGCTCAGCGCCGCCTCGGCATGATCGGGAAAGAAGCTGAGCGTGATGCGGTCCAGAAAACGGCGGCGGCCTTCAGCGGATTCGGTCCAGAGCCGGTCCATCGCCGGCACGAGCCAGAGCACCCGCACCAGCCGCCCCAGCATCACCTGTGTCGCGGGCTTTTCGTCGATGGCGACCTGCCGCCCCGACCCCGGTTCCGCCCAAGTCTCAACCAGATGTTCCGCGGCCGGGGCCTGCAACTGCGCCCGGATCTTCCATCCCAGCCGCTCCGGCCGCCGCATCAGATCCTCGGCCGCCGCCCCGCGCAGCCCCCGCCCGGGCGAAAGGAGCGAGACAGCCTCAAGAAGGTTGGTCTTGCCCGCGCCGTTGGGCCCATGGATCGTGATCACGCGCTGCCCGAAGGTCAGCCGCGCCAGCCTGTGCGATCTGAAATGCGAAAGGGTCAGTGCCTCAAGGGCGAGCGTCATGCAGACCCGTCAGACCCGCATCGGCATGACGACGTAAATCGCGCTGTCATCCCCGCCCTCGCGCATCAGCGTCGGATCGGCGGAAGAGTTGAACATGAAGACCGCATTCTCGCGGTCGACCTGGCTTGCGATTTCCAGCAGGTATTTGGCGTTGAAACCGATATCGAGCCGCTCGTCGGCATAGGCCACGGCCAGTTCCTCTTCGGCGGCACCGCTGTCGGGGGCGTTCACCGAAAGAACCAGCCGGTCGTCTTCGAGCGAGAGTTTCACGGCGCGCGACCGTTCCGAGGATACCGTGGCGACGCGATCCACCGCCTGCGCAAATTCGGTCGCATCGACCTCCAGCCGGCGGGTGTTGCCGGTGGGAATGACGCGGGCGTAATCGGGGAATGTGCCGTCGATCACCTTGGAGGTCAGCGTGATGTCGGGGGTCGCGAAGCGGACCTTGGTCTCCGAAACAGACACGGCGATTTCGGTCTCGTCATTGTCCAGAAGCTTGCGCAATTCCCCTACCGTCTTGCGTGGGACGATGACGCCGGGCATGCTTTCCGCGCCTTTGGGCAGGGGGGCATCGATGCGGGCCAGACGGTGGCCGTCGGTGGCGACACAGCGCAGGACCTGCCCGCCCTCCGTATCCGCCACATGCATGTAGACACCGTTGAGGTAATAGCGCGTCTCTTCGGTCGAGATCGCGAATTTCGACTTGTCGAAGAGCCGCCGCAGCGCCCCTGCGGGGGCGGCGAAATTGGCGGTGTATTCGGTGCTGGTCATCGCCGGGAAATCTTCGCGCGGCAGGGTGGCAAGTGCGAAGTTCGACCGCCCCGCCTGAACCGTCAGCCGGCCCGAGGCCGCGTCATCGGTCAGGGTCACAAGCGCGCCATCGGGCAGCTTGCGCACGATCTCATGCAGCATCACGGCGGAAACCGTGGTCGCCCCGGCCCGTTCGACCTGCGCGGGGGCACGATCGACCACCTCGATGTCGAGATCGGTCGCGCGAAAGCTCACGTTGCTGCCTTCGGCCTCGATCAGCACATTGGCGAGGATCGGGATGGTGTTGCGCCGTTCGACCACAGACTGCGCCTGGCCCACGGCCTTGAGCAAGGTGCCGCGCTCGATGCTGATCTTCATTCTGTTCCCCATCCGTCTCGGGCGCAAGGCCGGGGGGGCAACCTGTGCCAAATCCCCCGGACGCTCAAGCCTTTTTCTTGTCCGGACTTTCCGCCCGAAACGCCGCAGCGTCAAGGCCCGCGCTGCAGTCCGCCCGATCAGGCCTCCAGCAGGCGGCGCAGAAGCTGAAGATCCTCGGCGATCTGGTGGTCCGAGGTTATCAGTTCCTCGACCTTGCGCACACCGTGCATGATGGTCGTATGGTCGCGCCCCCCGAACCGCCGCCCGATTTCGGGCAGGCTGCGCGAGGTAAGCTGCTTGGCCAGATACATCGCGATCTGCCGGGGCCGCGCGATCGTGCGCAGCCGTTTCGGCCCGATCAGGTCCGACAGGCGGATGTTGTAATGTTCCGCCACCTTGCGCTGGATCTCCTCGACCGTGACCTTGCGGTCCGAGGCGCGCAGGATATCGGCCAGACAATCCTGCGCGAGATCGAGCGTGATTTCCCGCCCCACAAGCGAGGCAAAGGCGAAAAGCCGCGTCAGCGCCCCTTCCAGCACGCGGACGTTGGTCGTGATCCGGTGGGCCAGGAATTCGAGCACGCCCGGCGCCAGTTGCAGGCCATGATACTGCTGGCGATAGCTTTCGACCTTTTGCTGCAGGATGCCCAGACGCAGTTCGTAATCGGTCGGGTGCAGATCGACCACCAGCCCGCATTGCAGCCGCGACTTGATGCGATCCTCAAGGTCCTTGATCTCCCCGGGGGCTCGGTCCGCGGAAATGACGATCTGCTTGTGCTGGTCCACAAGGGCGTTGAAGGTGTGAAAGAACTCTTCCTGCGTGCTGTCCTTGCCGGCGATGAACTGCACGTCATCGACCATGAGCACGTCGACCGAGCGGAAAAGCTCCTTGAAGTTCATGATCTGCTTGTCGCGCAGGGCCTGAACGAAGCGATACATGAATTGTTCGGCCGAGAGGTAGAGAACCCGCATCTCCGGGCTGCGGCTGTGCAACTCATGCGCGATGGCGTGCATCAGGTGCGTCTTGCCAAGCCCGACCCCGCCATAAAGGAAAAGCGGGTTGAAGGTGGCAGGCCCGCCTTCGGCGACGCGGCGGGCGGCGGCATGGGCAAGCTCGTTCGGTTTGCCGACGACGAAGCTGTCGAAGGTGAAACGCGAATCGAGCGGCGCGCCCGGAAGCTCACCCTCGTCGGCGGGACGCCCTGGTTCGGCGCGGGTTTCGGCCCGGATTTCGGTAGCGCGGGCCGGCGGGTGCGGGCGGTTCGCGGCGGCCACCGCGAATTCGACCCGGTCCACCGACGCGCCCGTGGCCGCAAGCTGATAGCGGATCTGGTCCGCGAAATTGCGCGCCACCCAGTCGCCGATGAAGTTCGTCGGCGCCTCGAAGCGCGCTACGCCGTCGTTGAGCCCCGCAAAGCTCAGCGGCTCGATCCAGGTTACAAAGTTGTTCCGCCCGACCACCTTAAGAAGTTCTTCACGCGCCTGCCCCCAAGATTCTTGTTGCATTTTCCAACCGCCATTTGCCCCGACCTGATATCCGCCCGGCACACACACATCGCCGGAACAGACACCGCTGCTGGATTCGCAGGCCTTGGGGAACAACGGAACTGCCCCGCGACCAGGATCGCAGGTTGCCGTGATCGGCCATCCGGATTGCGCGGCAGCAGGGTGAATGTCGCACCCCAGCGCATCCGAAGGACCTCTGTCATAGACATGTCGCAAATGCAGGAGATGATCCCCGCATATCAGGCGCCGCGGAGAAGCCCCACTTCCCGCAACCCTTCCCTGCCTTCTGCCGCAAGCGCGGTCAGGGCAGAGTTCTGCTTCATGTCCCCCCAAGGCGATGTGAATCGCCCTGTCACGCTAGCTTGAGGCTGTGATGGGCTGCAACAGAACTCTTGGCTTGACTCAGCGATTGCCGAACCGAATCCGGAACAGCGATGAAATTTCGCCACGGTGGTAAAAAATCATCTAAAAACAAAGGATAAATGCAAAAAGGCGTGCCTGATGGCACGCCTTTGGAATAGCCGTTCTGGTCGCCTGATCAGGCTGCAGCGAGCGCTTTGACGCGGGCCGAGAGGCGCGACATCTTGCGGGCCACGGTGTTCTTGTGCAGCACACCTTTGGTGACGCCACGGGCCAGTTCCGGCTGCGCGATGCGCAGTGCCTGAGTCGCGGCTTCCTGGTTGCCGGAGGCGATTGCCTCTTCGACCTTGCGCAGGAAGGTGCGGATCCGCGAGCGGCGCGCCTTGTTTACGGCATAGCGCCGCTCGTTCTGGCGTGCGCGCTTCTTGGACTGGGGCGTGTTGGCCATGTATCCTGTTCCGGTTCGGGTTCGTGTAAATTCCTGAAGCCGCGCTATTACGCCCGACTCGGAACCGAGTCAACCGCCTGGCACAGCTTTTTCGTGATCAGCGGTCGCGAAACTGGGGTTCGCGTTTCTCCAGAAAGGCGTCCATGCCCTCTTTCTGGTCCTCGGTCGCGAAGAGCGCATGAAAGAGCCGGCGCTCGAACAGAAGACCCTCTCGCAGCGGCATTTCCTGGCTGCGGTTCACGGCCTCCTTGACCGCCATCGCTGTCAGCACGGATTTCTCGGCGATCTTGTGGGCGGCCGCCATAACCTCTTCCATCAGGCGTTTGGCGGGGACCACGCGGCTCACCAGGCCCGATCTTTCGGCCTCGGTCGCGTCCATGAAACGCCCCGTCAGGTGCATGTCCATGCTTTTCGACTTGCCCACCAGCCGGGTCAGGCGCTGCGTGCCGCCGATCCCCGCGACGATACCCAGATTGATTTCGGGCTGGCCGAATTTGGCGTTGTCTGCCGCGATGATGAAATCGCACATCATCGCAAGCTCGCACCCGCCGCCCAGGGCATAACCTGCGACGGCGGCGATGACGGGCTTTCTGACGCGGAGCATCGCCTCGACATCGGCACCAAAGAGATCGTCGGAAAAGACGTCGACAAAGGTCTTGTCGGCCATCTCGCGCACGTCGGCGCCGGCGGCGAAGGCCTTTTCCGACCCTGTCAGCACGATGCAGCGCACCCGGTCATTCGTATCCGCAGCCCGCAGTGCCGCCGCAAGTTCCGACAAGAGCCGCGCGTTCAGCGCATTCAGCGCCTCGGGCCGGTTGAGCCGGATCACCGCGACATGGTCGGAAATCTCGACGATCAGCGTTTCATAGGCCATGGGGGCACCTTTGTTGCCTCTGTCACGCCCGACTCAATAGCACTGCGCCCCCCGCGATCAAGCTATCTTTGGCAACGTGGGCAGTGGAAGCTTGAGCGTCCGGCCTGAACGCTGCGTCGGATCGTGCCGTCGCAGCCGGGGGTTGGGCAGGGGGCGCCTTCGCGGCCATAAACCCGGAAGTTGTGCTGGAAATAGCCCAGCTCGCCGCCCGTCTGGCGATAATCCCGCAGCGATGAACCGCCCGCCTCGATCGCTTCGGCCAGAACGTCGCGGATGATGGGGACGAGCCCCGCGACACGCCGCGCGGCAATCGCACCAGACAGGCGCGCGGGCGCGATCCCGGCCCGGTGCAGCACCTCGCAGACATAGATATTGCCCAGACCCGCGACCACACGCTGATCCAGAAGTGACGTCTTTATCGGCGTCCGCCGGCCGTTCAGGCGCGCGACGAGGTAGTCCTCGTTGAAGTCGTTCCCGAACGGTTCCGGCCCGAGTTGCGCCAGCAGCGGATGCAGATCGACCGTTGCCGTGGGCCAGAGATCCATCGCCCCGAAGCGCCGCGCGTCGTTGAACGTGACGCGTGCCCCGCCCTCCATGTCCAGGACCACATGATCGTGCTTTTCCGGTGCGGGATGGTCGTGGTGGAACCGGCCCTGAACCTGTCCCGAAACCAGCATCCGCCCCGACATGCCAAGGTGGATGAGCAGGGTTTCCCCCGATGCCAGATCGGCAAGGATGTATTTCGACCGGCGGCGCAGACGCTCCACCCGCTGCCCTGACAGGCGATCCGCCATGCCGGGCGGCAGGGGCCAGCGCAGATCGGGACGGCGGACATCGGCCCTCAGGATCACGCGCCCCTCCATCGCGGGCAGAAGCCCCCGGCGGACGGTTTCAACCTCGGGCAGTTCAGGCACGGCATTCCCCAAAACGTCTTGCGGCCCGTGGCGGGGCCGGCGGGCGGACATCGGGGCGCATTGTATCACCCCGCAGGCGCTCTATAAGAAGGGGAGGCGAAGAGGACGGCAAGACCCCATGACGGAAACCCCTGACGAAGCCCTCGGCGGCGAGACGCAGACGACCACCCATTTCGGTTTCCGGACCGTGGCAGAGGGCGACAAGGCGGGCATGGTGCACGGGGTCTTTACCCGCGTCGCCTCTCGCTACGATGTCATGAACGACCTGATGTCGGGCGGGGTGCACCGGCTCTGGAAGGATGCGATGATGGACTGGCTTGCGCCGCGCCCGCATCAGCGCCTGCTGGATGTGGCGGGCGGGACCGGCGACATCGCCTTCCGCTTTCTGCGCCGCGCGCCGGACGCGCAGGCCACCGTTCTCGACATGACGGAACAGATGCTGATCCAGGGGCGGCAACGCGCCGAGGCGGAGCAGATGGCCGACCGCCTGACCTGGGTCACAGGCGATGCGATGGCACTGCCCTTTGCCGACAGCAGCTTTGACGTCTACACGATCTCGTTCGGCATCAGGAACGTGACGCGGATTGAGGCGGCGCTGCAAGAAGCGCAGCGCGTGCTGCGCCCCGGCGGCCGGATCATGGTGCTGGAATTCAGCCAGATTCCGAACGCGGCGCTGCAATGGGCCTATGACCGCTATTCTTTCAACGTGATCCCGGTGATGGGCCAGATCGTCGCGAACGACCGCGACAGCTATCAATACCTAGTGGAATCGATCCGCAAGTTTCCCGACCAGGAAACATTTGCCGGGATGATCCGGCAGGCCGGGTTCGGGCAGGTCAGGTATCGCAACCTTTCGATGGGGATCGCCGCGCTCCATTCCGGCTGGAAGATCTGATGCGGGGTCCCCACAATATCTGGCGGCTGATCCGCACCGGCGCGACGCTGGAGCGGACAGGCGCGATGGGCGTGGTGCTCGAGGCGTTTCGCGCGCCCCCGCGGCTGCGGCTTGTCGCGCGCATCCTCGGCTGGCCGTTCAAGTGGCTGGGTCACGAAGGCGACCCGGCGCATCCGCCGCTGACCCGGGCGCTCACGGCGCTGGGGCCGGCCTATATCAAGTTCGGCCAGATCCTCTCGACCCGGCCGGACGTGGTGGGCGACGACCTTGCGCTGCAAC
Organism: Halodurantibacterium flavum; assembly: GCF_042681825.1. Taxonomy (NCBI): domain Bacteria; kingdom Pseudomonadati; phylum Pseudomonadota; class Alphaproteobacteria; order Rhodobacterales; family Paracoccaceae; genus Halodurantibacterium; species Halodurantibacterium flavum. The sequence continues at coordinate 201,731 of NZ_JBHUGH010000012.1, forward strand.
TGCGCCTGCTTCAGGACCGGCTGCCGCCCTTTCCGACCGCCGATGCGCGCCGGGTGATCGAACAGGAACTGGAGCTGCCGGTCGAGGCGCTGTTTTCCGAATTTTCCGAACCTGTCGCCGCAGCCTCGATCGCGCAGGTTCACTACGCCCGCCGGGCCGATACGGGCGAAGAGGTCGCGGTCAAGGTGCTGCGCCCCGGTATCCTTCGGGCGTTCCGAAAGGATATCGACGCCTTTTACTTTGCCGCGTCGATGATCGAGTTTCTTTCGCCCTCTTCCCGCCGCCTGCGCCCGCGCGAGGTCATCGCGCATTTCGAGGGCGTGGTCATGGGCGAGCTTGACCTGCGGCTAGAGGCCTCGGCCTCGGCCGAGTTCGCCGCGAACACGGCGCAGGATGCGGGTTTTCGTGTACCGCGCGCCGACTGGATGCTGTCGGGGCGGCAGGTGATGACCATGTCCTGGGTCGACGGCGTCCCCCTAGGCGACAATGCGGCCCTGGATGCGGCGGGGCATGACCGGCCTGCAATCGCGGCAAGGGTCCTGCAGCTTTTCCTGCTCCATGCGCTGCGCGACGGCTATTTCCATGCCGACATGCATCAGGGCAACCTGAAGGTGGCGCCGAATGGCGATGTCGTCGCGCTCGACTTCGGGATCATGGGGCGGATCGATCAGTATACCCGTCGTGTCTATGCCGAGATCCTTTATGGCTTTATCCGCAAGGACTATCGCCGGGTTGCCGAGGTGCATTTCGAGGCGGGCTACGTCCCTGCCGATCGCGATATCGACGAGTTCGCGCGCGCGCTCCGCTCGGTCGGAGAGCCGATCTTCGGCATGGATGCAACGCGGATTTCGATGGCGCGGCTGCTCAACTACCTTTTCGAGGTGACGGAACGCTTCGGGATGGAGACGCGCACCGAACTTATCCTGCTTCAGCGCACGATGGTGGTGGTGGAAGGGGTGGCCCGCTCGCTCGATCCGCATATCAACATCTGGAAGGTGTCCCAGCCTGTGGTCGAGGGGTATATCCGCGACCATATCGGCCCGCGCGCCATGCTGCGCGATCTGGCCGAGACCGGGCGGGTCCTTTCCCGCTTCGGACCCCGTCTGCCGCAGATGGTGGAGATCATGCTGCGGCGGCAGATGCACGATCCGATCCCGGTGATTGTCGAGCGGCGCCGGACGCCCGTCCTGTGGATGGCGGCGGGGGCGGCGCTTACCGCGGCGGGGGTGTGGCTCGGGACGCTGATCTGAGCGCGGCGAGCTCAAGCGCAAAGGCGGTAGCGTAGTCGCCGAGCCCCTGCCGGCTGCGCCACAGACAATGCGCTGCAAGACGCCAGTGAAAGATCCTGCGGCGACGGTTCAGGCGGTCGATGGTGTCGCGGCAGGGATAGGCCGACAGAAACTCTGCCTCTTCCGCCGGCGACAGGACCTTGCCGCGATAGAGATGCTGCATCGCAGGCGACAGGAAGGCGGCAAGGTCCTCGCAAGGATCGCCAAGCCCGGGGGATTGCCAGTCGATCAGCGACATTTTTTCGCCCTGGACGATGATGTTTCCGGGCACGGGATCGCGGTGGATCAGGCGGGGGTCGGGCGCTGGCCCCGGGTCATCCGGGTCTGGCCGGTGACGCAGAAGCTCCGGCAGAAGCGGATCGTCGGTCGCGGGCAAAAGCCCCGCTGCCTCTTCAAGCAGCCCGTCGGCAGAGACGGGTCGATGCGGCAGCCCCGGGGGCGGGGGCAGGCTGTGCAGGGCGCCGAGCAATCGTGCCACGCCCGCCGTGCCCTGACGCCATGGGGCGCCGGGAATATGGCTGTAGATCAGACATTTCCCTGCCGGTGTTCCCTCAAGCCGTGCAGCGGTCGGCACAAGACCGGTTGTCGTCAGCGCGTGCAAGGTCGCCAGTTCCGCCCCCGGCATGTTTCGGAACAAGGGGCTGTTGCGGCAATCGCGGTACAGCCGGACGACAAGATCGACGTCACGCCCCTGCACACGCCACAACAGATTGACGCGACCCCCTTCCAGCCGTTCCCACCGGCAGACTGCGGGCACCGCGCCTGTCGCTATTAATGCGTCCCGGACGCGCTGTTCCACCGTTTCCATGGCCGGAGGAATAGCCCGGCTTTCGATCCTGCGGAAGGCTTCAGACCGGGTTGCGCATCCCCGATGCATCGCTGGCGAGGATGCGTTTCCCGCCTTCGAACACCAGGACGATCTGGCCCTGCTCGACCTGGGTTTCGACGACCCTGGCATAAAGCGGCACGACTTCAGTGGTGAGGACCTTGTCCCCTTCATAGCTGATCAGTTCGAAACTGTAATGCCCGCTGGGATAGGGGGTGCCGGCCGCCGAAAGGCCTGACCACTGCATCACCTCGGTCGTGAGCGCGATGTCGCGGCGCTCGACCTCATTTCCCATCTCGTTTTTCACGACAAGCGTCGCGCGATCCGCCACCATCGGTATCCGCGGTGTGAGCGTGACCGGATCGCCGTCATACCATGCGTCGACCGGGGCCCGCGCCTCCATTCCGACCCAATGGGCAAGCTGCCCCAGCCCCATCAGCGCCATTTGTGAGGCAAGCGCCTGCAGCAACTGATTCGTCTGCACCTGCTGTTCCACTCCGGAAAAGGTCGCGAGCTGGACGGCAAAATCACTCGCCTCCATCGGGTTGAGCGGGTCCTGATTCTGAAGCTGTGTCGTCAGCATCCTCAGGAAGGTCTCGTAGTCGCCGCCCACCGACCCCGTCTGGGTCATGGCGCCGTTTGTTGAAGTCGTCGTCGTGGAGGTTGATGTGATTTCCATGGTCCGTTCTCACAGCAAGAGGTCGAGGCCGCTGGCCGGCGGCAGGGTGAGCGTTCGCGCAAGGGATGGCGTCACGGGTGCGGGCTCTGCCTCGGCGGTGGCGGTGTGCGACCGGGGATTCGGCGCGCCGCCGCCCGAGGATTGGCCGAAGTGAAAGGCGATGCCGCCAAAGCCGATATTCCGGAATTCCTGCGCGAGCCCCTCGATGTTCCGGCGAAACAGCTCCAGCGTTTCGGGCCGTTCGGCCTGAACGAAAACGACCAGATCATTCTGGCTGGACCCGAGGCGCAGCTGAACCCGCCCCAGTTCCTCGGGCGAGAGGCGCAATTCCACCTGCCCCGGCGGACTATCAGCCAGAACCTCCGCGATCTGCGCGAGGACCGGCTGGGTCAGGGTCATTCGCGATGTGGCCGCCACCGTCTCCGTCCGGGCCATCTGAAAGCTGCTTTCGTGCAAGGCCAACTGGGCCGGCCCGGATTCGGATGCCGGGATCACCGAGATTTCCAAGCGAACGGGTTCTGGTGCTGCAGGATCAGGCAGCGGCGCCGCTGCGGCGACCGGGGCCGGTGTGTCGTCCTGAGGCGCCGGACCGGGTTGCGCGGCGCTGTCCGGACCCCCGGTTCTGGCGGCCTTTGGCGGCGCTTCCGGCCGGGGGGGCGGCAGATCAGCGGAGGCCTGTTCCGGCAGGGCCGGGGTCTTGCGGTCGGGTTGGCCGCTGTCAGGTGCATCGGGCAGCCGCGCCTCGGCTTCATCGACAACAGGCATTGGCGCCTGTGGTAAAGGGCTGCTTGCCGTTACGGGTGTTCCCAAAGTCATCGCGGCCGTTTGCGGCGCCTCTGTCGTGGTAGGCGGCGGTGGCGGCGAGAACCCGGAGTCCGGAACAAGAGCGGCATCAAAGGCCGGCGTCGCCGCCGCGCGCGGCACAGCTACCCAGAGGCGCTCAGGCGGGTCGTCGGGAACCGTGGCGTCAGGCTCCGGCGTCTCGGCCTCGGGCTCTTGCTCCACCACTTCCTCAGGCTGCAGCTCGGAAAGCGGCAGGACCTCGCCCTCCTCCTCCAGCAGGGCTGAGAACACCTCACCCCAGTCGAGGGACATCGCCCGGCCCAGCGGGGGCGCCGGTTGTTGCGGTGCGGCGGCCGGCGCGGCAGCAGGCGTCAATGGCGTCAGAATCATGGGTTCCCCCGTTTCTTCGGTCTGACGCCACTATCCCTACAGTTGATTACTGATCCTTTACCGCGCTGCCGGATGATTGCGCCGTTCGACAGGAGAGACATGATGATCGACACCGGCACCGCGACCCGCGCCACGCTTGTGGCAAATGAAAAACCCCGCCCCACGCCCGACCCGCAGTTGCGGGAGGTTGCGCAGAAACTGGAAGCCCAGTTTCTTGCGGAAATGCTGTCGAGCGCCGGTCTGGGCCGGCCATCCGAATCGCTCAACGGCGGAATCGGCGAAGAACAGTTCAGTTCGTTCCTCGTCCAGGCCTATGCGGCAGAGCTTTCGCGCGCGGGCGGCATCGGCCTCGCTGCGGCAATCGAGGCCGCGATGGAGCGGCGCTCATGATCTTCAAGTCGACGAAATCTCCCACTGCCGAGCTTCGGGATCTGCTTGGCGCGACGCGCGCACGCCTTGCGCAAGGCCATCTTCAAGGTCTGCAAGACCTTGGCGCGCGCCATATGAAAGCATTGGAGCGCTTCATATCGGGACCGGTACCCTCCGAGGCTGAGCTTTTGAAGCTGAAAACCGAAGCGCAGGCGACCGAGGCGATGATCCTCGCCGCCCGGGAGGGATTGCAAGCGGCAAGGCGCCGGCTTGCGGAGATCGAGCGGGAGCTTTCCGGTTGGAAAGCCTATGACAAGACGGGGCAGCGAAGTGAGGTTGCCGCAAGCCGTGTCACGCTGGAGCGAAAGGCATGACATCGGCGAGCGCATTTAACTCAATTGCGAGCTAACTGGACGTGTGCAGTTAGGCTTCCGTTAGAGGTTGAGCGTAATTCTGGGACAGCACCTTGGGGTGGCGCGGCGAACCGGCCGCACTGGGCAGAAAGTCCTGTTCCGTCGCCGTCTGGCGACACCTCAACCCGGCGCAAAGCGCCAATAGCGGAGATTTCGGATGTCGAGTATTCTGACCAACACGGGTGCCATGGTGGCGCTTCAGACGCTCAAATCGATCAACACCAACCTCAACAAGACCCAGGCCGAAATTTCGACCGGCAAGTCGGTCGGCTCGGCCAAGGACAATGCGGCCACCTGGGCAATCTCCAAGGTCATGGAGTCGGATGTGAGCGGCTTCCAGGGCATTTCCGAAAGCCTTTCGCTGGGTCTCGCCACCGTTGCCGTCGCCCGCCAAGCATCGGAGTCGGTGACCGAGCTTCTGAAAGAGATCAAGCAGAAGATCGTCGGCGCGCAGGGCGAAAACGTTGACCGCGGCAAAATTCAGACGGATATCGCCGGACTTCGCGATCAGATCTCGTCGGTTGTGGAAGCGGCGCAGTTCAACGGCCTGAACCTCGTCAACGGCATCAACACCGAGATGAACATCCTGTCGTCGCTGGATCGCAGCGGGTCGTCGGATGTCAAAGCCGCCCAGATCACCGTCAACGGCCAGAACCTTTCGCTTGGGGAATACGTGGGCAAGGCAGTGTTCAACGGTACGACGGGCGCGTCGACCCAGGGCGACACTGCGGCGTTCTTCCTTGATGCCGGTGACACCGCGGATCTCGTGATCGACCCGGCAGTTGTGTTTGAAGCCGGCGATCGGGTTTCGATCAGCATTGCCGGCAAATCGGTGAGCTATACCGTCCGCGAGCAGGATCTTGCAGCGGGTGCGAGCACGGCTGACCTCGTGGCGGTCGGTCTGAAGCAGGCCATCGACGCGCTCAACATTGCCGATCTTGAAGTGAGCTATGACAGCGGTACGCCGGGGACGCTCTCGCTCACCAACAACACCGCCAACGACATGACGGTGAATGCAAGCTTTCTGAACGCCGGTTCCGGTGCGCTGGGGATGCTGAACACCATCGACGTAACCACGGCCGGTGGTGCGGCGAACGCGCTGACGGAAATCGAAGCCCTGATCCAGACCGGTATCGACGCCTCGGCGGCCTTCGGTTCTGCCGAAAAGCAGCTCGATATCCAGAAGGACTTCGTGTCCAAACTGACGGACGCCCTGCGGACGGGTATCGGCGCCCTCGTCGATGCGGATATGGAAGAGGTTTCGGCCCGCCTTCAGGCACTTCAGGTGCAGCAGCAGCTTGGCATTCAGGCACTGTCGATTGCGAACCAGGCGCCGCAGAGCGTGCTCGCCCTGTTCCGCTGATCTGAGGATCGGGGGCCAATCGCGGCCCCCGACGCCCCCTGACCACCACCAATAATCGTAATGGACCAGCCCAATCCACGGGGAGGATGAAACTTGTACGCCCAGCATCTGGCGAAGACTGCTTATTCAGGACGGGAAACGCCCACACGCACGCTTCGCGGGATTGAATATGACGTGCTTGCCCGGGTGACCCAGGCATTGCGCGGGTCCGGAACGGGCGCGATCACGGATTTTTCGGCTACAGCCGCGGCCCTGCATGAGAACGGGCGCCTCTGGCGGCTCTTTCTGGTGGCGGTGGCCGACCCGCAGAACGGTCTGCCGGCACAGCTTCGCGCCAGCCTGTTCTATCTTGCGGAATTCACCGCGATTCATACGGAACGCGTTCTTGCCGGGCGCGCCACACCCGAGGCACTGGTCGATATAAATACCGCCGTGATGCGCGGCCTCCGCCAAGAGCGTTCGGCGCAATGAGCGGTCTCGTCATAAAGCTCGGCCCGAAAGAGCGTGTGCTGATCAACGGTGCGGTCATCGAAAACGGGGACAAGCGGTCCCGGATTTCGATCCTCACCCCCAAAGCGCATATCCTGAGGCTCCGCGACGCGATCCATCCCGAGGCGGCAACGACCCCTGTGCGGCGGGTGTGCTATGTGGCGCAACTTGTCCTGTCCGGCGATGCCACGCCCGAGGATGCAAGGCCGCAGCTCTTGCGCGGAATCGAGCAACTCAGCCAGGTGTTGACCGATCATGACAGTCGCAGTCAGCTTGCCCTTGCGACGGCCGCGGTTCTGCGGTCCGACCACTATCACGCGCTCAAGGCCCTTCGGGGGCTTTTGCCGAGAGAGGAGCGCCTCCTGGCGACGGATGAACCATGAGCTTTACCCCCTTGATCCCCGTCGGCGGCTTTGCCGGTTGGAGCTTTCTGAACCGGACGATGGATCGCCAGACCGAACTCTTCAATCGTGCCCCGCAGATCGAGCGGGACAAGGCCTATTTCCTTGAAAAGATCGGCAGCATCGATACGGCAGAGGAATTGGTCGGTGATCGCCGGCTGCTTCGCGTGGCCTTGGGGGCCTTCGGTCTGGAGGACGACGTCAACAACACATTCTTCATCAGGAAAGTGCTGGAAGAGGGGACGCTGGACCCGAAATCGCTTGCCAACAGGCTCGCGGACAAACGCTATCAGGAAATGGCGAAGGCGTTCAATTTCGATCTTTCGCCACCCAGCACCAAGATCAGCGACTTTGGCGCAAGGATCGTCGACGCCTATAAATCCCGCAGTTTTGAAGTCGCGGTAGGAGAGCAGGATCAGAACCTGCGCCTTGCCTTGTCGCTGCGTCGTGAACTGGCAAAACTGGCCGAAGGCAGCGCGTCAGAAAACACCAAATGGTTCACCTTGCTCGGTTCGGCCCCCATGCGTGAGGTCGTGCAAACCGCGTTCGGCCTGCCGTCCTCGTTTGGCTCGATTGATCTCGACATCCAGCTTTCGACGCTGAAGGCGAAGGCGCGCAGCATCTTTGGCGATGATTCCGTGAGCCAGTTCCAGGATCCGGACAAGGTTGAACAGCTGATCCAGCGGTTCCTCCTTCGGTCCGAGGTGAACAACCTCGGGACCGGGATGAACAGCGGGTCGATCGCGCTTCAGCTGCTGCAGACATCCGCATCGCGGTTCTCTGCGCGCTAGGGGAGCCTTCCCAGATACCGGCCCAGCCTTTGAAAGCTGTCGCTCACATCGCCGGTTTCCCCCTCGGCAAGGAAAGCATCAAGCTTTGGCCACAGCGCGACGGCGCGGTCGATCTCGGGGTTGGACCCGGCCGTGTAGAGGCCCGCCTGAATCATCATCTCGGCGGCATGATAGATCGAGAGGGTGTGCCGCGCTTCGGATATGAGAGCATTTTCCTCGTCGGTTGCAGCGGCGGGCAGGCTACGTGAAACCGAACGCAGAAGATCAATGGCGGGGTAACGGCCCCGCTCTGCGATCGCGCGATCAAGGACCACATGCCCGTCCAGAACCCCGCGCAGGATATCTGCAACCGGCCCCTCCATGTCGGAGCCGGCCACGAGCACGGTGAAGATCGCCGTTATATCCCCCGCCGTCGCCTCACCCGGTCCGGCCCGTTCCGCCAGAGACATGATCATGTGGGCGACCGAGGGCGGATAGCCCCGCAGTGACGGCGCCTCCCCTGCGGCAAGGGCGACCTCGCGATGGGCTTCCGCAAATCGCGTCACAGAATCCGCCACCAGAAGAACATGCCTGCCGGAATCCCGAAAATGCTCGGCCACGGCTATGGCCGTCCAGGCCGCCTGCCGCCGCAAAAGCGGCGACTGATCGGAGGTCGCGACGACGAGAACCGCCCGCTTCATGCCTTCCGGGCCCAGGACATGCTCCACAAATTCGCGCAGTTCACGCCCGCGCTCACCGATCAGGGCGATCACCACGACATCGGCCGAAACACCTTTCGCGAGCGTGCCGAGCAAGCTCGTTTTTCCCACGCCGGACCCGGCGAAAAGGCCAATCCTCTGACCGCGCACGATCGGCAGCATCGTGTTGAAAACGGCAACGCCGGTGCTCAACCTCGGCCCGAGAGGACGACGCCGGGCCGGGGCCGGGGGCGCTGTTCGCAGAGGGCGCGGCGAAGGCCCCGGCAGCAGCGGTGCATCATCCATGGGGTTCCCCAGCGGATCGACGACGCGGCCCAGCCAGCTGTCGTCCGGCGCAATGGTCAGGGCACCGTCAAGCAAGACCCGATCGCCAATTCGGAAACCATCGAGGGGGCTTTCGGGCAGCACGATGATATTGTCTTGGGTTACCTCGATCACCTCGCCGCCGACGCGGGCCCCGGGGGCGGCCAGAACGGTCACCCTGTCCCCCGCAGCCGCCGACAGGCCGCTGACGCTCAGCACCCCGCGGCCGACGCCCGTCACTCGCCCGAATCTTCGCGCGGCGCGGATCGTTCTGATTTCTGCCACCAGTCCGCCGAAAACCGAATCTCTCATCCATGACCCCTGAGCCGCTGCACTGGATACGGTTTCTAAAGGAATCACTCTTAAAGCTTGGTGTAGGCAACACGAGGCAGAACCCCGATGTTCAGGCAACTCGAACTTTTCAAGATGGCGCACGGGCTCGCGGCCCATGCGGCAAGCCGACAGGGCGTCATTGCCCAAAACGTCGCGCACGCCGACACTCCCGGATATCGCGCGCGGGATATTGCATCATTCTCGGATGTGTGGCGGCAGCAGGGCGGTGGCGGCCTGCGTCAGACCCGCATGTCCCACGATTTCGGTCCGGCCTCCGGCGCGCGCCTGCAGGAGGTTCGCGCCGGTAGCTCCGAGCCGAACGGCAATTCGGTCTCGCTGGAACAGCAGATGATCCACGCGGCAGAGGTGCGGCATCAGCACGATCTCGCGCTTAGCGTCTACCGCACCGCATCGACAGTCCTGCGCAAAAGTCTCGGAAGATAGCGATGTCCGACCTCATTCAAAGCCTCGCCATCTCCTCCTCCGGTATGCAGGCACAGGGGCAGCGGCTGCGCCATCTGTCCGAGAACGTGGCGAATGCGGACACTCCCGGTTATCGACGCAAGACGATCTCTTTCGAACCGGAACAGAGGTTCGGGCGCGACACCGGCCGGGTAGAGGCGGGGCCCGTCCAGCTTAGCCAACGGGATCTGACGCAGATATTTGCGCCGGATCACCCGCTGGCCGACGCGTCGGGCTATTATGCCGGGTCCAACGTCGATCTCATCGTCGAGATCGCGGATTCGCGTGAGGCGCAGCGGAGCTACGAGGCAAATCTGAGGATGTTCGACCAGGCCCGGCAAATGTCGGCCAGCCTGCTCGACCTGTTGAAACGGTAATCAAGGAGAATCCAGAATGGATGCCAAGGCAGTCATTGCGGCGCAGTCATATGTTCAGGCCCGGCCGGCGACGGCCCCCGGGGCCTCGTCCGGCGGGCTTGGCCCCAAATTCGCCGAAGTCGCACGCGATTTTGCGGAAACCCTCTCGCAGGGGGAACAGACAGCGAAATCCGCCCTGCTGGGTGAGGCGGATCCACACGCCCTGGTGCAGGCGCTTGCGGCCACCGAACTCGCGGTCGAAACGGCTGTGACAATCCGCGACAAGGTTGTCGAGGCGTATCAGGAAATCCTGCGGATGCCGGTCTGAGGTCACCCCCGTGCCCGAAGAGATTTTCTACGACATCCTGCGGCAAGGTCTCTGGACGGCGGTCGTCATCTCTGCCCCCATTCTGTCCGTGGCGCTGATTGCCGGCATCGCCGTCGGGCTGTTTCAGGCGCTGACCTCGGTGCAGGAAATGACCCTCACTTTCGTGCCCAAGGCGCTCGCGATGCTCGTCGTCTTCTGGGTCTCGATGAGCTTCATGTCGAAATCGCTCGTTTCGTTTTTCAGCGGTCAGATCATTCCCCTGATCGCCGGCTTTTAGGAAGGCTGTCATGGACAACGCCAGTTACACCACGCTCACGCGGCAGTCCGGGTTGAGGCGCGAGATGGATATCGTCGCGCATAACATCGCCAATGCGAATACGACCGGTTTCCGGCGCGAGGGGATCATCTTCTCGGAATTCCTTCGCGGCCTCGATGGGCAGGAACCGTCGCTCTCGATGGCGACCGTGAATGCACGGCATATCGGCGAGGCGCAGGGCGGCCTCACGGCGACGGGCGGCCCGCTCGATCTTGCGATCGAGGGACCCGGATACTTCGTCGTCCAGACCCCGGACGGTGAGCGGCTGACCCGGGCCGGTCATTTCACCGCGAATGCAGAGGGCGAGGTCGTGAACCAGGATGGCCACCCGCTCCTTGATCTGGGCGGCGGCGCAATTGCCCTTCCGCCCGAGGCCGGGTCGATTGCGGTTGGCGCAGACGGGACGCTCAGCGCCGATGGCGTGGCGGTCGCCCAGGTTGGCGTGGTTCTGCCGGTCGATCCGCTGAGCCTTCAGCGAGAGGCCGGGACGCTTTTGCGTGCCGGTGACGTGGAGCCTGTCGAGCAACCCTCTGTCCTCCAGGGATATCTGGAGGAATCGAATGTCGATGTCATCACGGAAGTGGCGCGGATGATCGAGGTGCAGCGCGCCTATGAGCTGGGCCAGACCTTTCTGGACCGTGAAGACGAACGTATCCGCGCCGTTGTCCAGACGCTCGGGAAATAGAAAGGGAAATCATGCGCGCCTTGCAAATCGCCGCCAGCGGCATGACCGCACAACAGATGCGGGTCGAGGTCATTTCCAACAACCTCGCCAACATGAACACGACAGCCTACAACGCGCGCCGCGCCGAATTCGCCGATCTGCATTATCAGCAGGTCACGCGCCCCGGCACGGTCACATCAACCGAAGGAACGTTGCTTCCGACCGGGGTCCAGATGGGTCTGGGCGTCAGGCCGGCGGCCGTCTCGGTGATGCTGTCCCAAGGGTCCCTTGCCCATACCGGCGGTGATCTTGATATCGCGATCGAGGGGCGCGGCTATCTTGAGGTGGTCTTACCCGACGGGGGCGCGGCCTTCACTCGCGATGGCAGCCTCAAACGCTCGGCCGAGGGGCTGATCGTCACCTCCGACGGCTATGAGGTCGTTCCGGGCATGGTCATTCCCGACGATGCGCGAAGCCTGTCGATCAATGCCGAGGGCGAGGTCTTTGTCTATTTCAATGACAGAGCCGAGGCCGAATTGCTGGGTCGCTTTTCCCTTGCGAGTTTCACGAATGAAAAGGGCCTTGAGGCGATCGGGTCCAACCTATTCCGCGAGACCGAGGCATCGGGGCAGGCCGCCGTCGCGGCGCCGGGGCAGGACGGGTTGGGGACGTTGCGGCAGGGCTATCTGGAGGACAGTTCCGTCGATGCCGTGCGCGAGCTGACAGAACTGATCAAGGCGCAGCGGGGCTATGAGCTCAATGCCAAGGTCATCACGGCGGCCGACCAGATGCTGGCTGCGACGGCACAAGTGCGATGATGATCCGGCTCGCCTTGCTCGGCCTCCTCTTCGCGGCCCCCGCTTTTGCGGACCCGGCGACTGCCGCCCGCAACCTCCGCCCCGGCACGATCCTGTCCGTTCAGGACATAACGCTCGCACCCGGCGCCGGTCCGGAGGTGCTGACAGGCCTCGTCGGGATGGAGACGCGGACGACCATTTATGCCGGCAACCCGGTGCGCGCTGCCGATCTCTCTTCTCCAACACTGGTCGAGCGAAACCAGCTTGTTTCGCTTGTGTATCAGCGCGGGGGCCTCAGCATAACGACCGAAGGGCGGGCCTTGGCGCGGGGTGGCGCGGGCGACGTCATCCGGGTGATGAACCTCGCCTCGCGCACGACGATCACGGGGCAGATAGACCCCTCCGGACAGGTTCTCGCCGTGGGGGGCTTGCAATGACGCGAGCGCTTGTCGTTCTTCTTCTGGTGCTGTCGGCCGGGTGTTCCAGGCTCTCGGAGGTGGGCAAGGCGCCCTCCTTCACCCCGCTCGAGGGCAGTTATCAGCATCACGCGCTTTATTCTGTACCGTTGCCGATGACCCAGGACCGGCAGCGCGCCTCTGACAGTGCGTCGCTCTGGTCTTCGGGGCATCGCTCGCTTCTGGGGGATCGCCGTGCCGGGCAGCGGGGGGATATTCTGACGGTCGTCATCCAGATAGACGACCGGGCAGAGATGACAAACACCTCGGACCGGACGCGGGCGGCGTCGGGAAACATGAGCATCCCGTCGCTCATGGGGATACCGCAGCGCGTGGATCAGCATCTGCCCGAAGGGGCCAGCATGGCCGATGCCGTCGATGCAAGCTCTGCCAGCAGTTATCGTGGCAACGGGTCCATCCGGCGGCGAGAGACGCTCACCCTGCGGATCGCCGCGACGGTGGTGGAACGGCTGGCGAACGGCGTCCTCAGGGTCGAGGGCGCGCAGGAGGTGCGGGTCAACCATGAGCTGCGGGAGCTTGTGGTCTCGGGCTATGTACGCCCCGAAGACATCTCCCGGCAGAACGAGATCACCTATGACAAGATCGCCGGCGCGCGCATTGCCTATGGCGGCCGCGGGCTCATCAGCGATGTGCAGCAGCCGCGCTATGGCCAGCAGATCGCCGATATTCTCCTTCCCTATTGAGGCGCCGCATGACCAGGATTCTGCCAATCATCATCGCCATGCTGGGAATAGTGGCCGGCGCCGGCGCCGGATTTTTTCTGCGACCGGGGCCGGAGCCGCAGGCGGATGTCGCGACAGCCCAGCACTCGCGCCCGACAACCATCATTCCCATGGCCAATCAGTTCGTCATCCCGCTGGTTGAAGGGGGGCGTGTGACCTCCATGGCGGTCCTGTCGATCAGCATCGAGGCGGATGCGGAATCTGCGGCAGAGGTGGAACAACGTCTGCCTCGGCTGCAGGACGCTTTCCTGCAGGTGATGTTCGACCATGCGAATGCGGGGGGGTTTTATGGGAATTTCACGTCCAGCAATACACGCTCGCAGCTTCGCGGCGCGCTGCGCGAACAGGCACAGGCGGTTGCCGGCCCGATTGTGCGCGATGTGCTGATCACCGAGTATCGGCGGCAGGACAGCTGAGCCGCGCAGCATGCAAGAGCATTGGGCCTGGCTGGGCTGATCTGGTCTTGAGTTACGAGACTATGGACGCTGGTTCCGGGGGAGTGACGACGTAGGGCTGGTTGACAGCGCGGGAAGCTATCTGCACCCGGTCCTCGGTGTCCTCGGTGTCCTCGGTGTCCTCGGTGTCCTCGGTGTCCTCGGTGTCCTCGGTGTCCTCGGTGTCCTCGGTGTCCTCGGTGTCCTCGGTGTCCTCGGTGTCCTCGGTGTCCTCGGTGTCCTCGGTGTCCTCGGTGTCCTCGGTGTCCTCGGTGTCCTCGGTGTCCTCGGTGTCCTCGGTGTCCTCGGTGTCCTCGGTGTCCTCGGTGTCCTCGGTGAAGGGCCCCTCCGGCCGCTCAGTATAAAAATTTTGATCAGCCAAAGTTTTTTGATATGGAGGGCAAAACGCAACCGCGACCAAGCTTGAAAGGATAAGGGCATGACGGCAACCGGTTCAGGCGTGCTGCTTTCCCGGGCGATGCCTCTGCTCTGGTTCCTGCTGATCGTTGCCCTGACATTTCTCGGGCTTTTGGCGATCACCTTTGTCATCGGCCGCGTCGTGCCGATCGATCCGGTTCTGGCGGTTGTCGGCGACCGCGCCTCGCGCGAAACATATGAGGCCGCGCGGATCGCAATGGGGCTTGATGACCCGCTGCCCGTTCAGTTCTTTCGCTATGTCGCCGACGTTGCGCAGGGGAATCTCGGTCGTTCGGTCAGCACAGGGCGCCCGGTGGCCGAGGATCTCGCCCGGGTTTTTCCGGCCACGCTTGAAATGGCGACGCTCGGCATCCTGATCGGCGTGGCGGTGGGTGTGCCGATGGGCGTCATGGCTGCGGCGCGACAGGGAAGCTGGACGGACCAGATCATCAGGGTCGTGGCCCTTGCGGGCTATGCCATTCCGGCCTTCTGGCTGGGGCTGGTCGGGCTGGTCATATTTTACGCCCGTCTGCGGCTGGTGGGCGGGCCGGGGCGGATCGACATTTTCATGGACGGGATGGTGCCGGTCCGAACGGGGCTTTTGCTGATTGACAGCCTGATTGCGGGCGACATGCGCGCCTTTCGTTCGGCCTGGTCGCATCTTGTTCTGCCGGCGACGATCCTCGGGTTCTTCAGCCTCGCCTATATCGCGCGGATGACGCGCAGCTTCATGCTGGAACAGTTGAACCAGGAATATATCACGACGGCACGGGTCAAGGGCGCGCCCGAGCGGGTGGTGATCTGGCGCCACGCCTTCCGGCCGATCCGCGTGCAACTGATCACTGTGATCGGGCTGAGCTATGCCGGCCTTCTGGAAGGGTCGGTGATGATCGAGACGGTCTTCTCCTGGCCGGGGATCGGGAACTACCTGACAACGGCCCTTCTCAACGCCGACATGAACGCGGTTCTTGGGGCGACCCTTGTGATCGGCGCCGTCTTCATCACGATCAACAAGGGCTCGGACCTGCTCTATCGTCTGCTGGACCCGAGGGCGCGCGCATGAACGCCCTGTCGCGCAACTGGCTGCTGAGCGAGGAACCCGAAACACGGGCGCAGGCGCGGCTCGGTCAGTTCTACCGGCTCTGCCGTGCTCTATTCCGGAACCCGCTTGCGATGGTCGGGCTTGCGATCATCGCGGGCCTGCTGCTGGTCGCGGCATTTGCACCGCTGATCGCGCCGTTCTCTCCGTTCGAGGGGAGCCTGCAGAACAGGTTGCAGCCTCCCTCGGCCACGCATTGGATGGGGACGGACGAACTGGGGCGCGACATCCTCAGCCGGGTGATCCATGGTGCGCGGATCACGCTGGTGATCGTGCTGCTCGTTGCGGTCATCGCGGCACCGCTGGGCCTGATCATCGGCGCAGTCTCGGGCTATTTCGGCGGCTGGGCGGACAGGTTGCTGATGGGCGTCACCGACATCTTTCTGTCCATGCCGCGGCTGATCCTTGCGCTGGCCTTTGTCGCGGCCCTTGGCCCGGGGATCGAGAATGCAGTGATCGCCATCGCGATTACCGCCTGGCCGGTCTATGCGCGGATCGCGCGGGCCGAGACGCTGACCTTCCGCAATGCCGATTTCATCGCGGCGGCACGGATGCAGGGGGCGGGGCCCGTGCGCATCATCGGCCGCCATGTGCTGCCGCTTTGTCTTTCGTCCTGCATCGTGCGGGTCACGCTCGATATGGCCGGCATCATCCTGACAGCGGCGGGACTCGGGTTTCTGGGGCTCGGCGCGCAACCGCCACTGCCGGAATGGGGCGCGATGATTTCGCGCGGGCGCGCCTTCATCCTGGATCAGTGGTGGGTCGCCACCATGCCCGGCTTTGCGATCGTCGTGGTGAGCCTCGGGTTCTGCCTCTTCGGGGACGGGTTGCGCGACGTGCTCGACCCACGCGGAAAGGCCAAGTCATGACGCTGCTGAAGGTCGAAAACCTCCGCGTCCGCTTTCCCACCGACCATGGGGAGGTCGAGGTCGTCAAGGGCCTCAGCTTTCAGCTGGGGCGCGAAAGGCTTGGCATCGTCGGCGAAAGCGGGTCGGGCAAGTCGATGACCGGGCGCGCCCTTATGGGATTGATCGCGCCGCCCGGAAGGGTGACGGCGGACCGGCTCGAATTCGACGGGACAGACCTGCGGGACCTGCCAGAGAAGCGCTTTCGCAAGTTGCGGGGCGCGCGCATGTCGATGGTGATGCAGGACCCCAAATTCAGCCTGAACCCGGTGATGCGGATCGGCGAACAGATCGGCGAGGCGCTGCAGTTTCATCGCAGCCTCGGCCCCCGTGCCCGTCGCACAGCGGTGCTGGAGGTTCTGGAAGCTGTCCGGATCAATGACCCGGAACGGGTCTATCGCCTTTATCCGCATGAGGTATCGGGCGGCATGGGGCAGCGGGTGATGATCGCCATGATGGTCGTCCTCTCGCCGGACCTGATGATTGCGGACGAACCGACCTCGGCGCTGGATGTTTCGGTCCGGGCGACCGTGCTGGAGATTCTCGACGATCTTGTCCGTCGCCGCGGCATGGGGCTGATCCTGATTTCGCACGACCTGGATATGGTGTCGCGCTGGTGCGACCGGATTCTTGTGATGTATGCGGGCCGGGTGGTCGAGGAATGTGCCGCGGGCCAGCTTCATGCGGCGACGCATCCCTATACGCGCGGGCTTCTCGCCTCGGTCCCGCGGCTGGATGAGGATCGGTCGCGCCTGCCGGTTCTGGATCGCGCAACTCTCGGGACGGGCACATGATCGAGATCGAAAACCTGACCGTCTCGTTCGGGCGCACGGCGGTGGTGCATGACCTGAGCCTTTCTGTCGCGGCGGGGGAAAGTTTTGCGCTGGTCGGCGAAAGCGGCTCGGGGAAGTCCACCATCCTCAAGGCGATTGCGGGGCAGGCGGATGACTGGACGGGCCGCATCGCGATCGGCGGCCAGCCCCTGGCGCGCCGTCGAGACAAGGCTTTCGTGCGGCGCGTGCAGATGGTCTTTCAGGACCCTTATGGCTCGCTCCACCCACGGCGCACGGTGGATGATACCCTGACGGAACCTTTGGCGATCCACGGCATCACCGGTCGCGACGGGCGGGTGCTCGCCATGCTCGACGCCGTGGGTCTGTCGCGGCGCTTTCGCTTTCGCCTGCCGCACCAGATGTCGGGCGGTCAGCGCCAGCGTGTCGCGATTGCCCGTGCCCTGATGCTGGAACCCGAGGTGCTGCTGCTTGATGAGCCGACATCGGCGCTCGATGTTTCCGTGCAGGCGGAGATCCTGAACCTGCTCGCCGACCTGCGGGCCGAGCGGCGCCTGACCTATCTTCTGGTGACCCATGACCTGCCCATCGTGTCGTTTCTCTGCGACCGGCTGGGCGTGCTGCGGGACGGGCGGCTGCAAGAGATCACGCCGACAGAGGCGCTGCGGGCCGGAACGTTGCAAAGCGCCTATGGGCGCGAACTGGTCGCGCGCAGCGGCCACTGACCGTCAGTTCATCCGGGCGCGCCGGTCGGCTTCGCGCGCAAGGATTTCCCGCGCCGGATGTCCCGCAATCGGGACCGAAAGATCCGCGGAGATCTCGCCTGCCGCGATCAGCGCGTGATAACGCGTGCAGCACACCCGCAGGAACGAGGTGAAGTTGCCGAGATCGTGGTCGGCATCCATCGCCTCATGCCAGAGTCGGGTGATAAGCTGCGCGACGGTCATGCCATCGCGCGCCCCGATTTCGGTCAGCGTGTCCCAGAAATGGTTCTCGATCCGGATCGAGGTGGCGACCCCGTCGATGCGCAAGGAATGGGTGCGGCTTTGCCATTGCCGGGCATCGGCCTTGATGAAGAGTTCGCACATCGCGGGGCCTCCCTTTCCCTGTGATGCCAGAATGACGTCAGAGGAGCGCCATGAACTGCTTCAGCCAGGCCGGATGGGCGGGCCAGGCCGGCGCCGTGACCAGATTGCCATCGGTGACCGCCTCTGTCACCGCAATATCGGCGAAGGTCCCGCCCGAGGCCGTGACTTCATAGGCGCAGGCGGGATAGGCGGAACAGGTCCGGCCCTTCAGCACCCCGGCGGCGGCAAGCAGTTGCGCGCCGTGGCAGATTGCGGCGACGGGTTTCCCTGCGTCGAAGAAATGGCGCACCATGGCCAGAACCTCGGGGTTCATCCGCAGGTATTCCGGCGCCCGGCCGCCCGGGACCACCAGCGCGTCATAGCCGGCGGCGTCCACCGCGTCGAAATCCGCGTTCAGCGCGAAATTGTGCCCCGGCTTTTCGGAATAGGTCTGGTCACCCTCAAAGTCATGGATCGCGGTCTTGACCGTGTCGCCCGCCTTCCTGCCGGGGCAGACCGCATCGACGCTGTGGTCGCAGGCCAGCAGTGTCTGGAACGGGACCATGGTTTCATAGTCCTCGGTGAAGTCGCCGGTGATCATCAGGATCTTCGCCATCTCATGCCCTCCCTTGCCGATGGTTGAGGCAGTCTAGGGCAATGCCGGCCGGCGAGGTGTTAACCGGATACTACAGGCGGCAGGCTGTTCAGGCCGCGACCTCCCGCGCCGGGACAAGCAGGCCGTCGCTGACCGCCGAAAGGGCCAGCGCCGCCGCACCATGCGCCCAGAGAAGATCGCCCCAGGCGTGGATGCGGATCGGCGGCGGCGGGCGGCCCGAGCTGAGCGCGAGCGCCTCCATCTCGGCCAGCGTGTCGGCAGCGTATAGGTAATCGTATCGCATCCGGTCGCCCGAAAGAAAGATCAGCGCCGGATCGAACAGGTTCACCACATTCGCAAGACCCACCGCGAGGTAGCGCCCCGCCCGCCGGAAGATCGAGCGTGCCGCCTGATTGCCGGCCTTGGCGTGGTCATAAAGGCTCTCCAGCACGACCGGCACGGGTTGCCCGTCCTTGTGCACCCAGTTGAGCGCGGTCGTCGCCTCTCGTACAAGGGCGTAGTCGGCCACATAAGCCTCAAGGCAGCCACGCTGTCCGCAGCGGCAAAGGGCACCGTCAAGCTGGACCTTGGTGTGGCCGAGCTCAAGGCCGAGCCCCTGACCCCCGCGATAGATGCGGTGGTTGATTACCAGGCCCATTCCCACGCCATGCTCGATCGTCACCACGGCGAAATCCGAAAGGTTGCGCCCGGCCCCGAACCAGAGCTCGGCCAGCGTCACGAGGTTTGCGTCATTGTCCACATGGACCGGCAGGCCCAGCCGCGCCGAGGCGAGCCGGGCGAGGTCGGTGTTCCGGTCGCGCATCACGGGCGACCAGAGAACCGTGCCGCTGGCGCTGTCCACGAACCCCGGCACGCCAAGCCCCACCGCAGACAGATCCTGACGCGACACGCCCGCCTTGGCGCAGACGCGGTCCAGCAGATGCGCGGCGGCCAGCAGGATTTCCTGCAGATCAAGGAGCCCCGGGCGCCGGGGAATGATGTCGTCGGCGACAAGGTTTCCGGCGAAATCCACGATCACGGCCGTATGTTCGCGATCCGAAAGCTTCATGCCCGCAACCAGATGCGCCGCGGGGTTGACCCCCAGCAGAACCGCGGGCCGGCCCCGGCCGCCGTCGCCATCCCTGATCCCCGAGACCTCGTGGATCAGGCCCCGTTCGATCAGTTCCGAAGTGATGGTCGTGACAGAGGCGGGGCTGACCCCCAACTCCTTGGCCACCTGAACGCGCGCGATCTGGCCTGCGGCGCGCACCCGGTCGAACACCTGCTGCCGCAGGGGGCGCTGCGTTTCGGCCAATGGCGGGATCAGCGGGCCACAGCCCGCCTTCCCGGGCGCGTCATCGCGACCGTACATTAATTCACCCCCCAAATCAAAACCTGTGAAGTGCCGGCCGGTCATGGCTGCCTTTGCCGCCATAAGACGCCGCCGGGCGCCTCATCCTCCATCACTGTCAAAATTGCGCAGCATTTATATTTTGACAACTAAAATTATTAACGCCATCTTCACAGAGTTTCGGCGAATCCGCCAAACCGTAGGGAGGTCTACATGCACAAGACAGTTCTGGCCGCCGTGCTTGCCACGGTGGGCTTTTCCGCAGCAGCATATGCGCAGGATATCACGGTCGGCGTAAGCTGGTCGAACTTTCAGGAAGAGCGGTGGAAAACCGACGAAGCGGCCATCGTTGCCGCGCTGGAGGCTGCGGGCGCACGCTATGTTTCCACCGACGCGCAGTCGTCGTCTTCCAAACAGCTTTCGGATGTCGAAAGCCTGATCGCACAGGGCGTCAACGCGCTGATCATCCTCGCGCAGGACAGCCAGGCCATCGGGCCGGCCGTGCAGGCCGCGGCCGACGAAGGCATCCCGGTCGTGGGCTATGACCGTCTGATCGAGGATCCGCGCGCCTTTTACCTGACCTTCGACAACGTCGAGGTCGGCCGGATGCAGGCGCGTGCCGTTCTCGAACAGGCGCCCGAAGGCAACTATGTGATGATCAAGGGCTCGCCCACCGACCCGAACGCGGATTTCCTGCGCGGCGGCCAGCAGGAAGTGCTGCAAGAGGCGATCGACGCCGGCCAGATCACCATCGTCGGCGAAGCCTATACCGACGCCTGGCTTCCGGCCAACGCGCAGCGCAACATGGAACAGATCCTGACCGCACAGGACAACAACGTTGACGCGGTCGTGGCCTCGAACGACGGCACGGCTGGCGGCGTGGTCGCGGCCCTGACGGCACAGGGGATGCAGGGCATCCCTGTTTCCGGACAGGATGGCGACCATGCG
The DNA here is from genome assembly GCF_042681825.1 of Halodurantibacterium flavum. Classification (NCBI taxonomy): domain Bacteria; kingdom Pseudomonadati; phylum Pseudomonadota; class Alphaproteobacteria; order Rhodobacterales; family Paracoccaceae; genus Halodurantibacterium; species Halodurantibacterium flavum. Next base: position 222,586 of record NZ_JBHUGH010000012.1, read on the forward strand.
GCGCTGAACCGGATCGCGCTGGGCACCCAGACCGTTTCGGTGTGGAAAGACGCACGTGAACTGGGTCGCAACGCGGCCGAGATCGCGGTGGCCATGGCGAACGGCACGGAAATGGCCGATGTCGAAGGCGCACAGACCTGGACCTCGCCCTCGGGGACGGAACTGACGGCGCTCTTCCTGTCGCCGATCCCGATCACCGCTGACAACCTCAGCACCGTCGTCGACGCGGGCTGGATCACGCAAGAGGCGCTCTGCCAGGGCGTCTCCGCCGGCCCGGCCCCCTGCAACTGACACCAAGCGGCGCCCCTTTCACGGGGCGCCCCCTTTTCGGCCGCTTCATGCGGCTGCTCTGCCACAGGATAAGCCCATGACTGACGCGGCCCATGTCCCCGTCCAACGACGGAGCCTGATCGACACGCTGGAAATCGACACCCGCCTTCTGGGGATGATCGGTGCCTTCATCGTGCTCTGCATCGGCTTTCACCTGATCACGGACGGGCGCTTTCTGACCCCGAGAAACATCTTCAACCTGACGATCCAGACGGTGTCCGTCGCGATCATGGCGACCGGCATGGTGTTCGTCATCGTCACACGCCACATCGACCTGTCGGTCGGCGCATTGCTTGCGACTTGTTCGGCCATCATGGCGATGACGCAGACGGTGTTTCTGCCGCAGGTGATGGGGATCGGGCTCAACACGGGCATGAACGCCCCCCTGGCGATCGCGGTCGGCCTGGTCGCGGGCACCGCCATCGGCGCCTTTCACGGCTGGCTGGTGGGCTATCTGACGATTCCGGCCTTCATCGTGACGCTGGGCGGGCTTCTGGTCTGGCGCAACGTGGCCTGGTATCTGACCAGCGGCCAGACCATCGGTCCGCTCGACAGCACCTTCATGCTCTTTGGCGGTGCGAACGGCACGATCGGCGAGACCGCCTCATGGGTCGTCGGCGTGCTCGCCGTTATCGCCGCGCTCTATGCCCAATGGATGGCGCGCCGCGGCAAGATGAGTCATGGATTCGTCGTCAAGCCGCTCTGGGCCGAGGCCGCCATGGCCGCCGTCATCGCCGGGGCGATCCTGGGTTTTGTCGCGACGCTGAACGCCTATGCCGTTCCGGCAGCCCGTCTGCGTCGTATCTTCGAGATGCGCGGCGAGGTCATGCCCGAGGGCTATACCGAAGGTTACGGCCTGCCGATCTCGGTACTGGTGCTGCTGGCCGTCGCCATCGTCATGACGCTGGTCGCGCGGCGCACCCGTCTGGGCCGCTACATCTTTGCCACCGGCGGCAACCCCGAGGCGGCAGAGCTTTCGGGGATCAACACCCGTCTTCTGACGGTCAAGGTCTTCGCGATCATGGGGGCGCTTTGCGCGCTGTCCGCGGTCGTCGCCTCGGCCCGGGCGGCCAACCACGCGAACGATATCGGCACGCTGGACGAATTGCGCGTGATCGCCGCCGCCGTCATCGGGGGCACGGCCCTTTCGGGCGGGATCGGCACGATCTATGGCGCGATCCTGGGGGCTCTGATCATGCAGTCCCTGCAGTCGGGCATGGCGATGGTGGGCGTTGATGCACCGTTCCAGAACATCGTCGTCGGATCGGTTCTGGTGCTCGCCGTCTTCATCGACATTGTTTATCGCAAGCGCACGGGAGCGAACTGATGACACCTCTTGTCGAAATGCGCGACATCTCCATCGCCTTTGGCGGTATCAAGGCGGTGGATCATGTGTCGGTCGATCTCTATCCCGGCGAAGTCGTGGGCCTGCTGGGCCATAACGGCGCCGGCAAGTCCACGTTGATCAAGATCCTGTCGGGGGCCTATCAGGCCGATAGCGGCGAGATCCTGATCAATGGCGAAAAGGCCGATATCCGCAACCCGCGGGATGCCCGCAGCTACAATATCGAAACGATCTACCAGACGCTGGCGCTGGCAGACAATCTCGACGCGGCCTCGAACCTCTTTCTGGGCCGGGAACTGACGACGCCCCTGGGTTTCGTGGACGATTCCCGGATGGAGGCCGAGACGCGCAAGATCCTTGGCCGGCTCAACCCGAACTTCCGCAAATTCGCGGTGCCGGTGAAGGCGCTGTCGGGTGGGCAGCGGCAATCGGTGGCCATCGCGCGCGCGGTCTATTTCAATGCCCGCATCCTGATCATGGACGAGCCGACGGCCGCGCTCGGCCCGCAGGAAACCAAGATGGTGGGCGAACTGATCGACGAGCTGAAGCGTCAGGGTCTCGGGATCTTCCTGATCAGCCACGACATTCACGACGTGATGCATCTTTGCGACCGCGTGACGGTGATGAAGAACGGCAAGCTGGTCGGAACGGAACGGGTCGAGGATGTGACCGAGGATGATATCCTCGGCATGATCATCCTGGGCAAGAACCCTGCAAAGGCCGCATGATGTTCATCGGACTTGATCTGGGCACCTCCGGGCTCAAGGGGGTTCTGATTGACGCATCGCAGACGGTGGTGGCCGAGGCGACCGCGCCCCTGACTGTCAGCCGCCCGGCCGATGGCTGGTCGGAACAAAGCCCCGCCGACTGGATCGCCGCTGCCGAAGCCGTGTTCGACGCGCTTGCCCCAAAGGGGCTGTCGGCGGTGCAGGGCATCGGCCTTTCGGGCCAGATGCATGGGGCGACCCTGCTGGATGCGGCGGATGAGGTCTTGCGGCCCTGCATCCTCTGGAACGACACGCGCGCCCATGCAGAGGCCGCGGCGATGGACGGCAATCCGATGTTCCGCCGGATCACCGGCAACATCGTTTTCCCCGGCTTTACCGCGCCCAAGCTGCTTTGGGTCCAGAAGAATGAACCTCAGCTCTTTGACCGGGTGGCCAAGGTTCTTCTGCCCAAGGATTTTCTGCGGCTCTGGCTGACCGGGGAACATGTCGCGGAAATGTCCGATGCCGCGGGCACAAGCTGGCTTGCCACGGCGGACCGCGACTGGTCGCCGGACCTGCTGGAGGCGACGGGCCTTTCGACGGGCCACATGCCGCGCCTTGTCGAAGGGTCCGAGGTTTCGGGGCAGTTGCGCGACGCGCTGGCGGATCGCTGGGGTCTGCCAAGGGGCGTCGTCGTTGCGGGCGGGGGCGGGGACAATGCCGCCTCGGCCATCGGTGCCGGGGTGGTGCGGGCCGGGCAGGCTTTCGTCTCGCTCGGCACCTCGGGTGTGCTCTTTGCGGCCAATGACGGCTATGCGCCGAATGCGGCGACGGCGGTGCATACGTTCTGTCACGCGCTTCCGGACACATGGCACCAGATGGGTGTGATCCTTGCGGCGACCGACGCACTGAACTGGTTTTCCCGGCTCAGCGGTGAAACGCCGGCACAGCTTACGGCGGGGCTCGGCGATCTGCAGGCCCCCGGCAAGGCGCTCTTCCTGCCCTATCTGGGAGGAGAGCGGACGCCGCTCAACGATGCGGCGATACGGGGCGCGTTCATCGGCCTTGAACATGCAACCGATCGCGCGGCGGCTGCCCGGGCGGTGCTGGAGGGCGTGGCATTCGCCCTGCGCGACTGCCGCGATGCGCTGGCCGCGACCGGCACCACGATCGAGACCCTGCTGGCGGTCGGCGGCGGCAGCCGTTCCGAATACTGGCTGAAGGTCATCGCGACCGCGCTCGGCACACCCGTTTCGCTGCCGGTGGCGGGCGATTTCGGTGGCGCCTTTGGCGCGGCGCGCCTTGCGATGATGGCCGCGACCGGCGCCGGGACGGAGATCGCCACCCCGCCCGAGGCCGCACGGGTAATCGAGCCCGATCAGACACTTACCGAGGCTTTCGATGCCGCGCATGACCGCTACCGTGCCGCGCAATCTGCAATCAAGGGACTGACATGACCGACTTCTTCAAGGATATTCCCGCCCTCCGTTATGAAGGCGCCGACAGCGCGAACGACTTTGCGTTCCGGCACTACAACCCGGACGAAGTGGTGATGGGCAAGCGGCTGGAGGATCACCTGCGCTTTGCGGTGGCCTATTGGCACAGCTTTGCCTGGCCGGGGACGGACCCGTTCGGCGGCCAGACCTTTGACCGCCCCTGGTTCGGGGATGCGATCGATCTGGCCAAGCTGAAGGCCGATGTCGCCTTCGAGATGTTCGAGATCCTGAACGCGCCCTATTTCTGTTTCCACGACGCGGATATCCGCCCCGAAGGTGCGGATTTCGCCGAGAACACGCGCAACCTGGAAATCATCGTCGACTACCTTGGCGAAAAGATGCAAGTCTCGCGGACGAAACTGCTTTGGGGCACGGCGAACCTCTTTTCGCACCGGCGCTACATGGCGGGCGCGGCCACGAACCCCGATCCGGATGTCTTTGCCTTCGGTGCGGCGACGGTCAAGACCTGCATGGACGCCACGCTCAAGCTGGGCGGCGAGAACTATGTGCTTTGGGGCGGGCGCGAGGGGTATGAGACCCTGATCAACACCGATCTGGGGCGCGAAGCCGACCAGATGGCGCGTTTCCTGTCGATGGTGATCGACTACAAGCACAAGATCGGCTTCAAGGGCGCGATCCTGATCGAGCCAAAGCCGCAGGAGCCGTCGAAGCACCAGTATGACTATGACGTGGCGACGGTCTACGGTTTCCTGCGCCGCTACGGGCTTGAGAACGAGGTGAAGGTCAATATCGAGCAGGGCCACGCCATCCTTGCCGGCCATTCCTTCGAGCATGAGATCGCGACCGCTGCGAGCCTCGGCATCTTTGGGTCGATCGACATGAACCGGAACGACTACCAGTCCGGGTGGGATACCGACCAGTTCCCGAACAACGTCCCCGAAGTTGCGCTGGCCTATTACGAGATCCTCAAGGCCGGCGGGTTCACCACGGGCGGCACCAACTTCGACGCGAAGATCCGGCGCCAGTCGATCGAGCCTGCGGACCTGATCCTTGCCCATGCGGGCGCGATGGACATCTGCGCGCGGGGGCTCAAGGCTGCGGCGGCGATGCTGGAAGACGGCACGCTGGAGGCCAAGCGCCGCGAACGCTATGCCGGTTGGGACGCCCCTGCCGCCAAGGCGATGCTGACCGACGCCACGCTTGAAAGCATCACCGAGCGGGTCCTGTCCGAGGGCATCAACCCGACGCCCCGGTCCGGGCGGCAAGAGGCGCTCGAAAACCTCATCAACCGCTTCGTGTGATCCGAACATCTGCGGTTGCAAGGGCGCCTTCGGGCGCCCTTTTCCGTTGTGGCGCAGGCTTGTATCGCTATTGCGGGCGGTGCGTAGAAGTTGACGAGGTCAATCACTTGTGCCACCAAATCACCGGGGGCAGGAGGAAAAATCCGTCAGGGCTGCCCCGGAACCGCTTTGCTGGCGACGATTGGAACGCTATGACAGCAAGTGGGGATCATCATTATCGCAGGGAGGGAAGCGATGCGGAATTCAAGGATTTTCCGGACGGCAGCAATGGCAACAGTGCTGGCCTTCGCCACCGCGGGCGTTGCCGCCGCGCAGGAATTTGTCTTCAAGATGCACCAGCCGCTGAGCGCGCAATCGCCCTCTCAGACCCAGATGCTGGAGCCGTGGGCCCGTCAGGTCGAAGAAAACTCGGGCGGGCGCGTCCGGATCGAGATCTATCCGGCGATGACGCTGGGCGGCCGGCCGCCGGAACTGATCAACCAGGTGCGCGACGGCGTGGTCGATCTGATCTGGACGGTCAACGGCTATACTCCCGGTCTTTTCCCGCGGTCCGAGGTGTTCGAGCTTCCGAACGTTTTCGAAGGCGATCTGGCCGCGGCCAACCTCGCCATGCTCGACATGCTGGATGAACTGCGCGAAGATTATCGTGGCACCGAAGTCATGTTCCTGCATGTCCATGCCGGCAACGGCATCCAGATCGCCGGGCGCGAGGTCCGCTCGCCCACCGATATGGCCGGGCTCAGCCTGCGCACGCCGTCCCGCACCGGCGCTTGGGTGATCGAGGCGCTGGGTGCGACGCCGGTCGCGATGCCGGTTCCGGAACTGCCGCAGGCGCTGCAGCGTGGCACCGTTGCGGGCGCGCTGATCCCGTGGGAAATCATTCCCGCGCTGCAGATCCAGGAGCAGACCGATTACCAGATCGAGGGCGAGAACAACTATCGCTTTGGCACCACGGTCTTTCAGGTGACGATGAACCAGGCCCGCTGGGACGGCCTGCCCGAGGATATCCAGCAGGCGTTCCGCGATGCCTCCGGTCCCGACTGGTGGGCAGAGGTCGGGCAGATCTGGCGCAACACCGATGACTTCGGGATCGGCGTCGCAACCGATGCGGGCAACGAGCATATCGTTCTGACGGCCGAGGAAACGCAGGCCTTCCGCGACGCGCTCGAGCCGGTCGTCGACCGCTGGGTTGCCGAAGTGTCGGGCCAGGGCATCGACGCCGCAGGTCTCGTCGAGCGTGCGCGCGAGCGTATCGCCGCACACAGCGCCGGCAACTGATGGACGCGCCCGTCGCACAAACCTGTCGCCGCACCGGGATTCCCGGTGCGGTCGAACGTCTGGTCACGGCCTGGGCGGTGTTCGGGGGTGTCGTGCTGCTCGCCATCGTCCTGATCAACATCTACGCGGTGGTCACCAGCTTTGCCGGCAGCCGCTTTTCCGGCGATTTCGAGCTGACAGAGATGTTTGCCGCCGTCGCTGCCTTCTGCTTTCTGCCCTATACGCAACTGACCGACGCGAATGTAACCGCGGATATCTTCACCTCGCGGGCCTCGCCGCGCTGGGTCGCGCTCTTCAAGCTGGTGGCGGCCATCGTCGCGCTGCTCTTTGCGCTGCTTCTGCTGTGGCGGATGTATTACGGCATGATCGACCAGCGGGATTACCGTTATACCACGACGATCCTGCAGGTGCCGATCTGGTGGGCGTTCGTGCCGATCCTGATCTCGCTTGCGTTGCTTGCGCTGGCATCGGCGGTCAACTTCATCGAATACGGGCGCGACGCGCTTCGCGGAGGACGGGCATGACCGATCCCACCAGCCTGGGCTTTCTCGGGCTACTGGTTCTTCTGATCCTCATCGCGCTGCGGATGCCGATCGGCTATGCGATGATCCTTGTCGGCGGCGTGGGCATCACCCTTCTGAACGGCCCGGCGCTGATGCTCAACCAGCTCAAGACGCTCGCCTACGGGCAGTTCTCGGTCTACGACCTGTCGGTGATCCCGATGTTCGTGCTGATGGGGGCGCTGGCGACCAAGGCGGGGTTCAGCCAGCAGTTGTTCCGCTTCACCAACGCCTGGCTGGGCTGGATGCGGGGCGGCACGGCGATGGCGGGGATCGCCGCCTGCGCCGGGTTCGGCGCCGTTTCGGGGTCATCGCTTGCGACCGCATCCACCATGGGCAAGGTCGCACTGCCGGAACTGCGGCGCTATCGCTATTCGGGCGCGCTCGCCACCGGGTCGCTGGCTGCGGGCGGGGTGCTGGGCATCCTTATCCCGCCATCGGTCGTTCTCATCATCTATGCGATCATCGTTGAGGCGAACATCGTCACGATGTTCATGGCCGCGTTCATCCCCGGCATCCTCGCCGTGATCTTCTTTCTGCTGACGATCGCGATCTATGTGATCGTCGTCCCCGATGCAGGCCCCGCCGGCGGCACCAAGGACCGGGCGGAGTTCATTTCGGCGACCCTTGGCGTGATCCCCGTTCTGCTGATCTTCGGCCTCGTTCTGGGCGGGATCTATGGCGGGCTCTACAACCCGACGCCGGCCGCCGCCGTTGGCGTGTTCCTCGTCTTCGTCTTCGGGATCGTGCAGCGCAAGCTCTCGCTTCGGGCGATGTATGACTCGGTGATCGAGACGGCGAGCACTACGGGCATGATCTTTCTGATCCTTCTTGGCGCCGAGCTGATGAAGATCTACATGTCGCGCATCGGCCTGCCGCAGGCCGCCGCCGCATGGATCGGCAATTCCGGGCTGGAGCCGATGACGGTCCTGGTCCTGCTGCTTCTGGCGCTGATCCTTCTCGGCTGCCTGATGGACAGCCTCTCGATGATCCTGCTGGTCATCCCGTTCTTCTGGCCGGTGCTGGTGGAACTCAACGGCGGGCTCTATCAGGGTGCGGACGGCGCCGGTTTCGGGATGAGCACGAACGATCTCAAGATCTGGTTCGGCATACTTGCCTTGATCGTCGTGGAACTGGGGCTTATCACCCCGCCGGTGGGCATGAACGTGTTCGTCATCTCGGCGATGGCCCGCGATACGCCGATGATGGAGACCTTCAAGGGCGTGATGCCCTTCTTCGCGGCCGAAATCGTCCGGGTGGTGCTGCTTCTGGCCTTTCCGGGGATCGTGCTCTGGCTGCCGAAGTTCCTTGCCGGATAGACTGAAAGGAAGACCATGACACTGACCCCTCCGTTCCGCGCCGATCATGTCGGCAGCCTGTTGCGCCCGCCGGCGGTCGCCGCGGCGCGCAAGGCCCGTGCCGAGGGCGCCGACAATGCCGCCGAACTGCGTGCCGCCGAGGATGAGGCGATCCGCGATGTGATCCGGATGCAGGAAGACATTGGCTTCAAGGCCGTGACCGACGGCGAAATCCGCCGGTCCTTCTGGCATTACGACTTCATGGGGATGCTGACGGGCTTCGACATGGAGGAACGCGACCCGGAACAGGGCGCCCAGTTCGCGGGCGTCAAGCTCCGCCCGGTCTTCCCGACGATCAAGGGCAAGCTCGACTTTCCCGACGATCATCCGATGCTCGAGCATTTCCGGTTTGTCGCCGGGAACACGGGTGTCGTGCCCAAGATCTCGATCCCCGGGCCGTCCTGCTGCCATTTCCGCACCGCCAAGGCCGATATCCACCCGGTCGAATATCAGGACGCAGAGGTTCTCTTTGCCGATCTGGCGGCGACCTATGCAAAGGCGGTGGCGAAATTCTATGAGGCCGGCTGCCGCTATCTGCAGATGGACGACATCTTTTTCGCCTATCTCTGTGACCCCAAGCACCGCGCCGCCAAGGCCGCCGAAGGGCAGGATCCGGACTGGCTGATCGAGCAGTATGCAAAGATGATGCATGACGCGATCAAGGACCGCCCGGCCGACATGGTGATCGGGATGCATATGTGCCGGGGCAACTTCCGGTCCACCCACGCGGCCGAGGGGGCCTATGACCTGGCGGCGGATGCCGTCTTCAACAAGACCGGTGTCGATATCTTCTTCATGGAGTATGACACCGAACGCGCGGGCGGGCTGGAACCGCTGCGCCTGCTGGCCAAGGGCAAGCAGCGCGTTCTGCCGGGCTTCATCACGACCAAGACCGGCGAGATGGAAAGCATCGACGATCTGCGCCGCAAGTTCGACGAGGCGGCGAAATACGCCGATCTCGACCAGCTTGGAATCGCGCCGCAATGCGGGTTCGCCTCGACCGAGGAAGGGAACGCGGTCGCGTTTGACGATCAGCGGCGCAAGCTGGAGCTGGTGATCAGGACGGCCGAAGCGATCTGGGGCGGCGTCTGAACCAGCCCCGGACGTGGGACGTGATGCAAAAGCCCCGGCAACTGCCGGGGCTTTTTTCGTTCAGAGCAGGCTGGGCAGGAACAGCACGATCCCCGGGAAGGCCACCACAAGCGCGATCACCGCGAAATCGGCGATGATGAACGGGACCACCCCGCCAAAGATCTGCACCACGGTCGCGTATTTCGCGGCGACGTTCCGGATGACAAACACGTTCAGCCCCACGGGCGGCGTGATCATCCCGATTTCCAGCAGTTTCACCACGACCACGCCGAACCAGACAAGGCTGATGCCTTCGGCGTTGAAGATCGGGATCAGCACCGGCAAGGTGATCAGCAGCGCGCCGAACGGCTCCATCACCATGCCCAGGAGCACATAGATCAGCACCACGATCAGCATCAGCTGCACATAGGTCAGGCCGGCATCGCTCACATAGCTGGCGATGAAGCTCGAAAGGCCGGTGATCCCCAGAAAGCGGGTGAACATTGCCGCACCGATCCCGATGATGAAGAGCGAGGCCGAGGTCATCAGCGTTTCCAGCAGCGATTGCTTGAGCACCGGCCAGTTCAGCCGGCCGACAAGCGCCGCACAGCCGAGCGACCCGGCCGCGCCGACCGCGCCCGCCTCGGTCGCGGTGAAAAAGCCGCTGAACATGCCGCCGAACACCAGGACGATCAGCAAGAGGACCGGCCAGACCTTGCCAAGCGCCGCGCGGGCCGAGAGCTTTTCGTCCTCGATCGGGCGGCGGGGAACGATGTCGGGGCGCAGCCAGGCGATCACCAGCACGACGATTGCATAGCTCAGCGCGGTGACGATGCCGATGCCGATGCCGCCGATGAAGACGCGGGTGATCGAGGTTTCGGCAAAGACGCCGTAGATGATCATGAGGATCGATGGCGGGATGAGCGCACCGATCGTCCCGCCCGCGGCGATGGAGCCGGCGGCAAAGCCCGGGTTGTAGCCCGCGCGCACCATTTCCGGAATGGCGATGCGCCCCATCGCGGCGGCGGTGGCGAGCGATGATCCGCAGACCGCCGCGAAGCCTGAACAGGCAAAGATCGACGAAATCGCCAATGCGCCCGGCACCCGCCGCAAGAGCGCCTTTGCCGCCTCGAAGAGACCGCCCGTCAGGCCCGAATGAAACGCCACGAACCCCATCAGAAGGAACATGGGAACCGCGCTCATGGTCCAGCTGGCGACAAAGCTGTAGGGCGTGTTCGACAGGACCCCCAGCGCCGGCTGAACGCCGATCAGCGCGGCGATCCCGCCGAACGACACCGCCATCAGCGCAAGCGCCACGGGCACGCGGAACAGAAGCAGGAGGATCAGTATGCCTGCGCCCCAGAATCCGGCCTCTACGTTCATTCTCCGGCTCCTGCGCTGTGCCAGTCCCTGTTGGTGGCGATGAAGAACCCGCGCAGAAGCACGATGACCGCAGCCAGCGCGAACCCGAGCGGGGCAAGGAAATAGGTGGGCCAGACCGGAACCGCATATTGCAGCGCCGTCACGAAGGTGCCCGTGTTGTAGTTGCGCAGCGCGATGCCCCAGCTTGCATAGGCAAGTCCGGCATAGACCACCACGGCGATCAGCGCGACCACGACGTCAGAGATGCGGATCAGGCCCTGCGGCATGAAGCCTTCCAGAAGCTCGACGCTGACCATGCCGCCACGACGCTCGACCCAGGCAAGCGGCAGGAAGGCCACGAGGACCATGTAGTATCGCGACACGATTTCGACCGTCGCAGGCAGCGGCCCGCCCGAGACCTGTCGCCAGATCACGTCGGCGCAGACATGCACCATCATCGCAAGGACACCCACCGCCGCAAGCGTGGCAAGCACACTCATCAGAGCATCGACAGCGCGTCGGATCTGCTCCATTCCCCCCTCCCCAGGTAAAGGAACGTGTGGTCAATGGGGCCGCGGCAGGATCGCTGCGGCCCCGGTTCCGTTCAGCCGCCGTAGGTTGCGGGATCGACCTGATCCCAGACCTCGGACTGGAGCCGTTCGGCAATCGCCTCGGGGTCGCCATTGACCTCTTCGACGATCGCAGTCCATTTCTCGACCAGACCGAGGAAGGTTTCGACCCGCTCGCTCGCGTCGGTCATGCCGAACTGCTGTTCCGCGCGGGCAATGGCGTTCTGGCGGTCGGCAACCGCAAATTCCTCGCTTGCCGCAAGGAAATCGGCATCCGGCTCGATCATCTCGATCCCCGCCTCGGCGGCGGCGGCGCGCGCCTCTTCGGGCATCGCATAGCCCCAGCGCTGGGTAAAGTCGGCATTGGCGCGGTTGGCGGCGCGGATGATCGCGGCGCGATCCTCGGCCTCAAGCGACTGCCAGACCGGCAGCGAGAAGGCGAAGTTCGACGTGGCGTGATAGGTGCCAAGCTGGATGCCGGAATAGTTGCTGGCAAGCTCGACAAGGCGGAACGACAAAAGGTCCGCAACCGAGGCCATGGTGCCGTCGATCACGCCCTGCGACATGGATTCGAACTGGTCGTTCACCGACACATCCGTCGGCACCGCGCCGAAATGTTCGGCCCAGCGGGAAAACGGCGCGCCGCCGGACCGCAGCCGCAGGCCCCGCAGATCGGCGGCCGTCGCGACGGGGCGGTTGGTCAGGACGGTATAAACGTCGGAAGACCCGGACCCCAGATAGACGATACCGAAGCGGCGCATCTCTTCCTGGCAGCTGTCGCAGTTGACCATGTATTCGGTCATTGCGGCGGCCATCGCATGCGGGCTCCGCCCGGTCAGGGCAAGCTCGCCCGCGAGCGCCATGTTCGGAAGGTCGGCGGGGAAGTAGAGCGGCAGCAGGTTCCCCACCTCGACCAGCTGCGACTGCAGCGCGTCCTTCATCTGGCCCAGCGTCACGACCTCGGGGCCGAGGATCTGGGCCGTGAGGCGGCCATCGCTTTCTTCCGGCAGGTATTGCGAGAAATTGGTATAGAGCACGCCGTTGGCCGGATGCGGCGGCGGCGCTGCGGGTGCGGTGCGCAATTCGCGCGCCTCGGCCATGGCGCCGAGGCTCAGCGCGACACCAAGGGCAAACGCAGTCGTCTGAAGTAGTTTCATGATCTCTCCTCCCTGAATCGATCAGTAACGGTTACAGGCTCAGCAGTTTCCTCGCATTCTCCTTGAGGATGAGAGGACGGACCTCGTCGCGGATGTCGATCTTTTCGAAATCGGACAGCCAGCGGTCGGGTGTGATGGCGGGCCAGTCCGACCCGAAAAGCATCTTTTTCCTGAGGATCGTGTTCGCGTATTTCACGAAGATTTCGGGGAAATAGCGCGGCGACCAGCCCGACATGTCGATATAGACGTTGGGCTTGTGCGTCGCGACCGACAGCGCCTCTTCCGTCCAGGGAAAGGACGGGTGCGCCATCACAATCGGCATGTCCGGGAAATCCACCGCCACATCGTCGATGAACATCGGGTTGGAATATTTCAGCCGCATCCCCATGCCGCCGCGCATCCCCGACCCGACCCCGGTCTGGCCGGTATGGAACAGCGCGATCGCGCCTTCTTCGGCGATGGCCTCATACATCACATAGGCGGAACGGTCGTTGGGATAGAAGCCTTGCATGGTGGGGTGAAACTTGAAGCCCCGCACGCCGAATTCCCGGACCAGCCGGCGGGCTTCGCGCGCGCCCGCCCGCCCCTTGGCCGGGTCGATCGAGGCGAAGGGGATCAGCACATCGCTGTTCTCCGCGGCGAGTTTCGCGACATCCTCGTTGGAATAGCGGCGAAAGCCGGTTTCCCGCTCGGCATCGACCGGAAAGATGACGGCGCCGATCTTGCGTTCACGGTAATAGGCGGCGGTTTCGACAACCGTGGGCAGGTGGTTGTGCCCGGCGGGGTTCTTGAAATAGGCGGCCATCCCGGCCTGAAATTCGTCATAGCCATCGTCGCGGGGGCCGCAGCAGGGTTCCTCGGCATGGGTGTGGAAGTCGATGGCGATCAGGTCGTCGATGTTCATTTGTTCTCCCCCTCCGGCAGCGCGAGGTATTTGCGCAGCAGCCGGCGCAGTTCCGATTCTTCCGCGGCGGTCAGCGTCAGCTTTTCACGCGCCTCGAAGCTGGTGAAATGGCCGATATGTTCTGCCACCAGCGCCTCGCCGCCGGGGCTGAGCCGCAGTTCGACCGACCGGCGGTCGTCGTCCGGGATGGTCCGTTCCACAAAGCCCGCATCCTCGAAGGCGCGGATCATCTTGGTCATATGCGCGCGCTTGATGATCAGCCGCTGTGCCAGAACGCCTTGGCGGATGCCGGGATTCTGCCGGATGATCAGCAGCGCGGAAAACTCGCCCGGACGGATGCCGAAGGGGGCAAGCCCCGCATAGAAATCCTCAAAGCTCGCGAGCTGCGCCAGCCGCAGCAGAAAGCCGAGCGAGTCGGTGAGTGGCCCCATTTCCACCGCCTCGGGCGTGGTCACGGGCCGCAAGTCGTCAGCCATGGGCCGCACGCGGAATATCGAGCCGCTTGGCCCGCTTTTCCAGGAAGGCGCGCAGCCGCTCCTCGGCCTCGGGCGTGGCGGAGGTGAGCGCGGACATGAGCGATTCCGTAAAGAGGCCGTCCTCGTTCGACATGTCCTGAATACGCGGCAGGGCGTTCAGGATGGCGTAGTTGGACATTTCGGCATTGGTCGCCGTCTGGGCGGCAAGTTCCAGCGCCTTTTCCAGCGCTTTTCCCGGTTCCGAGATATAGTGGATCAGGCCCCAGCGTTCGGCCTCTTCGGGGGTCGCGACCCGGCCCGTCAGCATGAGGTCGGTCATCCGCGCCGCGCCCATCAGGCGCGCGATGCGCACCGAGCCGCCGCCGCCAACAAAGATGCCGCGCTGCCCCTCGGGCAGGGCAAAGAAGGTCTTGGGGTCGGCCACCCGCAGATGTGTCGAGGCCGCGAGTTCCAGCCCGCCACCCACCACGGCCCCGTGCAGCGCGGACACGAAGGGGATTGTCCCGCGTTCGATCCGGTCGAAAATCTCGTGCCACCGCCGCGATCCGCGGATCGCCTCGATCGGCGATTTCACGACATGTTCGCCAAGATCCAGGCCCGCACTGAAATGATCTCCGTGACCATGGATCACCGCGGCCTTCGCCTCGGCGCCCGCACGGGCGACGGCCTCTGCCAGCGCCTCGACCACGTTGTCGCTGATCGCATTGCGCTTGGCCGGACGGTTCAATCCGATGAGCGCGACGGCCCCCTTCTGTTCATAGGTGATGAAACTATCGCTGCTCTGCATGGGTTCCTCCGCTCCTCCGGCATGATCCTAAGCGGGGCGATGCGATATTGTCCACATGTGTTTTGTTTCCGTGTGGACAAAAACCGGATTTCGCGTCAGGTTCCCTGTGGGAGCATGTTGAGGGGGGATCGCATGGCCGATCAGGCGAGGGGGCCGGCGCTTTGGCAGCCGGAGGTCGAAATGCACACCGGGCCGGACGGCACGTTCTATGTGCGGCAGAAAGCCCCGCTGGACTCGTATCCGGCGCGGATGAATGAACGCCTGCTGCACTGGGCCGAAACCGAACCGTCGCGCGTCTGGATGGCACAGCGTGGCGATGACGGCGAATGGCAGCGCGTCACCTATTCCGAGGCGGCGGCAAAGGTGCAGTCGCTTGCGCAGGCCTTCATCGATCTGAGGCTTTCGGCGGACCGCCCGCTTCTGATCCTGTCGGGAAACAGCATCAGCCATGCCCTCGTGGCGCTGGCGGCGCAACATGTGGGGGTTCCCTCGGCGGCCATTGCGCCGGCCTATTCGCTCGTGTCGTCCGACTATGGCAAGCTGCGCGACATCCGCGACCAGCTGGAGCCGGGGCTGCTCTTTGTGGAAGAGGCCGCGCCGTTCGCCCCCGCCATCACGGCGGTTTTCGATCCATCGGTGCCGGTCCTGACCACCAAAGGGGAGATCCCGGGGCGGGAGACGTTGAGCCTCGGGGCCCTTGCCGCCACGCGACCTACCGACGCGGTGGCGCAGGCCTTTGATGCGACCGGCCCGGATACGGTGGCCAAGTTCCTCTTTACTTCGGGTACGACGGGATCGCCCAAGGCGGTGATCCAGACGCAGCGGATGCTGTGTTCCAATCAGGAGATGATCGCCGATTGCTATGCCTTCGTGCGGGATGTTCCGCCGGTCGTCGTCGACTGGGCGCCGTGGAACCACACCGCAAGCGGCAACAAGGTGTTCAACCTGATCCTTTATAACGGCGGCACCTATTACATCGATGACGGCAAGCCGACGCCCAAGGCCATCACGGCGACCATCCGCAACCTGCGTGAAATCTCGCCCACATGGTATTTCAACGTGCCGGTCGGCTATCAGATGCTGCTCGACGCGATGGAGACGGACGACCAGCTGCGGACGACGTTCTTCCGCCATCTGTCGATGATGATGTATGCCGGCGCGGGCATGAGCCAGCCTGTCTGGGACCGCCTTACCGCCGTGGCGGAACAGATGGTGCCGGGCGGGGTGCTTCTGGCCGGCGGGTTCGGCTCCACGGAAACGGGGCCTTTCGCGCTGATGTGCACCGACCGGCAGGACCGCGCGGGCAATCTGGGCGTTCCGGCGCGGGGGGTCGAGCTCAAGCTCGTGCCGCAGGGCGACAAGCTGGAGGCCCGGGTCAAAAGCCCTTCGGTCACGCCCGGCTACTGGCGGAACGAAAAGCTGACGCAAGAGGCGTTCGACGAAGAGGGCTATTACTGTTTCGGCGACGCGCTCCGTTTTGCGGTGCCGGGCCAGCCGGACAAGGGCTTTTTCTTCGACGGGCGACTGGCCGAGAACTTCAAGCTCGATACCGGGACATGGGTGGCGGTCGGGCCGCTGCGCGCGACCTTCACCGACGACATGAAAGGCATGGCAAGCGATGTGGTGATCGCGGGCGAAAACCGCGACCGCCTTGCGGCTCTGGTCTTGCCCGACTGGGCGGCGCTGCGGGCGCTGGTGGGACAGCGCGACCTGCCGGATGCCGACCTGCTGGCCCATCCCGTCGTGCGCCGGAAGGCGGCGCAGATGCTTGCCGAACACATGCGCAAGGCCACGGGATCGTCATCGCGCGTGACGCGCTTCATGTTCATCGAAAAGCCGCTTGAATTCGACCGGGGCGAAGTGACGGACAAGGGGTCGATCAACCAGCGGGGCGTGCTGCGGAACCGCGCGGATCTGGTCGAGGCGCTTTATTCCGACGATCCCCGCGTGATCGAACCGGCGCTGAGCGAGGCGCAATGAGTATCGCCGCAGGGAGGATGTCTGGATGCAGCTAGAAGGATCGGTGGCCGTCGTGACCGGCGCAGGTTCGGGGCTTGGGGCGGCGACGGCGCGGCATCTGGCGGAGCATGGCGCGCGGGTGATGTTGCTGGACCGAAACGGCGATGCCGCGCACGCCGTCGCGGCCGGGATCGGCGGGACCGCCCATGAATGCGACGTGACGCAGGAAGCGGACGTGGCCTCGGCGATGGAGGCGGCAGCGGCAATGGGCCCGCTGCGCGTGGCCGTAAGCTGCGCCGGCATCGGCACGGCCGGGCGGGTGCTGGGGCGGGACGGGCCGATGGCGCTGGGCGATTTCGACCGGGTGATCCGCGTGAACCTGATCGGCACGTTCAACGTGCTGCGTCTGGCGGCCGCGATGATGGCGGAGACCGAGCCGGACGCGGATGGCCAGCGGGGCGTCATCATCAACACCGCTTCGGTCGCGGCCCAGGACGGGCAGGTAGGGCAGGCGGCCTATGCGGCCTCCAAGGGCGGGATCGTGTCGATGGCCTTGCCGGCGGCGCGGGAACTGGCCCGGTTCGGCATCCGCGTGAACACCATCGCGCCGGGCATCTTTCGCACGCCCCTGCTGGAAAGCCTGCCGCAAGAGGTGCGGGACGGCATCATCGCGACGATCCCCTGCCCCCACCGGCTGGGAGAGCCGGAGGAATTTGCCCGCACCGTCCGCTTCATCATCGAGACGGACTATCTGAACGCCGAGGTGATCCGCCTTGACGGCGGGGTCCGCCTGCCGCCGCGCTAGACCATGGACGATCTGGAACAGACGCGCGCCCTTATGGCGGTCACGCCGGGCTGGCAGGTGCAGGCAGAGGCGGCGGGGCTCGACGATGCAACCGTGACGGCGATCCTGTCCGAGGCCGCCAAGTTTGCCGAGGGTGTGCTCGCGCCCCTCAATCCCGTCGCCGACAGGACGGGCTGCCGGTTGCAGGACGGCCGCGTCGCGACGCCGCCCGGCTATGCGGGGGCGTGGCTGCGGCTTGGTCAGGATGGCTGGCTGTCGATGGACCTGGCCGAGGGGGCGGGGGGGCAGGGGTTGCCCCTGACGCTTCATGCGGCGGCGGCACCGTTCTTTGAAGGCGCCGCAATGGCCTTCATGATGCTGGCGGGGTCGACCCGCGCGGCGGCGCATCTTTTGACGCAGACGGGCGGGGCGGTCGCGGCTGAATGGGTGCCCCGGCTCGCCAGCGGCGACTGGACAGCGACGATCTGCATATCAGAGCCGGATGCGGGATCGGATGTGGGGCGTATCCGCACCCGCGCCGAAGAGGTCGAGGGCGGCTGGAGGATCACCGGGTCCAAGATCTGGATTTCCTTCGGCGATCACGACATGGCCGATCGTATCGGGCATCTGCTGCTGGCCCGCACCGGGCCGGCCAGCGCCGGAACCCGCGGGCTGAGCCTGTTTCTGGTGCCCGACCGGACCGACAGCGGGGCAAGGAACGGGATCACCGTCACCCGGATCGAGGAAAAGATGGGCCTTCATGGCTCTCCGACCTGCGCGCTGAGCTTCGCGGGGTCCGAGGGGATCCTTCTGGGCGAAGCAGGGCGCGGTCTGCCGCAGCTTTTCCGGATGATCGAGCTGATGCGCCTGCAGACCGCCTGCCAGGGTCTTGGGATCGCGCAGCGCGCGCTGGCCATTGCCCGCAGCTATGCGTCCGAGCGGTTGCAGGGTGGCCCGCCCGATGCGCCGCCTGTGCCGCTGGGCAGCCACCCGGATGTGCGCCGTCAGCTTCTGGCGATCGCGGCGCCCACGGCCGTGCTGCGGGCATTGGTGCTGGAGCTTTCGACCCTCATGGACGGCGATGAGGGGTTGGCGGGCTATCTCTTGCCCCTGGCCAAGAATTTCGGGGCCGAAACCGGCTTTCAGGCGGCAAGCGGCGCCATGCAGGTTCTGGGCGGCGCGGGCTATACCCGTGAATGGCCGGTCGAACAGCTTTTGCGCGATGCGCGGGTAATCGCGATCTATGAGGGCACAACGGGGATGCAGGCGCAGGATTTCCTGATCCGCCGCCTGATCCGGGACGGGGGGCAGACCCTTGGCCGCTTTCTGGACCGGGCGCGCGCGGGTGTGGCTGCCTGCCGCGACGAGGCCGCCCGCGATACCGCAACTGCCGTGCTCGACCGGTTTGACGCGCTTTCGCGCGATCTTCTGGCCGGCGCTGCGTCGCCCGAACTTGCCGCCGACGGCTATCTTCGCGCGGGGTGGCTCGCGGTGACCGCCTGGCTTGCCTGCCGCCTGATCGAGGCAGGATCCGAGCGGGAGGGTCGTTTTGCCCTGCATGACCTGTCTGAGCGCATGGCCGGGGCCGAGGCGCTCTGTCATCTGCCCGCCTGGGTCTGAGGGAACCGGCCCGCCCCTTCGGGCCTTCTGTCGCAGAGTGACATGCTTCAGGAGATGGAAATGAAACCGATACTGACGGCGATGTTCGTTCTGCTGGCTGCGCCGGCCCTTGCCCAGACGGCTGCGCAAGAGATGGAGGCGCTCGATACAGATGGCGATGGCGTCCTGTCCTTCTTTGAGCTTGAGATGGGCTATCCCGATCTCGACGCCGCGACATTCGACCGGATCGACCTGAATGGCGACGGCCTGATCGACCCGTCCGAATTCGAGGCCGCGCGGGAGCAGGACGTGCTGGGCACCCCCGGCGAGACCGAGGCGGCGCTGCGCTAGGGTTTTCCTGCCGCTGAAAGCCGCGGCGTTTCGCTGCAAAATTGTGCGTCGCCGCTGCCCCTCGGTCATCTTGCCGGACCGCCCCTTGATGCAGGCCAAGGCAGCGGACAGAGTGACGCAAAAGACCACTTCGGGGGATGAAGATGAAGCGCCTGTTCCTTTCCGCGATCCTGACGGCGGCGGCATCGCCCCTTTGGGCGCATCCCGGTCACGATCATGCCGATGCGGGCTTTGGCGCGGGGTTTTCCCACCCGCTCCACGGCGCCGACCACATCCTCGCGATGGTCGCGGTCGGGCTCTGGGCGGCAAGCGTCGGGGGACGCGCGCTCTGGGCTTTGCCGGCCGCGTTCGTGGGCGCCATGGTCATGGGCTTTGGTGTGGCGCTTGGCGGGATGACCCTGCCGCTGGTCGAGCCGATGATCCTTGGCTCGGTGATCGTGCTGGGGCTTGCCCTCGCGCTTGCGATGCGGCTGTCGCTTGCGGCCTCGGCTGCGATCGTGGCGCTCTTCGGAGTATTTCACGGCTTTGCCCATGGGCAGGAAATGGGTGCGGGCGGCGCGGCTGCTTTCGGCGCCGGCTTTGCGCTGGCGACGGCGATGCTGCATGCGGGCGGAGTGGCCCTTGGTGCGACGCTGGTGCGAGAGCTTGAGGGTCGCCGCGGCCGTCTGATCATGCGCGGGCTGGGGGCGGGTGCCGTTCTGGGCGGCGTCGTGCTGGCGCTTGGCTGATCAGCCCTTGGCGGGGCGGCTGGCGCCAAGGTGGCGCGCGCCCCGTTGCGCCGCCAGCCTGATCTGGCGCTGACGCTCGCGAAACCCTTCCCGCCGCGCCTCGCTGAACTCGTCGATGCATTGGTGGCAACTCACGCCCTCTTCATAGGCGGGGTGCGCGTGATCCTCGGGCGTCAGCGGGCGGCGGCAGGCGTGGCACATGGTCAGTTCGCCCGGCGTGAGGCCGTGACCCACCGAAACGCGCTGGTCGAAGACAAAGCATTCGCCCTGCCAGAGGCTTTCTTCCTCCGGGACCTCCTCAAGATATTTCAGGATGCCGCCCTTCAGGTGATAGACGTCCTGAACCCCCTGACCCAGCAGGAAGTTCGTCGATTTCTCGCAGCGGATGCCGCCGGTGCAGAACATCGCGATCCGCTTGCCCTCGAACCGGTCGCGGTTCGCCGCCCACCAGTCGGGAAAGTCGCGAAAGGCGCGGGTGCCCGGATCGACCGCGCCGGCAAAGGTGCCTATCGCGACCTCATAATCGTTGCGCGTATCGATCACCGCCACATCGGGCGCCGAGATGAGCGCGTTCCAGTCCTGCGGCGCCACGTAATGCCCGGTCCCCGCAAGCGGATCGACCCCTGGCTGGCCCATCGTGACGATTTCACGCTTTAACCGCACCTTCATGCGGCCAAAGGGCATCGTCGGGGCCGGGCTTTCCTTCCAGTCGAGCGTCTCGCAGCCGGGCAGGGACCGGATATGGGCGATCACATGGTCGATCCCCTGACGCGTTCCGGCAATCGTGCCGTTGATCCCTTCCTGCGCCAGCAGCAGCGAGCCGCGCACGCCCTCGGCCTCGCAGAGCGCAAGGAGAGGACCGCGCAGCGCGGCCGGATCGTCAAAGCGGGTGAAATGGTAAAGCGCGGCAACGGTCAGCATGTGATGCAGATAGGCGAGCCGGGCCACCCCGCGCAAGGGCCAGCGAAAGGCCCGGCGAAAGTGCGGTGGCATTGACGTGCCGGGTCATCGCACTTACGCAGACGTAAAGCGACCGGAGGATGCCATGCAGGGCCAGAATGCGCTGATCGTCATTGATGTGCAGAACGATTTCTGCTCCGGGGGCGCCCTGGCGGTGCCGGACGGCGACGGGGTGATCGGACGCATCAACGGGCTGATGGAGGATTTCGGCACCGTGATCCTGACGCAGGACTGGCATCCCGCGACGCATCGTTCCTTTGCCAGCCAGCATCCCGGCGCCGCAGCCTATGACCTGACGGAAATGCCCTACGGGCCACAGGTGCTTTGGCCCGACCATTGCGTCCAGGGCACGCCGGGGGCCGCGTTTCACCCCGACCTGCGTACCGATCCCGCCCATCTGATCCTGCGCAAGGGCTTCCGCGCGGGCATCGACAGCTATTCGGCGTTCTTCGAAAATGATCGCACGACCCCCACGGGGCTGGAGGGGTATCTGCGCAGCCGGGGCATCACCGGCGTGACGCTGGTCGGGCTCGCCTTCGATTTCTGCGTCGCATATTCGGCGCTAGATGCGGCGCGGCTCGGTTTTGACGTGCGCGTGCTGGAAGGGGCGTGCCGTGCCATCGACCTTGACGGATCGGCGGCGGCCCAACGCGCGGCGATGCAAAACGCCGGCGTCCTGCTGGAGGCATAGATGGCTGATATCGCCACCCGGGTCTACAACCATAAATGGAAGATCGACCCGATCGTCCGCTCTCTGATCGACACCGATTTCTACAAGCTTCTGATGTGCCAGTCGGTGTTCCGGAACCGTGCCGACACGCGCGTGACCTTCAGCCTGATCAACCGCACCAAATCGGTGCGCCTTGCCGATCTGATCGACGAAGGCGAACTGCGCGAACAGCTTGACCACATTCGCACGCTGCGCCTGTCGCGGGGCGAAAGCACCTTTCTGCGCGGCAACACCTTCTACGGCAAGCGCCAGATGTTCCGCCCCGATTTCATGGAGTGGTTCGAGAACCTTGCGCTGCCGGACTACCATCTGGAAAAGCGCGACGGCCAGTATGAGCTTACGTTCGAAGGGCGCTGGCCCGAGGTGATGCTGTGGGAAATCCCCGCGCTCGCCGTGCTGATGGAACTGCGGTCGCGCGCCGTGCTGCGGGCGATGGGCCGGTTCGAGTTGCAGGTGCTTTATGCCCGGGCGATGACCAAGCTTTGGGAAAAGGTCGAGCGCCTGCGCCGCGTCGAGGGGCTGCGGGTGGCCGATTTCGGAACGCGGCGACGGCACAGCTTCCTGTGGCAGGACTGGTGCGTTCAGGCCCTGATCGAGGGGTTGGGCGACAAGTTCACCGGCACCTCCAACTGTCTGATCGCCATGCGGCGAGAGGTCGAGGCGATCGGCACCAATGCCCACGAACTGCCGATGGTCTATTCGGCGCTGGCCCGCAGCGACGAGGAACTGGCGCGCGCGCCCTATCAGGTGCTTGCCGACTGGCATGAGGAACATGACGGCAACCTGCGCATCATCCTGCCCGACACCTACGGGACCGAGGGTTTCCTGCGCCGCGCGCCCGACTGGCTGGCCCGCTGGACCGGCATCCGTATCGACAGCGGCGACCCGGCCGAAGGCGCAGAGACCGCGATCCGCTGGTGGCGCGACCGCGGCGAGGACCCGCGCGAAAAGCTCGTGATCTTTTCCGACGGGCTCGATGTCGAAAAGATCGAGGAGCTTTCCGCCCGCTTTGCCGGCCGCGTCAAGGTGAGCTTTGGCTGGGGCACGATGCTGACCAACGACTTTCGCGGGCTGGTGGCTGGGGATGCGCTCGCGCCGTTTTCGCTGGTCTGCAAGGCGGTTTCGGCCGATGGCCGGCCCACGGTCAAGCTGTCGGACAACCCGAACAAGGCCATGGGCCCGGCGGATGAGGTCGCCCGCTACAAGCGCGTGTTCGGCGTGGGCAATCAGGTCGCGCGCGAGGTTGTCGTCTGACCCTGCGCATTGCCCTGCCGGGGGCGCAAACCCGCTGACGCCCCTGCAAGGGTTGAGCCTGCGGCGATTCCCCTCTATCGCGTAGGACAAAGAACACAAGGTAATCGCAACATGAAGTTTCTCGATCTCGCCAAGGTCTATATCCGCTCGGGCGGCGGCGGGTCGGGCTGCGTCAGCTTTCGCCGTGAGAAGTTCGTGGAATTCGGCGGCCCCGATGGCGGCGATGGCGGCAATGGCGGCTCGGTCTGGGCCGAGGCGGTCGAGGGGCTGAACACCCTGATCGACTTTCGCTATCAGCAGCATTTCTTTGCCAAGTCGGGCCAGCCGGGGATGGGCCGGCAGATGACCGGCAAATCCGGCGACGACATCGTTCTGCGCGTGCCGGTCGGAACGGAAATCCTGGATGAGGACGAAGAAACCCTGATCGCCGACCTCACCGAACCGGGCCAGCGGGTGCTGCTGGCGCGGGGTGGCAATGGGGGGTTCGGGAATCTTCACTTCAAATCGGCCACCAACCAGTCGCCCCGCCGCGCAAATCCGGGACAGGAAGGCGTGGAACGCACGATCTGGCTGCGGCTCAAGCTGATTGCCGATGCGGGGCTTCTGGGCCTGCCCAATGCCGGGAAGTCGACCTTCCTTTCGGCGACCTCGAACGCGCGGCCAAAGATCGCGGATTACCCCTTTACCACCCTGCATCCCAATCTTGGCGTGGTGGGAATCGACGGCAAGGAATTCGTGATGGCCGATATCCCGGGCCTGATCGAGGGCGCGTCCGAGGGGCGCGGCCTTGGCGATCTGTTCCTTGGCCATGTGGAACGCTGCTCGGTTCTGCTCCATCTGGTCGACGGCACCTCCGAGGACGTGGCCCATGACTACGGCGTCATCATCGGTGAGCTTGAAGCCTATGCCGAGGAACTTGCGCAGAAGCCCCGGATCACCGCGCTGAACAAGATCGACGCGCTGGACGAGGAAGAGCGTGCCGAAAAGAAGGCGGAGCTTGAGGCCGCGTCGGGCGGTCGGGTCTACATGATCTCGGGCGTCGCGGGCGAAGGCCTGCCGGAGGTGCTGCGCGCCATCTATGCCGAGATCGCCCGGGACCGCGCCGCCCCCGAGGAGGAAGCGCCTTGGCAACCCTGACACCGGCGATTGCCCGTGCGCGGCGGCTGGTCGTCAAGATCGGGTCGGCGCTGCTGGTGGACCGGGCGACGGGGCTGCGCGCCGACTGGCTGCGTGGCCTGGCCGAGGATGTGGCCGCGATGAAGGCCCGCAAGGCCGATGTGGTGCTTGTCTCCTCCGGCTCCATCGCGCTGGGGCGGGCAGTCCTTGGTCTGCCGGACGGGGCCCTGACGCTTGAACAGAGCCAGGCTGCCGCGGCGGTCGGCCAGATCCGTCTGGCCCGCGCCTACGAAGAGGTGCTGGCGCCGCATGGCATCACCACGGCGCAGATCCTCGTGACGCTTGAGGATACCGAGGACCGCCGGCGCTATCTCAACAGCCGGGCGACGCTGCAGACATTGCTGGGCCTGGGTGCCGTGCCCATCGTGAACGAAAACGACACGGTCGCCACGGACGAGATCCGCTTTGGCGACAATGACCGGCTGGCGGCGCAGATCGCGGTGACGGTCGGGGCGGATCAGCTTGTGCTTCTGTCGGATGTGGACGGGTTCTATTCCGCGAACCCCAAACAGGATGCGACGGCGCGCCGGTTCGACCTGATCGAAGACATCACGCCCGAGATCGAGGCGATGGCGGGCGATCCGGTCTCGGGCCTGTCCAAGGGCGGGATGAAGACCAAGCTCTTGGCCGCGCGGACCGCGGTGCGGGGCGGATGTTCGATGGCGATCACCGAGGGTTCCGTCCTGCGCCCGCTGCGCGCGCTGGAAGACGGCGCGCCCTGCACCTGGTTTCTGGCGCAGGGCGATCCGCAGGTGGCCCGCAAGCGCTGGATCGCCGCGATGAAGGAAAAGGGCATGATCCGGATCGACGCGGGCGCCGAGGCTGCGCTACGTCAGGGGCGGTCGTTGTTGCCGGCTGGCGTCGTGGCTGTGTCGGGCAGCTTTGGCCGGGGCGATCCGGTGGCGATTTTGGGGGCTGGCGGCGACGCGCTGGGCAAAGGGCTCGCGCGCTACACCGCCGCCGAGGCGCAGGCCATCGCCGGGCGCCGCTCAGCCGAGATCGAGGCGGTGCTGGGCTATCCGGGCCGGGCGGCGCTGGTGCACCGGGATGACATGGTTCTGTGAGGGACGCGATGAGCGAGATCGAAGGGCTGATGCGGGCGATCGGCCTGCGCGCGAAAGAGGCCGCGGCGGATCTGGCCTTTGCGACGCCAGAGGCGAAGACGCGGGCGCTTGAGGCTGCTGCGGATGCGCTCTGGTCTGGCCGGGCGCGTCTGATCGAGGCGAACGCGCTCGATCTCGACTTCGGACGGGAAAAGGGTCTCTCTCCGTCGATGATGGACCGGCTGATGCTGGACGACGGGCGGATTGCGGCAATGGTCGAGGGTCTCCGCGCCGTGGCCGCGCAGCCCGATCCCGTTGGGCAGGTGATGGCGGAATGGGACCGGCCCACAGGGTTGCATATCCAGCGGGTCCGTACGCCGCTTGGCGTGATCGGCGTGATCTACGAAAGCCGCCCGAATGTGACGGCCGACGCGGGCGCGCTCTGCCTCAAGTCGGGGAATGCGGTGATCCTGCGCGGCGGGTCCGAGAGCTTTCACTCCTCGGGCGTGATCCATTCGGCCCTGGTCGAAGGGCTGCGCGCCGCGGGTCTGCCGGAAGATGCGATCCAGCTTGTGCCGACCCGTGACCGGGCGGCGGTGTCGGAAATGCTGCGGATGACGGGGGTGATCGACGTGATCGTCCCGCGCGGCGGCAAGGGTCTTGTCGGGCTGGTGCAGGCCGAGGCGCGCGTGCCGGTCTTTGCCCATCTCGAAGGGATCTGCCACGTCTATGTGGACCGGGCCGCCGACCCGGACAAGGCGCGGCGTGTGGTGCTGAACGCCAAGACGCGGCGCACCGGGGTCTGCGGCGCGGCGGAATGCCTGCTGCTGCATCGTGACATCGCCGATACGCTGGGCGCCGAGATCATCGCCGATCTGGTGGCCGCGGGCGTCGAGGTGCGCGCGGGCGAGGGGCTGCAACACCTGCCCGGCGTCCTGCCCGCCGCTGCCGGGGATTTCGGGACGGAGTTTCTGGACCGGATCATCGCCGTGAAACTGGTCGAGGACGTGGACGCGGCGATCAGCCATATCCGCCGGTTCGGGTCGGGCCATACCGAGGCGATCCTGACCGAGGACGACGCCACCGCCGGCCGCTTTTTCGCACGGCTCGACAGCGCGATCCTGATGCGCAACGCCTCGACCCAGTTCGCCGACGGGGGCGAGTTCGGGATGGGCGCCGAGATCGGGATCGCCACGGGCAAGATGCACGCGCGCGGTCCGGTGGGCGCGGAACAGCTGACCAGCTTCAAGTATCTGGTGACCGGGGACGGGACGATCCGCGCCTGACCTCAGTAGCGCAGGCGGATCGTGCTGCCCGTGACCTCAACCCGCAGGCGGCGGCCCTGCGCCTGCACCTCGGCCGGAAGCAGCGCGAAATGCACGAGCGAGGCCGCGGGTTCGGGCGCGACCTCGGGCCGTTCGAGGCTGTCCCAAAGTGCGTAATCGACCCGCAGGCGCGGGCTGGCCCCGACGATCTCCCATCCCTCACCGTCCTGGGTGATGGTGACGGTGCCGCCGAAAGGCATGGCGGTTTCGATGCACTGGACCACCAGAAACGCGAGCCGCACCTGATCGCGCGGAACTTCGCCCGTCGGGCGCCAGTCGACCCGCAGCCGCCCGCCCGAGGTCATGTCGCGCAGGATGCCGGTGATTTCCTGCCGGCCCATGCGTTGCGGCCCCGCAACGCCATAGGCCACCCGGAAAAACCGGATGCGGGCATTCGCGCTCAGCACGCTTTCGGCGATCAGGTCGGCCTCGGGGCCGCGCGCCTGACCGGCCATCATCATCAGTTCCAGCCCGTTGCCGATCGCGCCGAGAGGGCTGATAAGGTCGTGGCAGATGCGCGAGGCGAGAAGCGCGCTGATATCGGTCGCGGCGGTCATGCGGCGACCCGGGACAGGAAGGATGACATGCTGGGCATCAATGCGATCCTTGAGCCGGGGATGCTGGTCCGGCACCCGGACCGGCCGGATTGGGGGCTGGGGCAGGTCCAGTCGCGCATCGGCACGCGCATCACCGTGAATTTCGAGCATGAGGGCAAGGTTGTCATTGATGGCCAGAGAGTTGGTTTGTTGCTGGTTCACGATTCCTGAAAACGGTAAACAAAGCGTTTAACAACTCAAGGTTGTGTCGCGGTGACGTTACGCCGCTGCCTGTTTCAGTTGCATAATTGTCGCGCACGCCCTACAACCGGCCCACGGTCTGGCCCTTTCGGGCCGCCTGCCCAACGACAGCGATCTGATGACCCCGGAAGAGCCGCATTTCGAACTGAGACTGGCCACGGAAGAACGTGACCTTCTGGCGGCGCAGCGGCTTCGTTACAATGTGTTCGTGACCGAACTGGGCGGCGACGGCGATCTGGTCGACCATGACCGGCGGCTGGAACGCGATGCCTATGACCCCTATTACGACCACCTGTTGCTGATCGACCGGCGCCGCGATGCCGCAGCGCTCGACCATGTGGTCGGTGTCTATCGCCTGCTGCCCTGCGACCGGGTGGCCAAGCTCGGGCGGTATTACAGCGAGGGCGAATACGATCTTGCGCCGCTCAAGGCGTCGGGGCGGCGGTTGCTGGAACTGGGGCGGTCCTGCGTCCATGCCGAGTATCGCGGCGGCACGGCGATGTTCCACCTCTGGAACGGGCTGGCCGATTACGTCCTGCGCCGGGAAATCGAGATCCTGTTCGGGGTCGCGAGCTTTCACGGCACGGATATCGAGGCGCTGCGCCAGCCGCTGAGCTATCTTTACCGCAACCACCTGGCACCCGAGGGGCTGCGCGTGCGCGTGCAGCCGGATCATTTCCAGTCCATGGATCTTTTGCCGCCCGACGCGATCGACCGGCGCGAGGCGATGCGGCTGACGCCTGCGCTCATCAAGGCCTATATCCGGCTTGGCGGCTTCGTTGGCGACGGTGCCTTTGTCGATCATGCCTTCAACACGACCGATATCTGCCTGTTGATGGACACCCGCGTCATGTCCGAAAAGCACCGGGGCTTTTACACCCGCAAGCAAGAGGCCCGCGTGTGACCACCTGGCATTCTGCCGAGGCGCCGCCGGAAAACCCGATCATCACGCCGCTTGGCTGGGGGCTGGTCATGCTGCGCGGCCTGGCGCTGGGGGTCGTGACCTATGGCTGTCTGGCGTTGTTGCTTATGCTGCGGCTGGTCGAACGGCCGCTTTTCGGGCTGAATCGTCCGTGGACGCCCTTTATCACCCAGTTCGTCTGCCGGGCGGCCTTTGTGATCCTTGGCATTCGCCTGCGTGTGACCGGGCGGCCCATGACAGGCCGGGGCGCGATTGTGGCCAACCATGCCTCATGGCTGGATATCTTCACGCTCAACGCGCCGCAGCGGATCTATTACGTGTCCAAGTCCGAGGTCGCGGGCTGGCCGGGGATCGGCTGGCTGGCGCGGGCGACCGGCACGGTCTTCATCACCCGCAGCGGGCGCGAGGCCCAGACCCAACGCGCGCAATTCGAGGCGCGGCTCCGGGCGGGGCACAGGCTCTTGTTCTTTCCGGAGGGCACGAGCACCGATGGCCGCCGCGTGCTGCCGTTCAAGTCGACCCTGTTCGCGGCGTTCTTCAGCGACGGTCTGGACGATATCCTGGAAATCCAGCCGGTGAGCGTGATCTATCACGCGCCGGACGGCGCCGATCCCCGTTTTTACGGCTGGTGGGGTGATATGGCGTTCGGGCCGCACCTGCTGCGAGTTCTTGCCCAGCCCCGGCAGGGCGCGGCCGAGGTGATCTTTCATCCGCCCGTCCGCGTTTCGGATTTCGCCGACCGCAAGGCGCTGGCCGCCCGGTGCGAGGCGGCCGTGCGCGCGCCCTTCAGCCCAGCGGCGCCGTAAGGGCGCGCAGCGCTGCGAGCGCGTCGTCCTGCGACCAGATTTCGTCGCCGATGCCGAAAAAGTCGGTCATCGGCGCAAGCCGGGCGACATCCGCCTGAGTCAGGGCGCCCTCGGCCACCACCGGCACCTCGATCATTTCGGACCACCAGGAAAAGAGCTCGTCATCGGCGCGGCTGCCATCGCCAAGCGGCGTCTGCCCCACCGGGCCGAAGGCCACATAATCCGCCCCGGCCTCGGCCGCGTTGATCCCGTCATGGCGGGTCGTGCCGCAAAAGGCGCCGACGATCGCGTCTTCGCCCAGATCCTTGCGCGCCTTGCGCAGGACGCGGATGTCCGACAGGTGGACACCATCGAGCCCCAGCCGTTCCACCATCAGCAGGTGACGCTCAATCACCAGCGCCACGTCGCGCGCATGGGTGATCTCGCGCAGCGTATCGGCGGCGCGGGCGATCTCATCCTCATCGCGGGTGGCAAGGGCGAGCCGCACGCAGGCGATGTCCGCCGCGTCGAGGATTGCCGCAAGCCGGTCGCCGAACACGTCGGTCTCAAAGGCGGGCGGCGTAATGAGGTAAAGCTGGGGACGGTCTTCGGCCATGGTCCACTCCGTTTCCGGCCCTCTTACCCTGCGACCGGCATGGCGGCAAGCGCGCCTTGGGCTTGCCCTCGGGCAAAGCGGGGCCTATGGGGTCGGGGCAGTCAAGGTGAGCGATGGCATGGTGGAAAGCTGGTCAGGCCCGGCGCCCGCGGTGGTTCTGGTGCGTCCGCAGATGGGCGAGAACATCGGCGCGGCGGCACGGGCGATGTGGAATTTCGGGCTGGACCGGATGCGGATCGTCGATCCGCGCGACGGCTGGCCCAATTCGCGCGCGGTCGCCATGGCAAGCGGGGCCGGGCGCGTCCTGGACAATGCCGGGATTTTCCCGACCGTGCCCGAGGCGCTGGCCGACTGCACCTATGTCTTTGCCACCACGGCGCGCGGGCGCGGCCTGACCAAGCCGGTGATGACGCCGGAACGGGCGATGGAACATGCGCGCGCGCTGATCGCACAGGGGCAGAAGGTCGGCATCCTGTTCGGCCCCGAACGCGCGGGACTGGAAAATGAGGATGTGGCACGCGCCAACGCCATCATCTCGGTCCCGGTGAACCCGGAATTCCCCTCGCTCAATCTTGCGCAATGCGTGTTGCTGGTGGGCTATGAATGGCGCCGCCAGACGGTCGCGGCGGTGCCCGAGGTGATGGAGATGGCAAAGACCGAGTTCGCCGAGGCCATCGAGGTCGAGAAGCTGGGCGATCATTTCGAGGCGCAGCTGGAAGAGGCGGGTTTCTTTTTCCCGGACCACAAGGCAGCCGGAATGAAGATAAACCTGCGCAACATGTGGTCGCGGATGCCCCTGACGCGCGCGGATGTGCAGACGCTGCACGGTATCCTGCGGCAGATGGTGCGACGCCGTGGCAGGCCCGACTGACGCGGGCCCGACTTGAAGACCAGAGGGCCGGGGCCTAGTTTCCCGCGCGACAGGAGGCATCCATGGCAAAGACTCGTTCGATCTTCGAAGAGGTCGCGACCCCGGGCCGCGCCGCGCCCGTCGCGGGTGGCATCGACCGGGGCCGGGGTGGCGGCCGAGGGGCGATCCGCATCTGGCTGATGGTGCTCTTTGCGCTTGTGGTGCTGATGATCGCGGTGGGCGGGCTCACGCGGCTGACCGGGTCGGGCCTTTCGATCACCGAATGGCGGCCTGTCACCGGCGCGATCCCGCCCCTGTCCGAGGCGCGCTGGCAAGAGGAATTCGAGCTCTATCGCCAGATCCCCCAATACGAGTTGCTGAATTACGGGATGAGCCTGGAGGAATTCAAGTTCATCTACTGGTGGGAATGGGGGCACAGGCAGCTTGGCCGGGTGATGGGGCTGATCTGGGGCGTGGGCTTTGTCTTTTTCTGGGCGACGGGGCGCATCCCGACGGGCTGGACGCGGCGCCTGTTGCTGATCGGCGCGCTCGGGGGGCTGCAAGGGGCGATCGGCTGGTGGATGGTGGCCTCGGGCCTCTCGGGCGACATGACGCGGGTGGCGTCCTACCGGCTGGCGACCCATCTGGGGCTGGCTTTTGTCATCCTCGGGTTCATCGCGTGGTATGTCTTTTTGCTGGGGCGGTCGGAAACGCAGCTTTTGCAGGCCCGTCGTGCGCGCGAGGGGCGGCTCTTCAGCCTTGGAACGGGGCTGATGCATTTCGCCTTTCTCCAGATCCTGCTGGGTGCGCTGGTCGCGGGCATCGACGCGGGCCGCAGCTATACCGACTGGCCGCTGATGCACGGCGTCTTCTTCCCGCCCGAGAGCTTTGACCTGCGGCCGCTCTGGTCCAACTTTTTCGAGAACCCGGCGCTGGTGCAGTTCATGCATCGCATGGCGGGCTATCTGCTTTTCGCTTTCGGCATCGTGGCCTTTCTGCGCGGGCGCCGCAGCGCCCATGGGGAGACCCGGGCAGCATTCACGCTCATGCTGGCGGTGATGGTGTTGCAGGTTGTGCTGGGCATCCTCACCGTCATGGCCGGCGCCCCTTGGCAGCTTGCCATCCTGCACCAGTTTACCGCGGTGCTTCTGTGGGTCATGATCCTGCGGGTGCGGTTCCTTGCGCAATATCCCATCGTAACCTCGATCCGCGGAGCGAAGGCATGAGCAGCTATGAAGACCTGATGGCGTTCCAGCGAGACACCGAGGCGCTGGCGCAGGTCGCGGGCCGTCTCGGCTGGGATCAGGAAACCATGATGCCGCGCGGCGCCGCCGAACAACGCGGCGAGGAAATGGGTGCGCTCGAATCCGTGCTGCACGCCCGGCGCACCGATCCCCGGCTGGGCGAATGGCTGGAAACCGTGACCCCGGGGGATGAGGTCGCGGTCGCGCAGCTGCGCGAAATCCGCCGCAGCTATGAACGCAATGTCAAGGTTCCGGCCCGGCTGGCCTCTGAAATCGCGCGTGTCACAAGCGTGGCGCAGGGGATCTGGGCCGAGGCGCGCGCGAATGAGGATGTGGCGGCCTTTCTGCCGACCCTGGCCGAGGTGCTGCGCCTGCGCCGCGAAGAGGCCGCGGCCCTGGCCGATGGCGGCGACCCTTATGACGCGCTGTTGCAGGATTATGAGCCAGAGACCTCGGGCGCGCTGATCGCCGCGCTGTTCGACCGGATGCGCCCGCGGCTTGTCGCGCTGCGCGAGGCGGTTCTGGGGTCAGACCGCCAGCCCGCCGCCCTGACAGGCCACTACCCCGAGGCCGCGCAGATCCGCCTGTCGCGCGAGATCGCGCGCAACTTCGGCTATGACTTCAGCCGCGGGCGGCTCGACCTTGCCGTCCATCCGTTCAGCTCCGGGTCGGGCAACGATGTGCGGATCACCACGCGGGTGAATGAAAAAGACCCGTTCAACTGCTTTTATTCCACGATCCACGAGGTCGGGCACGCCTGCTACGAACTGGGGGTCGATCCGGATTTCCTGCTGACGCCGCTGGGGCGCGGTGCATCCATGGGCGTTCACGAAAGCCAGAGCCGGATCTATGAGAACCAGCTGGGCCGCAGCCGCGCCTATACCGGCTGGTTGTTCGGCCGGATGCAGCAGGTCTTTGACATGGCGCCGGGGGATGCCGAAGCCTTCTATGCGACGGTGAACCGGGTTCAGCAGGGGTTCATCCGCACCGAATCCGATGAGGTCCAGTATAACCTGCATGTGATGCTGCGCTTCGATCTGGAACGCGCGCTGATCGCCGGCACGCTGGAGGTCGCCGATCTGGAAGAGGCGTGGAACAGCCGCTTCCTCGCCGATTTCGGGGTTGCGGTCGAAAAGCCTTCGGACGGGGTTCTGCAGGACGTGCACTGGTCGGTCGGACTTTTCGGCTATTTCCCGACCTACACGCTGGGCAATGTCTATGCGGGCTGCCTGCACCACGCGTTGCGTGAGGCTGTGCCCGACCTTGATGCCGCGCTGGCCGAGGGGCGCAGCGCCCCCGCGACCGAATGGCTGCGCGAAAACGTGCAGCGCCATGGCGCGCGGCTTGCCCCGCGCGAGGTGATCGCGACGGCCTGCGGGTTCGAGCCGGATGAAGAGCCGCTCCTGACCTATCTGGAGGCCAAGTTCGGCGAGCTTTACGGCATCTGACCCTTGCCATTCCTGCCCGCGCTGCCCACCCTGCGCAGGCAGGGGAACCGGGCCAACGGGGGCATCGCATGACGCTTGAAAGACGGATCGACCAGGGCCGGGGGGCAGAGCCTGCGGATCTCGTACTGCGCGGGGGACGGGTGCTCGACCTCGTGACCGGCGACCTTCTGGAGGGCGATGTCGCGATCTGCGGCGATACGATCGTGGGAACCTGCGCCGGCTACGAGGGGCGGGAGGTCGTCGACGTATCGGGCAAGACGCTCGTCCCCGGTTTCATCGACACGCATCTTCATATCGAGTCGAGCCTTGTCACCCCGTTCGAATTCGACCGCTGTGTCGCCCCGCGCGGTGTCACCACCGCGATCTGCGACCCGCATGAGATCGCGAATGTCGCGGGGTTGGAGGGGATACATTATTTCCTCGAAGCGAGCAGCCGGACCCTCATGGACATCCGCGTCCAGCTGTCGTCCTGCGTGCCCTCGACCGCGATGGAAACGGCGGGGGCGGACCTTTCGGCCGCGGATCTTGCGGCGCTGAAGGACCATCCGCGCGTCATCGGGCTGGCGGAGTTCATGAACTACCCCGGGGTGATCCACAAGGACCCGGGCGCGATGGACAAGCTGCGCGCCTTTGCCGGGCGCCATATCGACGGGCATGCCCCCCTGTTGCGCGGGCGCGACCTGAACGCCTATCTCAGCGCAGGCATTCGCACCGAGCATGAGGCGACCACCGCCGAAGAGGCGCGGGAAAAGCTGCAAAAGGGAATGCGCATCCTGATCCGCGAAGGGTCGGTGTCAAAGGACATGAACGCGCTCGCGCCGCTTTTGACCGAACGGACGGCACCCTACATGGCGCTTTGCACGGATGACCGCAATCCGCTCGACATCGCTGAACACGGGCATCTCGACTACATGATCCGGAGCCTGATCGCGCTGGGTGTGCCGCCGCTGGCCGTCTATCGTGCGGCCAGCCTCTCGGCGGCCGAGGCGTTCGGGCTCAAGGACCGGGGGCAGATCGCGCCGGGCAAGCGCGCCGATATCGTCGTTCTGGACGACTTGGCAACGTGTCGGGCGACACTGGTGCTGTGCGGCGGCAGACGGGTGGATGAGGCAGGCTTTGCCGCGCGCGAGACCCTGCCGCCGGTCGCACGCCAGAGCGTGAAGGCCCCGACGGTGCAGGCCAGCGATTTCCGCCTGCCCGGCGGACCGGAAACCCCTGTGATCGGCATCCTGCCGGGCAAGATCATCACCGAGCACCTGACCGAGGATATCCCCGCGCGGGACGGCGACCGCCGCCCCGACCCGTCCCGCGACCTTGTCCGCATCACCGTGATCGAGCGGCACGGACGGAACGGCAATATCGCGAACGGCTTCGTGCGCGGCTTCGGGCTGCAGCGGGGGGCCATCGCCTCGACCGTCTGCCACGATCATCACAACATCGCCGTTGTCGGCGCGGATCACGACGACATGGCGCTGGCCGCGAACCGGCTGGGGCAGATCGAAGGCGGCTTTGTCGTTGTCGCGGGGGGCGAGGTTCTGGCCGAACTGCCCCTGCCCGTCGCGGGGCTGATGAGCCTCGATCCCTTCGAGACGGTGCATGAGGCGCTTGTGACCCTGCGGGCCGCCGCCCGGTCGCTTGGCGTGACGCTGGAAGAGCCGTTCCTGCAACTCGCGTTCCTGGCCCTGCCGGTGATCCCGCATCTCAAGATCACCGACCACGGCATGGTCGACGTGGATCGTTTTGCGGTGATGTGACATGCGCCTTTGCGGCGCATGCCACTGGTTTTCAGTGGTTCGCCCTGAAACACTCCTCGAAGAGCGCGCGGGTGTTGCCCTGCGTCATCTCGACGGGGTTGCCGCCGACCGAGGGGTCCTCCAACGCCATGGCGGTCAGCTCTTCCAGCCGGTCGGTGCCCAGGCCAAGATCCCCCAGCGTGTCGGGGATAGAGAGGTCGTGGCGCAGCGACAGGATACGCTGATAAAAGCCGTCAAAGCCGCCACCGATGCCAAGATAATCGGCCGCGCGGGAAATGCGGTCCTCGATCGCGGGGCGGTTGAAGCGCAGGCAGGCGGGCATCACCACCGCATTCGTTGTGCCGTGATGGGTGTTGTAGACCGCGCCCACGGGATGCGACAGCGCGTGGATCGCCCCCAGTCCCTTCTGGAATGCGACGGCGCCCATGGCGGCGGCTGACATCATCTCGGCCCGGGCCGTCAGATCGGTGCCGTCCGCATAGGCGCGGGGAAGGTTCTCGAGGACAAGCCGCATCCCCTCCAGCGCGATGCCCTGGCTCATCGGGTGGTAGAAGGGGCTCGAATAGGCCTCAAGGCAATGGGCGAGCGCGTCCATTCCGGTGCCGGCCGTGATGACCCGGGGCATCCCGACCGTCAGTTCGGGGTCGCATATGGTGATCGTGGGCAGGATCCTGGGGTGGAATATGATCTTCTTGACGTGCGTCTCGCTATTCGTCAGAACGCCGGCGCGGCCCACCTCGGACCCGGTGCCCGCCGTCGTCGGAACGGCAATGATCGGCGCAATTCCGGCAGCATCGGCCCGGGTCCACCAGTCGCCGATATCCTCGAAATCCCAGACCGGGCGGCTTTGTCCCGACATGAAGGCGATGAGTTTTCCGAGGTCGAGCGCCGATCCGCCGCCAAAGGCCACGACGCCGTCATGCCCCCCCTCACGATAGACCTTGAGGCCTGCAGCCAGGTTCACCTCGGAAGGGTTCGGATCGACCTCGGCAAAGACGGCGCGACCAAGGCCGGCGGCATCCAGAACGTCAAGCGCGGCGCCCGTGATCGGAAGCGCCGCAAGCGCCTTGTCGGTCACCAGCAGCGGGCGGGCGATGCCTGCGGCCGTGCAGGCCTCGGCCAGCTCGGCGATGCGCCCCGCCCCAAAGCGGACGGCGGTAGGGTAGGACCAGTTGGCGCGCAGCGTCATTTCAGCACCTTCTTCAGATGGTAGGATTTCGGTCGCGTGACCGCGTGATAGCCGATGACCGACAGCGCGCCGCCGCGCCCGGTATCCTTGCAGCCCGTCCAGCAGAGCGCCGGATCGAGATAGTCGCAGCGGTTCATGAAGACCGTCCCGGTCTCGATCTGCGCGCCGACCCGTTCGGCATTGGCGGGGTCCTGCGTCCAGATCGAGGCGGTGAGGCCATAGGGGCTGTCATTCATCAGGCGGATCGCCTCGGCCTCGTCCTGCACGGGCATGATGCCGACCACGGGGCCAAAGCTTTCTTCGCGCATCACGCGCATGTCGTGGGTCACGTTGATGAGGATCTGCGGCGCCAGGTAGGTGCCGCCATCGTCCGCCGGGAAATGCGCCGGATCGATCAGCGGCGTCGCGCCCTGCGCCACCGCCTCGGCCACCTGCGCGCGCACCGTATCGGCGAAACGGCGGCTGGCCATCGGCCCCAGCGTCGTTTCCGGATCGAGCGGGTTGCCGAGCCGCAGGCCCTTGACCCAGTCGACCGCCTTGTCCACGAAGGCGCTGTAAAGCGTATGGTGGACATAGATCCGCTCGATCCCGCAGCAGCACTGGCCCGCGTTGAACATCGCGCCGTCCATCAGCCCGTCGACAGCGGCGTCAAGATCGGCATCGGCCATGACATAGCCCGGGTCCTTGCCGCCCAGTTCCAGCCCCATGGCGGTAAAGGTGCCCGCAGCGGCGCGTTCCATCGCCTGCCCGCCGCCGACCGAGCCGGTGAAGTTCACAAAGCCGAAGGCCCGCTGGCCGATCAGGGCCTCGGTCGTTTCATGGTCCAGAAAGAGGTTCTGGAACACCTCGGTTGGGACGCCGCCCTGGTGAAAGGCCTGCGCCAGCCGCTCGCCCGCCAACAGGGTCTGGCTGGCATGTTTCAGGACGACCGCATTTCCCGCGATCAGGGCGGGGACGATCGTGTTGATCGCGGTCAGGAAGGGATAGTTCCACGGCGCCACGACAAAGACGACGCCATAGGGCACGCGCTCCAGCCGGCGGGTAAAACGGTCGCTGTCCTCGACCGCGGTGGGAGCCAGCGCCTCGGCGGCAATGCCGGCCATGTATTCGGTGCGTTCGTTCACGCCGCCGAACTCGCCACCATAGCGGACCGGACGGCCCATCTGCCGGGCAAGCTCGGTCACGATGTCGTCCTTCATCGCGTTCAGCGCCGCGATCCCGGCGCGGACGCGGGCGATACGCTCGGCCAGCGGCAGGGCGGCCCAGGCGGGTTGCGCAGCGCGGGCGCGTTCCACTGCGGCCTGCGCCTCGGCCAGCGGCAGGGCAGGGCGTTCGGCATAGACCCGCCCGTCGATGGGCGAGATGCACTGGATCATTCTGGGGATCATTCTGGTCCTCCGGTCCTCGTTTGGGCCGATCAGGCCCGTTCCAGCCCGCGGCGCAATTCCCAGTCGGTCACGACGCGATTCTGTTCCTCTATCTCCCAAAGTGCCGCGCGGTGATAGTGGTCAATCACAGCATCCCCGAAGGCCGTTCGCAGCATTGCCGAGCCCTTCATCAGGGACGCAGCCTCGCCCAGCGTCTTGGGTACCTCGGGCATGTCTGTGCCGAGATAGGCATCGCCGGACATGGCCGGCGCGAGGTCCAGCTTTCGCTCGATCCCGTCAAGCCCGGCGGCAAGCAGTGCCGCCATGGCGAGATAGGGGTTCAGGTCGGCGCCCCCGATGCGGCATTCCACGCGCACTCCCTTGGTGCCCTCGCCGCAGATGCGGAAACCCGCAGTGCGGTTGTCGAGGCTCCAGACCGTTTTCGTGGGCGCAAAGGTTCCCGCGACAAAGCGCTTGTAGCTGTTGACGTAGGGCGCCAGCAGGCAGGTGATGTCGCGCGCGTGATGTAAAAGCCCGGCCACATAATGCCGCATCAGGGCCGACATTCCGTGATCCGCTGTTTCGTCAAAGAACGCAGGCGCCCCGGCGGCGGTCCAAAGAGACTGGTGCACATGGCTCGAGGATCCGACGCGGTCATGGCGGTACTTGGCCATGAAGGTGACGGAACGGCCCTTGGCATGGGCGATTTCCTTGACGCCGTTCTTGACGATGCTGTGCATGTCGGCGGTGTCGAGCGCGTCGGAGTAGCGGATGTTGATCTCTTCCTGCCCCGTTTCGGCCTCGCCCTTGGAACATTCCACCGGGATGCCCGCGCCGTAAAGCCCGTTGCGGATGGCGCGCATGACCTCTTCTTCCTTCGACGTGCCGAAGATCGCGTAATCCACGTTGTAGCCGCCGAGCGTTTTAGGGTCGCGCCAGTTCGCGTCGCGCAGCGCCTCGTAGCTCTGCTCGAACAGGAAGAATTCGAGCTCGGTCGCCATCATCGGCACGAATCCCATCGCGCTGGCCCGGGCGATCTGGCGCTTGAGGATCGCGCGCGGGGCGTGCGGCACCTCTTGATGGGTGTGGTGGTCCAGAAGATCGCAGAGCACGAGCGCCGTTCCCGGCAGCCAGGGGACAAGACGGAGGGTCGAAAGGTCGGGCTTCATCACATGGTCGCCATAGCCCGAGGCCCAGCTTGTGGCGGCATAGCCCTGCACCGTCATCATCTCCATGTCGGTGGCGAGCAGATAGTTGCAGCAATGGGTTTCCTCCCAGCCGCCGTCGAGGAAATGCCGGGCATGGAACCGCTTGCCCATCAGGCGGCCCTGCATGTCGATGGTGCAGACGAGCACCGTGTCGATCTCCCCGGCGGTGACGGCCGCCTTCAGGCTTTCCATACTGAGGTTTGCGGGCATGGCCCCTCCCTTGGTCCCTGGCTGCGGCGAGGCTGCGACCCCGACCGCGATCTGGTTGCGGCCCGGCCCGAAGGCCGGGCGGCGGTATCAGTAACGATAGGGCACGCCAGCCCTCTCCATGATCTGGTTGTAATCCTTGAAGATCTGGACGACCCGGCCGGCGCGGTCGCTGCTGGCCGCGATCTCTTCCCAGAATTCCTCGGCATCGGCGGTGACCTGGTTCCATTCCTCGGCGGGAATGGTGGTCAGTTCCATCTTGTCGCCCTCGACGCGGAGCTTGGCCTCGCCGCCCCAATACCAGACCTGGCGGTAGTAATGGGACTGGTCGATGGTGATGCGGAACAGTTCCTGCAGATGCGGGGGAACGCGGTTCCAGCTGTCGGTATTGGCGAAATAGGACCCGCACCAGGCCCCGGTCACGTTGTTGGCCAGCGCATAGTTGCAGATGTCGGCCCAGCCCACCTCATAGGCTTCGGTAAAGCCGCACCATGCGACGCCATCCAGTTCACCGGTCTGCAGCGCGACCTCCACGTCATCCCACGGCACGGTCACGGGGATCAGGCCATAGCGCGACAGGAACCGCCCCGCGGTGGGCACGCCGAAGACGCGTTTGCCGCGCATGTCGGCCAGGCTGCGGATCGGGTCCTTCGTAAAGATGTGCAGCGGGTCCCATGCCCCGGCGCTGAGCCATTCGACGCCCCGCACCTCGCCATAGGCCTCGGCCCAGATCTCGTTCAGGCCGTATTGGTTGAAGAGCACCGGCAGATCGAGGCTGTAGCGCGTCGAGAACGGGAAATAGCCGCCGAAAACCGCGATATCGACCGGCGAAGCCATGGTGGCATCATCCGACTGCACCGCGTCGATCGTGCCGTTCTGCAGCGCGCGGAACAGTTCCGAGGTCGGCACAAGCTGGTCGGCGTAATAGAGGTCGATTACCATTTCGCCATTCGCCGCCGTGTTGAAGGCGTCGATCTGCGGCTTGATGACATGCGCCCCGAGCGGCGCGCCCGAATAGGTCTGCAGCCGCCAGCGGATCGGGCCGCTTTGCGCGTTGACGTAAGGCGCCGCCAGCGTTCCGGTGGCAAGCGCCGCGCTGCCGGCACCCGCCCGCCGCAGAAAGTCGCGCCGGCTGGCGAGTATCCTTGAGGTCTTGGTCTCTTCGGTCATCGTATCACTCTCCTCTGTTGGGGCCTTCGGGCCTCTTGCCTGTGTTTCAGCGTGCGTTCACGTATTGCGGCAGCCAGAGTGCGATCTGCGGAAAGATCATCAGCACCACGACCGCAAGCACCATGATCGCCACGAAGGGGATGATCGAGCGGTAGATATCCAGAAGCGAGATGCCCGGCGGCGCCATCGCCCGCATCAGAAAGAGGTTATAGCCAAAGGGCGGCGTCATGTAGGCGATCTGGCAGGTCATCGTGTAAAGCACCCCGTACCAGATCGGGTCAAAGCCCAGCATCCGAACCAGCGGCACGTAAAGCGGCGCGACGATCACCAGCATCGCCGTATCGTCGAGGAACATCCCCATCAGCAGGTAGGAGAGCTGCATCATGATCAGCACCTCCCAGGGCGAAAGCTCCCACCGCGTGATAAAGAGGCCCTCGATCGCGCGCACCGCGCCGATCCCGTCAAAGACCGATCCGAAAGCCAGCGCCGCAAGGATGATCCACAGGAACATGCAAGAGATCATCAGCGTCTTTTTCGCCGTCTCATGCAGGACGCGGAAGGTCAGCCGCCGTTTCCATGCCGCCGCAAGCGTGGCGCTGGTCGCCCCCACGGCAGAGCTTTCGACAAGGCTCGTGTAGCCCAGCACGAACAACCCGGTCATGAAGAAGAATATCAGGAACGGAATGATCCCCGCCCGCAACAGCCGCAGCTTGTCGCGCAGGGGCATGTTCAGTTCCTCCTCGGACACCGTCGGGGCCAGATGCGGCTGCAAGCGGCAACGGATGACGATGTAGAGGATGAACATCGCGGCGATCATCAGCCCCGGCACGACCCCCGCGAGCCAGAGCTGGCTGACCGGCTGGCGCGCGATCATGCCGTAAAGGACCAGCACGACCGATGGCGGCACGAGGATGCCGAGTGAACTGCCGCCCTGCACGACCCCGGTGATCAGCACCTTGTCATAGCCGCGCCGCAACATCTCGGGCAGGGCGATGGTGGCGCCGATGGCCATCCCCGCGACCGAAAGTCCGTTCATCGCCGAAACCACGACCATCAGAAGGATCGTGCCAATGGCCAGCCCGCCGCGCAACCGCCCGAACCAGACGTGAAAGGCGCGGTAAAGATCCTCGGCAATGCCCGATTCCGACAGCACATAGCCCATGTAGACAAAGAGCGGCAGCGTCAGCATCGGGAACCAGTTGAAGAGCCGGAACGCCGCGTTGAACGGCATTTCCGCCGCCCCTTGCCCATAGAGGAGCAGCGCCGCCCCCGCCGCCACAAATCCGATGGCCCCGAATATGCGCTGCCCCGTCAGGAGCATCAGCAGCATCGCCGCGAACATCAGAAGGGCGATCATCTCATAGCTCATGCCGGGGCCCCCTGGCGCAGGCGCGCCCAGTCCTTGAAGATCATCGCAATCGCCTGAAGGATCATCAGAACGATGGCGCAGACCATCACCACCTTGATGGGGATCATCGACGGGTTCCACATCGAGAAATTCCGCTGGTCGTATTCGATCGCGTAGAGCGTGCTGGAGATCGAGCCCCAGAGCAGCACACCGAGGTAGAAGAGCAGGCAGAAGGCCG
This sequence comes from Halodurantibacterium flavum, assembly GCF_042681825.1. NCBI lineage: Bacteria > Pseudomonadati > Pseudomonadota > Alphaproteobacteria > Rhodobacterales > Paracoccaceae > Halodurantibacterium > Halodurantibacterium flavum. Next base: position 264,300 of record NZ_JBHUGH010000012.1, read on the forward strand.
TCAGAAGGTCCATCCGCGCGCGGCCCCGTTCGGTCAGGCGTTCGTAAAAGACGTCCATCCGGGCATGCGCGCCTTCCTTGAGCGTGTAGGCCCCACCGGCAAAGTAATAGGCCGTCAGCATGAACTGCGCCGCCTCGATGCACCAATGCAGGGGGATGTTGATGACGTTTCGCGTGATCGCATCGAGCAGCAGGACGGCGACCATCGCAAAGATCAGGTACATCGCGATGATGCCCACCACCTGCGACAGGCCGTCGGTCCAGCGCACGTAGAGCCGTATCGCCCGGGGCATCCGGTCCATCGCATCCGTCATCGCACCACGACCCCTGCATCCTCCAGCGCCCGCGTGATGGGGGGCGCGGGCGGCTGATCCGTCAAAAGCATGTCGATTTCCCCTGTCCGGCAGACGCGGAAGCCCGCGGTCTTGCCCAGCTTGGACTGATCGGCGAGCACGACGACCTGCCGCGCCGCGTCGATCATGGCGCGGGCAACCTGGGCTTCGTCTATGTTCGAATCCATCGCGCCCACCGCGGGGTCGAGCGCCGTGACCGTCAGAACGGCATAATCCGCCTGAAATGCCCCAAGCTGCCGGATGACCAGCGGCCCCACCGTCTGCGCGTTCGAGGGGCTGTATTCGCCCCCCAGCAGGAACACCCGCGCCCCGCGCGCGCGATAGCCCAGGGCCCGCGCGATGGCGACGGAGTTCGTGATGACCGTCAGGTCTGCGACAAATGCAATCTCCTCGGCGCAGGCGAGCGTCGTCGATCCCGTATCGAGGAAGATCGTGTCGCCGGGCTGCAGAAGCCCCGCCAATTTTCGCGCGATTTCCGATTTGGCGGCCGCATTGGTCGCCAGCCGTTCGTCAAAGCTGCCTTCCTGATGCAGACGCAGGCGCTTGGCGCCGCCATGGATCTTTTGCAGGACGCCCTGTTCGGCCAGCAGGCTCAGGTCACGGCGGATCGTTTCCGGCGAGACCGAGAACCGGCGCGCCAGTTCCTCGACCGTCAGCTGCCCGCTGTCCCGGATCACCCCGGCGATCAGGCCGCGCCTGTCCTTCGCCTTCATCCCATCCCCGCTGGCCCGGATTTTCCGGTTTCTTGATCACATTTTTGCCAGCTAACGTCTTTGGAATTGCCCGAGTCAACGAAAAACTGCGGGCAGGGGGCCACAACTGCCCAAAATCAGTGCAAAGCTATGGGCGGTCGTGACCGTTCGGGCGGATCTTGCGCGGATCAGTCCCAGCGCGGCGCCAGACCTTCCGGATCGGTAATGCGCCCATCGGGTCGGGCCATGGCAAAGATGCGCGCCATTTCTTCATCGGAAAGTTCAAAGTCGAAGATCGCGACGTTCTCGGCCAGTCGTTCGATCCGGGCGGTCTTGGACAGGGCGATCACGCCTTCCTGCTGCACGAGCCAGCGCAGGGCGACCTGCGCGGCGGTGCGACCATGGGCAGAGCCGATCTCGGCCAGTACCCGATCGGTGGCGGAGGCGCCATTCGCCATGGCGTAGTAGGCGGTGACCGAAAGGCCGGCCGTCCGGGCGGCCTCGATCACGCGGGTCTGGTTCAGCCAGGGATGATATTCCACCTGATTGGTGACAAGCGGCGCCTCTGACATTGCCACGGCCTCGGCGGTCTGGGCGGCGTTGTAGTTGCTTATGCCGATATGCCGGGTCATGCCCGCAGCGCGCACCGCGTTCAGGGACCCGATCCGGTCGGCCATCGGGACATCGCTGCCGCCCGGCCAGTGGAGAAGCAGCAGGTCGACCTGATCCACCCGGAGCTTCTGGAGGCTCTGCTCGACCGAGCGCCGGAAATCTGCGGCCGCGAAATTCGTCACCCAGACCTTGGTCGTCAGAAAGATGTCGTCCCGGGGGACGCCGCATGCCTTGATGGCGGCCCCGACGGCGTCCTCGTTCTGATAGATCTGTGCGGTATCCACATGCCGGAAGCCCGCGCGCAATGCCTCGGGCAGGACCTCGTGAACCTCCGCCTCGGACATGCGGAAGGTGCCGAAGCCGAGGGCAGGAATTTCCGCGCCGTTGCAGACCACCGTTTTCATGTGCGTTCCTTTTGTCGGGTTGGGCCGGGACTGCGTTGCAGATAGGTGCAGCCAACACGGTGTAAAGCGCGCGACGATCCGCCGGGGCGGATTTGGTTGGGTCCGGGGCAGGTCTGGGCTAGATGGACGTCATGACCAAAAGACATGACCCACGCCACACCGCGAGCCAGTCCACCCCCGCATTTGCTGCGCCCGCTACAGGTTCCCTTCCCGCCAAGGGGCTGCATGTGCACGACGGGATGCCGCGTCTTGACCCCGCCCCGCGTTACCCGTGGTTCAAGCGCAACCTGTCAGACCCGTTCTTTTACCTTGTACCGGGTCTGATGTGGCTGGCGCTGGCGCTGCGCCATGGCAGCCTGTCGCTGCCGAGCGCGGCAAATCCGGGAATGGAGGCCGGCGGGCTTTGGGGCGAAAGCAAATCGCAGGGGCTGGAGCTTTTCGGGCCCGGCGGGCAGCGTCATCTGGCGGCCTATGTGCGGCTTGAACGTGGAAACGACTCGGGTGAGGCCGCGAGCGGTCGCGCGCTGGCCGCGATGGCTGTGGCGGGACTGGCCTTTCCGGTCGTGGGCAAGCCCGACCGCGGCTATCAGGGCTGGGGCGTGCGCAAGCTGATGGACGATCGCGACCTGCGCGATTACCTGATCCCGGCGCGGCCCGAACTGACGCTTTTGCTGCAAAAGCTGATCGACTGGCAGGGCGAGGCCGGGATTTTCTACATACGCCATCCCGATGAGGCGCAGGGGCGGATCGCGTCCTTCGCGCTCAACTACGCGCCGCATGTGGTGGGGGACGGGCAAGGTCGGGTCGCGGATCTGGTCCGGGCGGACCCTGTGCTGCGGCAGAATGCCGAGATCTATCGGGCCAGAAACCGGGGCCGTTGGCAGGCTGTTCCGGACAAGGGTGAGGTCGTGATCCTGACCAATGCGCGCAGTGCGCGGCTGGGCGCCGTCTATCGCGACGCCGCGCACATGGTCACACCAGAGCTTGAGGCCTGCATCGACAACATCGCCCGGGAAATCCCCGGCTTTCACTTTGGTCGCTTCGACATCCGCTTTCGCAGCATCGGGGCGTTGTTGCAGGGGCGGGACTTTTGCATTGTCGAGCTGAACGGGGCAGGGGCCGAGATGCTGCATCTGTGGGATGGCCGCAAATCGACGCTTGAGGCCTATCGCACCTTGTGGGGGCAGTATCGCGCGCTGTTTTCCATCGGGGCTGAGATGCGCCGTCAGGGCCACCACCCGACCGGTCTGCGAGAGCTTTTGCGGCTGCAGCGCCGGCAGGAAAAGCTGCGCCGCAGCTATCCGCCCACCTCCTGACGCCAAAGCTGGTGCGGCGCGTCGCGCTGCGCTAGGCAGATCCAAAGACCGCCGGAGAGCCACCCGTGTTGCCCGAGCTTGCCACATGCCCGATCCCCGCCGAGATCACCATCTCCGCGCCGGAGCCCAATTTGGCGGAGCTGGCGCTGGATACGATCCTTGCGCCGTTCCAGCCGCTGCGGGAACAGTTCACCGCGATCACCGGCCTGGGGCTTGAGGCCGATCTGCCCGAGAATGTGGGCCTGCGGCGGATCTTTCGCCCGGCAGAAGGCGGCACGCTCAGCTATCTGGCCGTGGGATCGCCGGCGGGGCAGCGTATCCTCTTTCTCCACGGAAGCCCCGGCCTTGCCGAGGAATGGGCGCATTTTCTGGTCGATGTGCCGGGGCAATACCGTATCGCGGTCGACCGGCCCGGCTTTGGCGACAGCCGGACCGAGGTTCCGGTCACCGCCCTCGACGCGCAGGCCGGGGCGGTCGCGCCGCTTCTGGGGCCGCCCGGCACTGCGCCGGCGGTCCTTGTGGGGTATTCCTATGGCGGGCCGGTGGCCCTGCGGCTGGCCGCGGATCATCCGGACCGGGTGGCGGCCGTTCTGCTGATCGGCTCGGCGGCCGATCCGGGGCTGGAAGAAACGCATCCGCTGCAATTGCTGGCGGCGCAGGAGTTCTTTTCCGGCCTTTTGCCGGACGAACTGGCACATGCGAATGCCGAGCTTCTGGACCTTCCGGACGGGCTGCAGGATCTGGGCGAGGCGCTGGCGGGCATCACCGCGCCGGTAACGATGGTTCAGGGGCTTTCCGACAGTCTGGTGCCCCCCGAGAATGTGTCATATTTGCGCGCCCGTCTGCCGCCGGATCTGCCGCAGCGCGTCATCCTGGTCGAGGGTGCCGATCACTTCCTGCCCTGGACGTCCACGTCCTTGCTGGAGGATGCGTTGGGCTGCGCGCTGGGCGATGCCGGGTGGGTCCGGCGGTAACGATACCCCACCCAGCGCGTCAGCGCCATGAGCGCCGCGGCCAGCCCGATCACCCCCACCCAGCCCCAGCCGGCAAGCCAGTCGAAAAGCACGAGGTTGAAGCCGTAGATCCCGAAGAACAGGATGGCGAGATAGGCGATCCCGATCGCCGCGTTCGCAAGGGCAAAGCGCAGGAACCCCACGCCCAGAAATCCGCTCGCCACGAAGACGGGAAAGAGGAGCCAGGGCACCAGCCGCGCCGTGAGCCCCGCGGGCCAGACCCCCCGCGCAAGCAGGTCGCGCCCCCGGGCGATGTTTTCCTCGCCCAGCTTTTGCCGGAACCAGCCGATCCGTGCTGCGGCGGCACCGATTGCGTAAAGAACCCAGTCGCTCACGATCAGCCCGAGCGAAAGCGCCGCAAACGCAAGGGGCGCGGAAAGATCCTGTGCGGCGGCCAGTGCGGCGCCGGTGACGATCGCGGCCTCTTCCAGAATGAATGTGCCTGCGAAAAGAAGCGCCGCGAGGACCAGCGGCGCATCCATGAAACGCTCGATCAGTTGTTCCATCGCCCCCCCTTTCTGGAGGGTTTAGCGCGTTTGTCGGACTCGTGCGAGCGGGACTGGACTTCGGGTGCGGTGGAAAGCGCCGTGGCGATGTCGGTTTTTACCCTTCTGTTACACCAGTGTCAGGAAACTGGCATCCGCGGGGGCTAAGCGGCACCGAACGCAAAAGAAAGAGGAAGAGTAACCGCCATGAAAGCCCTGCTTCTCTCCGTGGCCGCGCTTGGCTTTGCCGGTGCCGCCCATGCGGAATTCGCACTCGACAGCCGCTATGTCGATGATGACGGCGACATGATCGCCGATATCCCCGGCGACTCGGCGCAACAGGTCGATCCCTCGACGCTGATCTTTGCCTATACCCCGGTCGAGGACCCGGCCGTCTATGCCGAAGCCTGGTCCGATTTCCTTGCGCATATGGAAGAGGTGACGGGCAAGCCCGTCCAGTTCTTCCCGGTTCAGTCGAACGCCGCCCAGATCGAGGCGATGCGCGCCGGCCGCCTGCATGTCGCGGGCTTCAACACTGGCTCGAACCCGCTGGCCGTCGCCTGCGCGGGCTTCCGTCCCTTTGCGATGATGGCCGCCGAAGACGGCAGCTTTGGCTATGAGATGGAATTCATCACCTATCCCGGGTCGGGTATCGAAACGGTCGAGGATATCGCAGGCCGGACGATGGCCTTTACCTCCGAGACCTCGAACTCGGGCTACAAGGCGCCTTCGGCCCTGTTGGCCGCGAATTACGGTCTTCAGGCAGAGGTCGATTTCACGCCCGCCTTTTCGGGTGCCCATGACAACTCGATCCTTGGCGTGGCGAACCGTGACTATGATGCGGCCGCCATCGCGAACTCGGTCAAGACGCGCATGATCGACCGTGGCGTCGTCAGCGCCGACCAGTTCGAGATCATCTACACCTCGGAAACCTTTCCGACGACGGGGTATGGCGTGGCCCACAACCTCACCCCGGAACTGCAGGAGCTGATCCAGGAGGCGTTCTTCAGCTTCGACTGGGCGGGCACCTCGCTGGAGGAGGAGTTCTCCAAGTCGGGCGAGGCGCAGTTCATCCCGATCTCGTTCCAGGAGCACTGGTCGGTCATCCGCGAAATCGATGCGGCGATGGACGTAAGCTACAGCTGCAGCTGAGCGATCGCAGACCCGAACGGCAGGCGGGGGACATTTCCCCGCCTGCGTCATTTGCGAAAGGAACAGGGAATGCTGAGCGTCGAGAACCTGACCAAGACCTACAAGACCGGCGACAAGGCCCTGACGGACGTAAGCTTTTCCGTGCCCAAGGGGCAGGTGGTGGGGCTGATCGGGCCATCGGGTGCGGGCAAGTCCACGCTGATCCGCTGCATCAACCGGCTGGTAGAGCCGACGTCGGGCGCGATCCGGCTGAACGAGATGGACCTGACGCGGCTGGGACAGGGCGACTTGCGGCGCGCGCGGCGGCGCATCGGCATGATCTTTCAGGAATACGCGCTGGTCGAGCGGCTGACCGTGATGGAGAACGTCCTGTCGGGGCGCCTTGGGTATGTGCCCTTCTGGCGCAGCTTTACCCGGCGCTTTCCGGGCGCGGATATCCAGAAGGCCTATCGCCTGCTGGACCGGGTCGGTCTGTCGGCCCATGCCGACAAGCGCGCGGATGCCCTTTCGGGCGGCCAACGTCAAAGGGTGGGTATCGCCCGCGCGCTGGAACAGGACCCGGAACTGCTATTGATCGATGAGCCGACCGCCAGCCTCGACCCCAAGACGAGCCGCCAGATCATGCGCCTGATCGTGGAAATCTGCGCGGAACAGGGCCTGCCAGCGATCATCAATATCCATGACGTGGTGCTTGCGCAGCAGTTCACGCAGCGCATCATTGGCCTGCAGGCGGGACGCATCGTGTTTGACGGCACGCCGGCGCAACTGACCGAGGACGTGCTGACCACGATCTATGGCGCCGAGGACTGGACCGCGATGCGCCAGGGCGCCGATGAGGACGCCGCCGCCGAGGCCGAGGAAAAGGCCGAGACGCAAAAGCTGATGAGCGCGCTATGATCGGTTACGCGACCACATGGCGCCGCCCGCCGCAACTGATCCGGGACCGCCGCTGGCGGATCGTGCTGGGGGTTGGGGCGATCCTCTATCTGGTGCTCGCCATCGGCAGCGTCGATATCAACTGGACCCGCATGGCCGAGGGCTGGGAACGCGGCCTGCGCTTTGTGGGCGGCTTTCTGCAGCCCGATTTCACCACGCGGTGGCGCGACATCTCGAACGGGCTGGTGGAAAGCCTGACGATGACCTTCACCTCGACCGTGGTGGGCATCCTCATCTCGGTTCCCATCGGCATCGGGGCCGCGCGCAACGTCGCGCCGGTCTGGCTCTATTCGGTCTGTCGCGCGATCATCGCGGTGTCGCGCGCCGTGCAGGAAATCATCATCGCGATCTTCTTCGTGGCGCTGTTCGGGTTCGGGGCATTCGCCGGGTTCCTGACGCTGACCTTTGCCACGATCGGCTTCATCGCGAAACTGCTGGCCGAGGATATCGAGGATATCGACGAAGCCCAGGCCGAGGCGATCCGCGCGACCGGTGCAAGCTGGTTCCAGTTGATCAACTATGCCATCCAGCCGCAGGTCATGCCGCGCCTGATCGGGTTGTCGCTCTACCGGCTCGACATCAATTTCCGCGAAAGCGCGGTGATCGGGATCGTGGGGGCCGGGGGCATCGGCGGTACGCTGAACACCGCGCTGAACCGCTACGAATACGACAGCGCCGGCGCGATCCTGATCATCATCATCGCAATCGTCATGGTTGCCGAATATTCCTCCAGCCATCTGCGGAGGTGGGTGAAATGACCGAGACGTTGATGCACCCCCGCTCTGACGCGCAATGGCGCCACCGGACGCCGCGCGGACAGTTGTTGCTGTGGCTGTTCTGGCTGATCGTGGTCGCGCTGTTCGTCTATTGCTGGAACGTGATGACGGCGCGGACGATGTGGGTCTTTGTCTATGACGCCCCGCAGGCGGCGCAGGACCTTGTGGGCCGGATGTTTCCGCCCCGCTGGGACTACATGACGCGCCTCTGGAAACCCCTGTGGGACACGATCAACATCGCAACGCTCGGCACATTGCTGGGGATCGTGATGGCGGTGCCGCTCGCGTTTCTGGCGGCGCAGAACACGACGCCATCCCGGCTGCTTGCCCGTCCGGCGGCGCTCTTCATCATCGTGGCCAGCCGCTCGATCAACTCGCTGATCTGGGCGCTCTTGCTGGTGTCGATCCTCGGGCCGGGGCTGCTGGCAGGTATCCTCGCCATCGCGTTCCGGTCGATCGGCTTCATCGGCAAGCTGCTCTATGAGGCGATCGAGGAAACCGACCCGAAGCAGATCGAGGCGGTGACCGCCACGGGCGCCAGCCGCGCGCAGATCCTCAATTACGGGATCGTGCCGCAGATCATGCCGACCTTTTATGGCATCAGCGTGTTCCGCTGGGACATCAACATCCGCGAAAGCGCGATCCTGGGGCTGGTGGGCGCAGGCGGCATCGGCGCGCAGCTTCAGGCGAGCCTCAATGTGCTGGCATGGCCGCAGGTCACGATGATCATCCTTGTGATCCTGGGCACTGTGGTGGTCAGCGAATGGGTGTCGGCAAAGGTCCGCCACGCGATCATCTGATGCCACCGCGCGGGCGGTTGCGGCTGCCCGCCCCTGATGATTACCCAAAAGAAAAGGGCGACCCAGGGGCCGCCCGCTTCCACACCCCGCAGGTACGGTTCAGTCCTTGGCGCGCTCGACGTACGAATTGTCTTCGGTCGAGATGATGATCCTCGTGCCGGCGCTGATATGCGGGGGCACCATGACCCGGACACCGTTGGTGCACATCGCGGGCTTGTAGGACGAAGAGGCGGTCTGGCCCTTTACGACGGGCTCGGTCTCGGCGATCTCGACCGTGACTTTCTGCGGCAGTTCGATGGCGATCGCCACATCCTGATAGGTCTTGATGAAGACGCGGATGCCTTCGGTCAGAAAGACATTCTGGTCGCCGATCACGTCAGGGGACACGGTGATCTGCTCATAGCTCTCCGGCTCCATGAAGTGAAAGCCTTCGCCGTCTTCATAGAGGAAGTCGTATTCCCGCTCGTCGACATGGGCGCGTTCGACCTGTTCGGTCGTGCGCCAGCGTTCCGAGACCTTCACCCCGTCCGAGATGCGGCGCATGTCCACCTGCGTCACCGGTGTGCCCTTGCCGGGGTGGAAGTTCTGGGCGGTGAGGACGACATAGAGCTTGTCGTCCATCTCGACGACATTGCCCTTGCGAAGGCTGGAGGCGATGACTTTCACGTCAGGTCTTCCTTGTAGTTGCGGGGGCCGCAGCGTAAGCGGGAACTCGCGTCTCCGCTAGCGCAATTCGCCACGCTCTTCCAGACGAAAGCCGCCATGGCCACGACCTTTTCAACCCCGACTGCATCAGAATGGTGGCGGCCCGGCCGCCATGCCGACCGGCGGCCCCTGCTGCTGGCGCGCAACCGGATCCAGCGCGCGATCCGTGACTGGCTGGACCATGAGGATTTCGTCGAGGTCGATCCGTCGGCCCTGCAGATCTCGCCGGGGAATGAGGCGCATCTTCATGCTTTCGGGACCGCGGCAGTCGGAAATGACGGGACTGCGCGGCAGATGTATCTGCACACTTCGCCGGAATTTGCGATGAAAAAGCTGCTGGCGGGAGGCGAGACGCGGATCGCGGCCTTTTCCCATGTCTGGCGCAACCGGGAACGTGGGCCGCTGCATCATCCGGAATTCACGATGCTCGAATGGTATCGCACGGGCGCACCCTATGAGGTGCTGATGCAGGACTGCGCCGAGATCCTGCGCCTTGCCGCAACGGCTGCCGGGACCGGCCGCCTGCGCTGGCGGAATATCGAATGCGACCCCTTCGCGGCGCCCGAGCGTCTGAGCCTTGCCGAGGCGTTCGGGCGTCATGCGGGCGTGGATCTCCTCTCGACCCTTTCGGCGGACGGCACGCCCGATGCGCCGGCGCTGGGGCGGGCGCTCGATGCGGCAGGTATCGGCCGGTCGGGGGACGATACGTGGTCCGACATGTTTTCAAAGGTGCTGGTGGAGCGGATCGAGCCGCATCTTGGCCATGGGCGCATGACGTTTCTCGACCGCTATCCGGTCGCCGAAGCGGCGCTTGCCCGACCCGCCGCAGACGATCCGCGCGTCGCGGAACGGTTCGAGCTTTATGCCTGCGGGGTCGAGCTTGCCAACGGGTTCGGTGAACTGACGGACCCCCCGGAGCAGCGCCGTCGGTTCGAGGCGGAGATGGCCGAGAAGCAGCGCGTCTATGGCGAGCATTACCCGCTGGACGAGGATTTCCTCGCCGCCCTTTCCCTCATGCCGGAGGCGAGCGGTATCGCGCTCGGCTTTGACCGGCTGGTTATGCTTGCCACCGCCGCCCCACGGATCGAGGCCGTGCTCTGGGCGCCGGTGCCGGAACCGGTGCCGGATGTCGATCCGCGTTAGAGAAACGTTTCGACCTGGCTGATCTGGAAGTTGTCGATGAACGCCTTGTGCAGGGTATAGGCCGCGCGGTTCCGGCTGTCGGTCGAGGTGATGAACTGCAGCGCCAGATTTTCCGACACGAGATAGGAGTGCAGGGTCAACACGTCCTGCCCGCTTGAGGCCTGCAGTTCATAGACGATCGTGCCGACCAGATCGTTTCCGTATTCGCCGCCGTCGCGTTCGGTCACCTCGACCGTGCCGCCGGCGGATTCGATCTGGCGGGTGATCATCGCCACGATCGTCTCTTGGATCTGTTCCTGATCGACGGAGGTAGATACCGGAATCTCTTCCAGAATGATCTTGCCAAAGCCGCCTTCGGGCAGCCGAAAGAACGCAAGCGTTTCCGGCGCGGTCCGGTCGACCTGCTGCCACTCGGCCCGGTCGGCGCAGAAATCCACCTGCGGATGCAGCGAGATGCACGCCTCGTCAGCCTGTGCCGGCCATGCGGATATAGCAAGACCTGCGACGCAAAGCGCCGCCGCGACATGATGTTTCATGTGCCGTCCCTCTCCTGTGCGGGGCCATTCGCGCTGATCCTGCGCCAGCCTGTGGCCGTGCCCCTTGGTTAGTCCCGGGCGGGCCCGGGTCGGTTACTTGTCAGGGCTGCCGCCCATCGGGCGTTCATAGCACCGCGATCCGAAATCACACAGAACTCCTTTGCGAGATGTGATGCACGTTCGCGTGCGGGCGTGATACTTTTGAGACCTGCCCAATTCCTGGGCGGCTGCGCCATGCCCTGCGGCACATTCTGTCGGTTTTCGGCGCGCCGCCGAGAGGCGTGACGTGGCGTCCCCTCTGCATTCCTTGCGCGGGACTGCTAGCAAAAGGGGGATACGTCATCCGTGGAGGGTCAGAATGACGATACCGGAGAGCCTGCGCCGCAACCTGCGCCTGCCAGCAATCGCCGCGCCAATGTTCCTGGCCTCGGGGCCGGAGCTTGTCATTGCAACCTGCAAGGCCGGAATGGTCGGCAGCTTTCCCGCGCTCAACCAGCGCAGCACCGAGGGGTTTTCCGACTGGTTGTCCGAAATCGCCGAGGCGCTTCCGGACAACGCGGCAGCGTTCGGCGTCAATCTGATCGTCCACCGGTCCAACCCGCGGCTGGAGCCGGATCTGGCGCAGGTTGTCCGCCACAAGGTGCCTCTGGTGATCACCTCGCTGGGGGCGGTTCGCGATGTGGTGGATGCGGTGCATTCCTATGGCGGGCTGGTCTTTCACGACGTCATCAGCCGCCGCCACGCGGAAAAGGCGGCCGAGGCCGGGGTGGATGGCATCATCGCGGTCGCTGCCGGCGCGGGCGGACATGCCGGCACGATGAGCCCCTTTGCGTTGGTGAACGAGATCAGGGCGGTTTTCGACGGAACGGTCGTGCTTGGGGGCGCGATCAACACGGGGGCGCAGATCCTCGCCGCGCGGATGATGGGGGCCGACATGGCCTATCTCGGAACGCGGATGCTTGCCACCCGGGAGGCGATGGTCGACGCTGAATACAAGGACATGATCCTGTCCTCGCAGGCCGCAGATATTCTCTATACCTCGGCGATCTCGGGCGTGAATGCCAATTTCCTGCGCCCCAGCATGGTGCGCGCGGGGCTCGATCCCGACAACCTGCCGGCCCATGGCCGCATGGACATGGCGAGCGAGGCAAAGGCCTGGAAAACGGTCTGGTCCGCGGGTCAGGGTGTGGGCGGAATCGGCGATCTTCCGGCCGCCGGCGATCTGGCTGGGCGTCTTTTGGCGGAATACCACACCGCCTTGGCGGCTGTCGCAACCGATCCGTTCGGCCCGTAAAGGCCGCCGGCCAAGAAGGCAGGGCGCGCCAGGGGCAAGAGTGATTATTTTGACGAATGCCTCTTGCAAGCCCCGCGACGACTCGCTAGATACGCCTTCACCGGGCCGGGGGCTTGTTGTTCTCGGTTTGGTTTTCTGGATGGATGCATGCGGGTGGCGCTGCTTTGTGGCGTTTGCTCGTTTGTTTTTGTCTTTTGCTCTTTGACATTGTTGTTTTTTTTTGAAGGGATATGCGGGCGGTTTGGTCTGTTTTTC